>CAZTOE010000111.1:0-13260 GCA_964615045.1 uncultured Spirochaetales bacterium
GGGGTTGGTGGTGTTGGGAAGATCCTCGTTCTCCTTGAACTCTTCGCGCACGGCATCGATCAGGTCGGAGAGCTTGATCCCGCGCTCGCCTTCGTGGATCAGCCGCTTGACCGCCTTGGTCTTGGCTCGGTCCACGATGTTCTGGATCATGGCACCACTCGAGAAATCTTTGAAATAGAAGATCTCGCGTTCACCCTTGGCGTAGGTCACCTCGAGGAATTTGTTCTCCTCCGTGGTGGCATACATGGCATCGATCGTCTCCCTGAGGAGCCCGTCGACAACCTTGTTCGAATCGCTCCCGTACTTCTGCTCCGCTTCCCGATGGAAGGGGAGATCGGCGAGCAAGTATTTGGTGAAGATGTCGTGGGCCGCTTGGGCGTCGGGGCGATTGACCTTCACCTTGAGGTCGAGGCGACCGGGCCGCAGCACGGCGGGATCGATCAGGTCTTGCCGATTGCTCGCCCCGATCACGATCACGTTCTTGAGCGATTCGACACCGTCGATCTCGGACAGGAACTGCGCCACTACGGTGGCTTCCATGTCGGAGGAAATGCCCGACCCGCGCATGCGGAAGAGCGAATCCATCTCGTCGAAGAAGATCACCACGGGCACGTCTTCAGACGCCTTCTCCCGCGCCTTGCGGAAGACCTCGCGAATCTTGTGCTCGGTCTCGCCCACGTACTTGTTCAGCAGTTCGGGGCCCTTCACATTCAAGAAATAGGCGGCGGTCTTGCGACCGGTGCGCTTCTCGATGCTCTGGGCCAGGCTGTTGGCAACTGCTTTGGCAATCAACGTTTTTCCGCAGCCGGGAGGTCCGTACAGCAAGATGCCCTTGGGCGGCGCGAGCTTGTGCTCCGCAAACGCTTCTGGGTACATGTAGGGGAGCTCGATCGAGTCGCGCAGAATTTCGATCTGATCACCCAGGCCGCCGATCATTTGATAGGTGACGTCGGGGATCTCCTCGAGCATCACCTCTTCGACGGCCGACTTCGGCATCTTCTCGAACGCGTACTGCGTACGCGGATCGAACAGGATGTGGTCACCGGTCTTGATCTTCTCTTGCCGCAGCGGCGAGGCGAGTGTCACTACCCGCTCATCGTCGGTGTGGCCCAGCACGATGGCCCGCCCGTCACCGAGCAGCTCGACCACCGACGCAATCTCACCCCGGGCGGTGAAACCCGCCGCCTCGATCACGTTGAAGGCCTCGTTCAACACGACGAGTTGGCCCTCTTCAAATTGCAGAGGGTCGACCTTGGGATGCACGTTGACGCGCATTGCGCGTCCGTCGACGATGATCTCGGCGGTTCCATCCTTGTTGGAGGAGATAAAGACCCCGTAGTTGTTCGGCGGCGCGCACAGCTTGTCGACCTCCTCCTTGAGGAGTTCGATCTGTTGCTTTGCCTCCTGAAGCGCGTGGACGAGCTTCTCGTTTTGGCGCTCGGCATCGGAGAGTTGTTGGCGCGCCAGGCGGTAACGCCGGCGGGTCGATTCAAACTCGGCGAGCACGCGGTCGAGACGGCGGCGGAATTCTGGTGAGTCACTGCCCAGAAAGCGCAGTGCGTCGTGCAGGTCGTCGATACTCTCCTCCACGCTGCGCACGGCCTCCGCGAGATCCTCGGGCGTCTCGCCCGGATTCCCAGCAGAAATGCGCCGCATCACGTCGCGCACAAAGCGTTTGCGCCCGGAGCCACCCGATTCGTCCATTTCACTCATGATCTCGCCCTCTCTCCCGCTGCCGCCACAGCAGCAAAAGTACCCCCGTTATCCGAGCAATCGAGTGTGCAAACGCCGTGCCGCTTGGATTCGGGGAGCGGAGCCAGGGGAATGTAACGGGGCGCTTCAAAACCGCCCGGCTCCTCGTTGGGTGTCGCCCAATTCGGTCAATGAGAGAAAGCAAACCCCTAGGGGTGAAGCTGCCTTCGCACGAAACATTCGCACCTCTCCTCACAGGTGGGGATTCCACCAGCCGACGGAGGCCAGTGAGTCTCGGCGATCGAACTCACAGGCTCGCTCCGCGAGGCGGGGAAGGCTACGTCGACCCGCGGGGCACGAAGGGCACTGCTCCTTCTCGTCCCACGGCCCGTCCGACGGGCCGGCCAAACACGTCCCCATCAATCCTGAGCGAATCCACCGCGCCCGCCGAGTGATTCGAGAGCGCAACTCGCCTCGATCGGCCCCGGCGAGAGGGAGACGGGATCACTACTTGATCAAAAACCTTTTTACTTCCGGACCCTTAGGATAAAATGAGTCTACCCTCCTGCCCCTGAGAGTCAACTCGACCGAAGGCTTCAGGAACTGGCAGTCGTGGATCTATCCCTACGCCCGATGGGAGTTTTGGCGCGTTGAAGCGAAGCGGGCGTGTTGCGGATGAAGTTCCAGTCACCTGCCGCTTCCGGATGCAACGTTGCTCGCAAAACAGCCGCAATCTTGACGGGGGTGTCGGAACCTTTGCGGGCGCGCTGCCGAGAGCCGTCCCGGCCGGCTGGCATGGCTATGGCGTCTGTGGCCCCGGCATCTCCAGGATGCGCGTGCCGGGCGGCGGAGTGAAGACGAAGAGCACCGGGTCGGGATCTTGATTCAGCTGCACGTCCTCGAGTTCCAGATGGGTGCGGTTGCCGAGCAGGTCGACGACCCGGGTTTCACCCACAGCGCCCGTGTCGGGGTCCACGAAGAGATCGACTCGCTCAAATGAACTCGGCTTTCGCGGGTGAAGCGTGAGCACCGTCGTGCTCTCGCCGCAGCGCTCCGCTCGCACCTCGAACTCGTCCAGCAGATTCCCCTCGCCGAGTAGAAACTGAAGCGCGGCGCCCGAGAGGAACTCTCGGCCCACTGCGAAGTGCTGGGCCTCGCGGGCCACGGGATCATAGATCCATACGCCCGCGCCATCGCTTACGACTTCGCTGGGTTCCGGAGCCTCGTAGCGCCAACGCATCCGACCGGGCTTAGCGAGCACGACCTCTCCGCTCGCGTCGAGGGCGCCAGCCTCCATGCTGCCCATGCCGACGCGTTGTGTAGTTTGGCGAAAATCCGCGCTCAGATCGCGCACCGTGTCGTAGTGCGCTTGTACCCGCCCCGCAATCTCGACAGCGCAGTCCGCTCCGGCGGCGCTGGCCGGGGCGTTCGCGGCGAACGCTCCCGCGGCACAACCTGCGACGACGACAAGACAGCGGAGGCAACGCATGGCGGGGCTTGGACGGCCGCCCCCGGGTTTCATTCGCTCCATGGCTAGTCGGCGATGGGCTGGGCGTAGACATCGCGGGGCTTGGTGCCTTCCTGGGGTCCCACCACGCCCTCCAGCTCCATCTGTTCGATCATCCGGGCGGCCCGGTTGTAGCCGACCTTGAGCCGCCGTTGCAGATAGGAGATCGAGGCGTTTCGACTCTCCGCCACGATCGCGAGCGCCCGGTCGTACAGATCATCCACATCCTCGCCGCGCTCCTCCTTCGCCTCACTTTCCTCGCGAACACGCAGCAACGTCTCGTCGAAGCTCGGCGCTCCCTGTTTGCGCAGGTGCTCCACGAGCTCGCTCACCTCCTTCTCGGAGACGTAGGCACCGTGGATTCGCTGCAACTTGGAGGTGCCGGGGGGGAGGAACAGCATGTCTCCCTTCCCGAGCAGGTGTTCCGCGCCGTTGTGGTCGAGGATCGTGCGCGAGTCGGTCCGGGACGAGACCTGAAACGAGATCCGCGACGGAAAGTTCGCCTTGATGACGCCGGTGAGGACGTCCACGCTGGGCCGCTGCGTCGCGAGCACCAGGTGAATCCCGGCGGCGCGCGCCATCTGCGCCAGGCGCTGAAGGGACTCTTCGACATCGCGCGCCGAAACCACCATCAGATCCGCGAGCTCGTCGATCACCACCACCACGTAGGGGATGGATTCCAGCGGACGCACTTCTCCCTGCGTCTCACCGGGCTTGGGCTTGAGCTCGAAGCGGTCGAGCCCGTCGGCGCGCATCTCTTCAATGCGGGCGTTGAACTGCTCGATGTTGCGCACACCGAGGGCCGCCATCATCTGGTACCGGTCCTCCATCTTGGCCACCACGCCCGCCAGCGCGGCGGCCGCGCGTTTGGGGTTCGTCACCACGTCCGCGATCAGGTGCGGAATGCCCTCGTAGATCGAAAGCTCGAGGATCTTCGGGTCGATCAGCAAGAGCTTGAGTTCGTCGGGACTCGCGCGAAACAGGATCGAGCAGAGCAGAGCGTTCAGGAAGACGCTCTTTCCGGTCCCGGTGGCCCCCGCGACGAGTAGATGGGGCATCTTGGCGAGATCGCCCTCGACGGGGTTGCCGAAAATGTCCTTCCCGAGCGCCAGCGTCAGCTTCGAACGGCTCTTCCGAAAGCTCTGGGCCTCGAGTAGATCACGGATGAACACGTCGTCGCGGTCGGGGTTGGGGATCTCGATGCCCACGACGGACTTTCCGGGAAGCGGAGCGATGATGCGGACCGAGAGCGCGCGGAGCGCCAGCGCGAGATCGTCAGCCAGGCTGGTGATGCGGTTTACCTTCACACCCGACGCTGGCTCGAACTCGTACATCGTGATGACCGGCCCCGGATGGACCGTGACGACGCGGCCGTTGACCGCGAAATCGGCGAGCTTCTTTTCCAGAATCCGCGAGTTCATGATCAGGCTTTCGCGGTCGTAGCTGCGGGCCGTCTCCGGCGGGCGCGCGAAGATGCCAATGTCGGGAGGCTCGTAGGAATCGAACCGGCCGCCCTCGCGGAAGGCGAAGGTTTCCTGCTCCGGTTCGCCGCGCTGTTCACTCCGGTGGTCGACAATCGCGGGCTCGGGCCCCCGGGCGCGAGGGGAGGAGATCGCCACCGGTGCGGGATCGATCGGCACCAGGGCCGACTCTCCGGCGATTTCGACGGACTCGCTAGCCCGGGCGCGGCGCGCGCGGCGCGCCTTCCAAACCTCCAGGCTCTGATGGCCGTGGGCCCAGGCTCCGGCCACGACACCGGGGACGCGCGCAAGCCGGCGGCTCACGTCGGCGATCCCCCGTGCGCCGAGACGGAGCAGCGCGGCCGCGCCCTGAGCCAGCCGCGCCGCGAAGCCCGCGAGGACGCGAACGACGATCTCGAGACCACGCAAGAGTACGGCCAAGGCAGAGCGGATACCGATCCCAAACCACGCCAGCAATCCGACTCCCGCCAGCCCGCTATTGAGGAGCAAGGCACCCCAGCGTCCGAAGAAGGCGCGCTGGCCGGGGGCCAGCCAGGCCCCGAGCCAACCCCCGGTGCTCGGCGCGAGTTCTTGAGCAAAATGGGGCAAGGTGGCCGCGCTCGCGACGAGACACAGACTTCCCCACGCAAAGCGAGCACTTGGGAGCCCGCGCAGCAAGACCAATCGCGCGCCCACGACGGCTCCGGTGACAACGACGGGAATCCCGCCCCATCCGAAGACGCGGAAGAGGAGCGCCGCGAGCGCCGCTCCGAAAACCCCGGCCCCGTTGGCGACCTCGGTAACGCGGAAAACCGGGTCGTTCGGGTCGTAGGTCGCGAGCGCCAGGGCCGCGAGCGCCGCCAGCCCGATCAGGAGCACACCGAGCGTCTCGCCCAGCCAGTCCGCCGGCGTTCGGGGGCGCGCATCCCCGCGCCGCCCCGCCGCCACCGAACGGCGGTGGGAAGCGCGTTCGCGCCTCCGCCGCTGTTTCGCCATGGAATCCCTCACCCCCGGGATAGCGCGAGCTTACCGGCGCGCCGAGCGCAGCGTCAAGCGAGGCGCCTCTCGGTACCCGAAGCCCTTGCCGTCGAGGCCTCCGGTTGGAGCTTCGGGTCGTAGCCGCGCTCGATCGCGCGGCGCACCCGGTCCTTTAGCGCTTCACGGTCCGCAATCGCGAGGCCGCGGGTGGGGATGGGGTCCCCGTAGTGAATCTTGACCTTCGCTCCGCGGCGCACCCGCAAGCTGCCCTTGCGAGAGATCCGATGGCTTCCCGACACCGTGGCGGGGAGGATCGGAACCTGGGCCTGGATCGCCAGATGGAAGCCGCCGCTCTTGAAGGGCCCGAGTCGCCCGTCTCGGCTGCGGGTGCCTTCAGGGAAGATGATGACGTTGACCCCGGAGCGGATGCGTTTGGCGGCGCGCCTCAGGCTCGCGACGGAACGCGCGCGATTCTGGCGATCCACGATGATCTGTCCGGAGCTCCACAGCGCCCATCCAAAGAAGGGCACGCGGACCAGCTCCTTCTTCGCCACGAAGCGAAAATCGATCGGCAGGGTCTTCACCAACGCGGCGATGTCCAGCATGCTCTGGTGGTTGCTCATGATCACGAGGGGTGTGTCACGAGGGATCCGATCGACGCCCTCGACCTCGACCTCGAGCCGATAGACGAACAAATTGACGAGATTCCAGGCCCTGACCAGATTCAACGCGACCCGCCCGCTCGGATCGAGGAAGGAAACCAGGACCACAGGCAATCCGAAGATCACCGTATTGAGGGTGACAAGGGCAACACAGAGGTACTGGATCACATATGGTTCCGTGATTCAAAGCCTAGGTGCCAGCGAGAAGCCGTGTCAACGCGAGCGGCCGGCAGTTGTCGCTTGACGCGAGCGGGCAGTGGGGGAATGATGCAACCATCAACCCCGCCCGTGACGGAGTTTCCCCCATGGCAGGTGTCAACAAGGTCATTTTGGTCGGCAACCTGGGGCGCGATCCCGAGCTCCGCTACACGAAGAACGGTCAGGCCGTTGCCAATTTCTCGTTAGCGACGACTGAGTCTTGGAACAGTCGTGAGGGAGGACGCGAAGAGCGAACGGAGTGGCACCGCATCGTCACGTGGGCCAAAACCGCAGAACTCTGCGCCCAGTACCTCTCGAAGGGGCGCACGGTCTACGTCGAGGGGCAGCTCCGCACCCGCGAGTGGGAAGACCGCGAGGGCAACAAGCGGCAAACCACCGAAATCCATGCCCAGACCGTGCAGTTCATCGGGGGTCGGGGCGGCGCGGGGCGCGGATCCGACGCCGAACCGGGCGGAGAACGCGAAGCGCAGGGCTCCAGCCAAGATGGAGTCGGGACCGACGACGACATCCCGTTTTGAGAAGCCTTAGGTCGGCGAGCGCAACCGCCGCACGAATTCGTTGATGCGCTCACGCGCGTCCCGATCGAGTTCCTCGAACTCCACGCCCATGCCGCGGCGCCGGTCCGGACCCGGCTGCTGGCCCGATTGAGTCCAAGCGACCCGCCCCAGGGCGCGAACGGTTCCCGCCCCGCCCGGCAGCTCGAACTCGAGAGAGACTCGGGTCCCCAGTTCGGCAGGCCGATCGGTCGCGATGAAGACTCCGCCCTCATTGATATTCCTGGTGAACTCCGAGAACAGCGCGTCGACGGTCGAGTAGCGCACGCGAACGACGAGTTGCGAACGCTGGGCGCGGCGGCGTTCGATCGAGGTCTCGATATCGGACGGCACCCCGTCTTCCGCAAGGGCGGAAGCAATCGGATGCGAGGAATCCTGCGCTGCCATCTCGGCGGCTCCCCTGGTGTGGTGGGGGTTTCATCGACCAGCTCGAGGGGGAGCCTTAGGTGAGCGTTCTCAGCCGCTCTCAATCCCTTCGGGGAATAAACCCCGTTGGCGAAGACTCCGGTATCCCCCCTCCGCGACGACAATGTGGTCGATTACAGGAATCCCGAGCAACCCCCCGGCGCGGACCAGACGCTCGGTCACTTCGCGGTCTTCGTGGCTCGGCGTCGGATCTCCGCTCGGGTGATTGTGAACCAAAACCACCGCTGCGGCCGCTTCGCGAAGGGCACTGCGGAACACCTCGCGCGGATGGACCAAGCTCGCGGTCAACGTTCCCCGGCTGACCGCAACTTCGCGAATCAGTCGATGACGCCCATCGAGCAGCAGGAGGACAAAGCATTCCTGGGACGCATTTCGGAGTCGCGCGTAAAAATGGCGGAAGACGTCCTCAGGACCCCGCACCGCATTCCCGGGTGCGAGGCGACGCGTGGCAACACGTCTGCCGATTTCGAAGGCAGCGACCAAAGCAGCCGCCTTGGCCCTGCCGAGCCCGGGCTCTCCGTCGAGTTCGGGAGGTGAAAGAGCGGCCAAGCGCGCCAAGCTCCCAGCGCGGTCGAGCAGGCGGCGAGCCAAGCAGAGCGCGTCGCAGCCCCTTAGCCCCGTGCGGAGGATCAGGGCCACGAGCTCAGCTTCCGAGAGTGCTTCGGCGCCCTGCGTGGCCAACCGCTCGCGCGGGCCGTCGCCGGGCCCGGAAAAGGCGGAGGAAACCATAACGGCCATCATGGGAACCGGGGAGAGTGAGGGTAGACCGGGGCCAGGTGGGGTCGACGAGACCGGAAGGGCTCGGCGGACCGCGCTATTCCCCTGAGTCCCAAAGGCCGCTCTTGCCCCCGCTCTTGCGCACCAGGCGGATGGCCTCGATACGCATGGCGCGGTCGATCGCTTTGCACATGTCGTAGATCGTGAGTCCGGCGGCTGACACAGCGACCAGCGCCTCCATCTCGACACCGGTCCGTGCCTGGGCTCGTACCGTCGCCTCGATTCTCACGCACGGGCCTGACCGATCCGGCTCGAGGGCCACTTCGACCACATCGAGGGGAAGTGGATGGGCCAGTGGAATCCACTCGTAGGTGCGCTTTGCCGCCTGGATCGCGGCGACTCTCGCGAGGGCCAGGACGTCGCCTTTGGGATTTGCGCCGCTCGTGACGGCGTCGAGCGTGGCCGCCGCCATGAACACCGCGCCTCGCGCCACGCATTCGCGCTTGGTCACCGGCTTTTCTCCGACGTCGACCATTCGCGCGCGACCGCGCTCATCGAGGTGACTCAGCTGCGTCATAGACCCTTCTCCCGGAACCAATCCAACAGGTCGTGAAGGACGCTCTCGCGCTCCGGCTCGCTCAAAATCTCATGACGCAGTTTCGGATAGAGCGCCAGCCGGTGACCCGGCCCGCGAAGCCGCTCGTGGAAACGCCGCGCGCCCTGCACCGGACAAAGGACGTCCGCTTCCCCGTGACCGACGAAGATCGGAATGCGCAGCGCGATGATCTCGCCTTGGAGCGCGGCGACCGCCTCATCGACGACGCGGATGGTGGATACCGGAACGCGGCGCACCACCAGGGGATCCTCCCGGTAGCTCCGAACCACCTGTGGGTCGCGACTCAAGGAGGACGGTTCGATGGCCGGCGCCGAGGCCAGACGCGGCGGGCAGAGCGCGGCCAGGGCACGCCGCCAGCGGCCAGGAAGCGGCCATGTAGCGACGGCGGGGTCGAGGGGTGCGCCGAGAACCACAGCCGCCGCCACATCCGGCTTCCGCTGGGCGAGCCAGCGCAACGCCACGACCGCCCCGACACCTAGTCCGATTACGCCGACCGGGAGGCCGGTGTGCTGCTCCGCCACCCACTCGGCGAAGTGATCGAGGTCGCCCACGAGGATCGCCAGGTTGTCCACCCGACCCCGTTCGCCGGGAGAGCGTCCGTGGCCACGCTGATCGTAGGCGTGAACCGCCGCGTCCCGAGCAGCCAACCAGGCTCCCAAGCCATCCAACCGACCACTGTGATCGCAGAGGTCGTGAACGATGATCAGCGCACTTCGGGGCTGGCTCGGCTGCCAGGCACGGCGCCGCAATAGCAGACCGGAGGCTTGGAACTGACCTTCCTGACGGCGGACGACGCGGCGTTCCACGGCGATGACCCTAGCTTATTGACTTCGTTCGCCTTCGGCTCACTGCGCGGGCCGCCCCGCCGGTCCTTGCTTGCTGGCCTTCGTTCGCCGACCTTCGTGGTCTCCGCCCGGCTTCGCCTCGCTAGCAGGCGGCCTTCGGCCGCCTGCTAGCTGGCGCGCAGGTGCCGGCGCGCTTCGTTCTGGGCGGCGCGGACGCGTTGCAGGTACCAATCACCACCGCGCTTGGAGCCCCAAAAGTAGGCGAGGATGCCGCGATCTTCTCCTAGACGCGCGATATTGTCGGCCAGGATCTGGCAACCCGCCTCGATGTTGCTCTCGATCGTTGTCGGGTTGCCCGCGAGGTCCAGGCTGGCTTTCATATAAGGCATGATCTGCATCAGCCCGAGCGCGCCCTTCGAGCTGCTCGCCCCGGGGCGCGCAGCACTCTCCACAAAGATCACGGCCATGACGAGATCGGGCGCTAGATCGTAGTTGCGCGCGGAACGCGTCACCGCCCGCGCGATGCGCGCCCGCTCGGCCGCGGTGAGATGGGGATTCCAACGACCGAGGAGCTCGGCAGCCGTCGTCTCCGCCTCCCCTTCGGCGCCACGCACCGGTGCCGCCGACACTGCCGGGAGCGCTTCCGCTCGCGGCCGAACAGGGAACGAATCAACGGCCAGGAGAAGACCCAGACCGGCCAGGGTCAGGGTGAGCGAACGGCGCGATTGCATCGGCAACGGATCCCGCGCGACGGGGCAACGTCGCGGTGGATCCTCTCCCGGCCGGTCGGCTTCACCGGCAGGTGTGGGGGACGCGGGGCTGTGAATCGCTCGTGTCGCAACCATGGTGCTGCTCTCCGGCGTAGGAAGCTAGCGGAGTTTCGGTCTTCTTCAAGGAAAATATGAGACTTTTCAGCTAGTTATAAGACTGGAGGGGCGCGGAAGCAGAGTGGCGGCGGGGCTTTGCGCACCCGGGTGCACGCCTCCTGCAATACGCCGCCGTCGAAGCACGGGAGCGCTAGGCTGGCCCGCGTCATGTACCCGATTCCCTTCCACATTTTTGGCGTCCCGGTGAGCTCGTTCGGGATCATGTTGGCGATCGGCTTCTTGGTCGGGACCTGGCTCACCAGCCGCCGGATGCAAGAGCTAGGCTATGCCCCCGAGGTTGCGACCAACATGCTCCTCTATTGCATGGTGGGGGGCGTCTTGGGCGCGAAGCTCTACTACGCGATCGACGTCTCTGTCCGCGAGGGGCGGCCGTTCTTTGAGCTCTTGGGCTCACGCGACGGGCTCACCTTTTACGGCGGCCTGATCGGTGGCGCTGCACTTGGCGTCGCGGGCACGCGGATCCACAAGGTCTCGACCTTTGAGTTCGCCAACGCCGCCGCGCTTGCGGTGGCGATTGGACAGGCGATCGGGCGCATCGGCTGCCTCCTCGTGGGCGACGACTACGGCCGCCCCACCGACTTGCCCTGGGGAATCGCGTTTCCAGACGGTGCACCGCCCACCCTGGTCCCCGTCCATCCCACCCAGATCTACGAAAGCGCATGGCTCTTCGCGGTGACGGCCTGGCTCTGGCGACGCCGAAAAAGAAGCCCATTCCTCTTCGGCGAGTTCTTGGCCCTAAACGGAGCGGGCCGTTTCGTCGTCGAGTTTTGGCGGGTCAACCCGAGGGTGGCCGGCGGGCTCACCGAGGCGCAGTGGATCGGTGTGGCGCTCTTCGTCTCCGGCGCCGCTTCGTGTTGGTTCTACCGGCAGCGGCGCTCCGCCCCGGTGGCCGGGCCGACACCGCCGGGCGCCGCCAAGACCCCCTAGGCGCTGGCCAACCTGGACGCCAGTTCAGCGGCCCGCCGCCCCGTGGGACGGGATTCTTGCACGGGGAGCAAATCCGGGAGCCGCTCCAACGCCACCCGCGCGAGCTCGATGAAGGCCGCGTCGCCGACCCCGAAGTCCTCCGCTGCCCAACGCTCCAGGTAACGCACCGCTTCCTCGTAGTGGCCATCCGCGTAGGCGTTCATCCCATGCGCGTAAGCTTCATCGTGTCGGAGCGCCGCGCGGGACGAATCGCGCGCGAGTGCCTCGCGCAGCGCACCCAGCGCCTCGCTGAAGTATCCGCTCTCCAGGTAGGAGCGCGCGACTAGCTCGTAACCGCGCGCGGCGTGGCCATGGACGCCCGCGAAAAAGGTGTCGAGCGACTGCCCGAGAACCCGTTCACAGCGCTCGGCATTCTCGACCAGGTAGCGAGCCACGAGCCCCTCGTGGCGGCAATCCACCAGGAATTCGCGGAACTGGTCGCGCGTCTGCTCGAGTAGCGCCCGGGTCTCTTCCACGGCCTCGGCGAGCCGCACCTGCGACAGCTTCAAGATTCGTGAGAACTCCTGGAAGAGCCGTTCCGTGCCCGGCGTCGCATTGCTGCGGGCCCGCTCCACGCGGGGCGCGTACACGGAGAGTTGATAGAGATTCTCGCGCAGCTTCATGGCCTCGTGGAACAGCGATCCCACCGCCAGATCGAAGAGCGCCGCTCGCGACAGGTCGTCCGCTCCATCGCGCCCACGGATGAGCTGGTGACTGCGCTCCTTCAACCGGAACAGCAGACTCGCCTCGTCTTCGCTCACCAAACGCTGAACCTCCTCCCAGCGCAAGGTGCCGCTTTCCGCACGGTCGAGAACGCTCGAGAGGAGTTCGGAGGCCGCGATGAACTCGCGCACCAGATCGACGAGGGCGCTACCCGGCTTTGCCATGGATCAAGCATAGCGGGGCAACTGAGACACAGGAGGCCAATTCGCTTTCGCGAAAGAGGTCGCCTAGTTTTCGAGGGTTACCCGGATCCGCCGGCACCCAGCCAAGAGGACCCCATGAGCGAGATCGAGCGCGAGAGTCTGGAAGTCGACATCCTCTACGTCGGGGCGGGCCCCGCGACCCTGGCGTCGGCACTCCACCTCGTGAGGTCGATCGAGGCACACAACGCCCGGCCCGGCGCGTCCCCGATCGAGCCCCCGACGATTCTGGTCATCGAGAAGGCCGCCAACTTGGGCGACCACTCCCTCTCCGGTGCGGTCATGAACCCGCGCGCGATCCGCGAGTTGATTCCAGACTTCGAGGAGCGGGGATTTCCGACCGAATACGTCTGCGACTCCGCCTCGTTCTGGATGTTCTTCCGCGGAGCCTCGGTCCGCTCGCCGATCTGCCCGCCGATGTTCCAGAAGAAGGGCTACCACGTCACATCCCTCTCGAACGTGGTCAAGTGGCTGGGCGAGAAGTGCGAAGAAGCCGGCATCGAGATCTACCCCGGGTTCGCCGGCGACCAGATCCTCCTCGAGGGGAACCGCGTGGTCGGCGTGCGAACCGGCGACATGGGCGTCGGCAAGGACGGCCAGCCCAAAGCCAACTTCCAGCCGGGGATGGACATTCGCGCAAAGGTGACCGTGCTCGGCGAAGGCGTGCGCGGGAGTCTCACCAAACAGTTGACCGAGGCGTTCGATCTGGCGGGATCCTGCCCCCAGGTGTACGAGACCGGGATCAAGGAGATCTGGCGGGTCGATCCGAAGAAGCACCGGCCCGGACGGGTCGTGCACGGATCGCTCTTCCCGGACTTCCTGAGTCAGCCCAACGGCATGTGGCTCTACGACATGAAGGACAACTTGG
>CAZTOE010000112.1:0-13237 GCA_964615045.1 uncultured Spirochaetales bacterium
CCGCGGATCGCCACCCCTTCTTCGTGTAGCGCCTTCAGGACTTCGGGCAGCAGCCGGTGCGCTGCGTCGCGGTGAACGAGGAGTGTCTCGAGACCGTTGCAAACCGCCATCTGCCGGATCTTCGAATCGCGCACGATGCCGGTGGACATCGCCACGTCGGCGCTTGCGTCGAGAAAGATGTGGCACACGCCCGCGTCGTGTTTGATCACCGGAATGCGCGAGGTCTCGACGACTTTGCGGATGAGCCCCGGCCCCCCGCGCGGGATGATCAGATCGACGTCGCGATCGAGCGTCAGGAGGACGTCGATGGCGGCCCGATCGGTGGTGTCGATCATCGTCACCGCCGCTTGCGGAATCCCGACATCTTGCGCCGCGCTGCGCAATTCTTGAGCGAGCGCGAGGTTCGAGGCGATCGCCTCGGAGCCGCCGCGCAGAATCACCGCGTTGCCCGCCTTGACGCAGAGCGCCGCTGCATCGACGGTCACATTCGGGCGCGATTCATAGATAATTCCGATTACACCCAGCGGGATCCGCATTCGACCGACCCGCAAGCCGTTGGGACGGACGCGCATCTCGGTGATCTCACCCACCGGGTCGGGCAGCGCCGCGATATCGCGCAACCCCCCGACCATCGCGGCCCAGCGATCGTCGGAAAGCTCGAGGCGGCGCAGCAGGGGCGGTTCGAGGCCCTTGTCGTGAGCCGCCGCCAGGTCGCGGCGATTGGCCTCGAGGATGCCGTCGCGGGCCGCTTCCAGACGCTTCGCGGCACGCAGAAGCCAGCGATCCTTGACCGCTCGTGTCAGTTCGGCAAGCGGGGCGGAAGCCTCGCGTGCGCTGCGCGCGGCGCCCGCGACGCGCGCGGTGAGCGCATTCCCGGCGCGACTCTCTTGAGCAGGGAATTCCATGGGTTCTCCGGCCGGTTGCGGTTCCCTCACCGGTCGACGCGGGATCGGCCCGCGTTCACGGGGCTTCGAGCAAAACCAGGTCGTCGCGGTGAATGACTTCGCTCCCGTTTGAATACCCTAGCACCTGCACGATCTGGGTCGTCGCGAGGCCCTGGATGCGACGCACGTCGGCCGCTGCATAGGCGACCAGCCCCCGCGCGATCTCGCGCCCCTCGGGTGCCACACAGCTCACCGGGTCGCCGATTCCAAAGTCGCCTCGCACCCCCGTGATGCCGGTCGGCAAGAGACTGCGGCCGCGCTCGCGCAGGGCGCGCACCGCACCTTCATCGAGGGCCAACGCGCCTCGCGGCTCGGCGGTGTAGGCCAGCCAGTGTTTGCGGCTCGAGATGCGCGCCCCAGAAAGAAAGAGCGTCCCCTCGTCCTCTCCGGCAGCTACGCGGAGCAGAGAACCTCGCCGGAGGCCGCTGGTGATCACCGTAGCGGCGCCCGAACGGGCGGCGGTCCGGACCGCTTGGAGCTTCGTGATCATCCCCCCGCGACCGAAGGCACTTCCCGAGCCGTGCGCCGCGGCTTCGACCCGCGCGTCGATGGACTCGACCACATCGAAGCGCTCGGCGGCCTTCGCGGTCCCCCGTGGATCCGAACGGTACAGGCCGTCGACATCCGTGAGGAGCACGAGGAGATCAGCGGCGACGAGGTTCACCACCGTGGCGGAGAGGTTGTCGTTGTCCCCGAAGCGAATCTCTTCGGTCGATACGGTGTCATTCTCGTTCACGACGGGAACCGCACCGAGTCGGAGCAACTCGAGCAGTGTGTGGCGCGCATTGAGAAATCGCTCGCGATCTTGGAGCCCGGTGCGGGTGAGCAGCACCTGCGCCGTGTGGAGCTGATACCGGGCGAATCCGCGCCGATAGCGTTCGATCAGGTCGATCTGTCCCACCGCGGCGGCAGCTTGGCGGCGTGGGATCGAAGTCCCAGGGTGGCTCCATCCCAGCCGGCGGGCGCCCATCGCCTGAGCACCCGAGGAGACTAGAACGATCTGACGGCCGTCCTCGCGGAGCGCCGCCACCTGGCGCACCAGCTCCGGAACGGCGCTCCGGCGGATGGCCCCATCGCGGGTCAAGACGGAGCTGCCTACCTTGATCACGATGCGTTTGGCGCGGCGCATGATGCGGCGCGCAGCGGCACTCATCGGGCGATCTTCCCTTCGTTGGCCCGCGCCGCTTCGTTCTCCTCGAGGAGTCGTACCATAGTCACCAGGAGCTCGCCGAGGCCTTCTCCGGTGGCGCCCGACAGCCAAACCAGTGGGTGTCCGAGCTCACGGAACGCCTTCTCGACTTCCGCAAACGAGGCGCGGTCCGGCGCGAGATCGACTTTGTTGAGCGCGATGATCTCCGGGCGTTGACACAACGCCGCGCCGTACGCCCGGAGTTCGTTGCGCACGGTCAGGTAGTCGGCCATGGGATCGCGTTCCTCGAGCAAGGCTGCTCCTAGATCTACCAGGTGGACCAAGACCTGGGTGCGTTCCACGTGACGCAAGAAGCGGTCACCGAGGCCGGCACCTCCGCTGGCGCCCTCGATCAAGCCGGGGATATCTGCGACGACAAAACGTCGCTCTCCCTGCTCGACGACCCCGAGCGAAGGCACCAGGGTGGTGAAGGGATAGGCCGCGACCCGCGGACGCGCACTCGAGAGGCGCCGCAAGAGGGTCGATTTGCCGGCGTTGGGAAGCCCCACGAGACCGACGTCGGCGAGCAACTTCAGGGAAAGACGGAGGTTGCGGCGCTGGCCGGCCCGGCCGGGCTCGAAGATTTCGGGGGCCTGGCGGGTCGGCGTCGCGAACTGAGCGTTGCCGCGCCCACCCCGCCCTCCCCGGGCGAGTACCACCCGCTGGCCTGCCGCGGTGAAGTCGCAAAGGGGGGGCGCTTCGGGGTCAGCATCCGCGTCCCGAATCACAGTCCCCAACGGGAGGCGGAGCACCACGTCGCGCCCGCTGCGACCGTGGCGTCGCTGGCCGGCGCCTGGGGCGCCCTCTTCGGCCACGACCCGGTGTCGGAGCCGCGGGTCGAGCAGCGTCGAGAGATTCGGATCGGCGATGGCAATGACGCTGCCGCCGCGACCGCCGTCGCCGCCATCGGGGCCCCCGAGCGGCACGAACTTCTCCCGCCGGAAGCTCACGCAGCCGTCGCCGCCCGCGCCCGCGACGGCTTCGACGGTGGCTTCATCGACAAAGGTTTCCCGACTGCTCATCGGAGCTCTCCGCCGTTTGTCCCCGGCGGACCCGCGCGCTGCGAGGGCGCTCGATCGAAGGCAAAGGGGATCGGTGTGGCGGCGGGGTGGGCGTGGGAGGCGCCGCTCGCGCCGACCCGGCTAAGCGACCGGTTCGATGCGGGCGACCGTGCGTCCTTTGGAAGTTTCGAAGCGGAGCACACCGTCGCGCAGCGCAAAGAGCGTGTAGTCGCGGCCGCAACCGACGTTGGGGCCCGGGTGAATCTTGGTTCCCACCTGGCGCACCAGGATGTTGCCGGCGCGCACCGCCTGGCCGGCGAATTTCTTCACACCGCGCCGCTGCGAATTGCTGTCACGGCCGTTGCGAGAACTCCCCTGCCCCTTCTTGTGTGCCATGGTGGTTTGCCTGCTTTCGCGTTTCGCGGGTCACGCCCGCATCGTTCATTCGCCTTCGGCCGCGCCGAGATCCGCCCTGCCTGCGTCCTCGATGCGCTCCACGCGGATCTGCGTGTAGTGCTGGCGGTGGCCCTGTTTCCGCCGGTAGTTCTTGCGCCGTTTCATCTTGAAGATCGTGAGCTTCTCGCCGCGCCCGTGGTCGGTGATGGTGCCCACCACCTTGGCCCCCGAGACCATCGGCGCACCGATCTGAGGCTCCCCGTTGCCGCCGATCAGCAGTACCTCCGGGAGCTCCACGGTGTCGCCGACTTCGCCGGGGAGCCGCTCGAGCCAAACCGAATCGCCCGGGGCCACCCGCACCTGTTTCCCGCCGCTTCTCACTACCGCGTACATCACCCGTCCTCACCTTCGCCGGAACGCGGAAGTATCCGAAATTGCGTTGTCGAGTCAACGGCTTCCGCCGATGGGGGGGCAGCCACCTCGATCGGCTCGGCGGCCGCGTGGGAGCTCGCGAGGGCCGGGACCGACGCAGGCAGCTTTTCGTCGGTTTCGTCCACCAGGTCTTCCGGATCCGGTTCTTCTTCTTCTTCTTCGAGGTCGGCATCGCCCGCATCGTCCGCGGCCTCCGCCTCCGGTCGGGTCGTCGCCACCAGCCAGGGGACTTCGAGCTCGACCGGGGCCCCCTCGTCGAGGGCGACCACCTCGAAATGCTCCTGGTGCATTCCCGGCCTTGCGCGGATCTCAAGTTCGCGCCCCAGTTCCTCCTGGAGCTCCTCCAGCGAACCCCGCATCGGGCCCAGCAGCATTTCCGCGACCCTCGGGTGAACCGAAATCGCGATCTGACGCCCGCAGAAGCGGGTCAGATCTTTGCGGATATCGCGCAGCACCTTGAACGTGACGCTCTCCCGCGAGAGGACGTAGCCGCGTCCGTCGCAATAATTGCAAGGCTCGCACAGCTGTTGTACGAGATTTTCCCGCGTGCGCTTGCGCGTCATCTCGACCAGGCCGAGCTCGGAGATCTTGAGGATGTTGGTCTTGGCTTTGTCGGCGCGGATCGCCTCTTGGAGGGCGCGGTAGACCTTTTCGCGGTTTTCGGCGGTTTCCATGTCGATGAGGTCGATGATGATGAGCCCGCCGATATTGCGGAAACGCAGCTGGTGCACCACTTCCTTGACGGCCTCGAGGTTCGTCTTGAGCACGGTCTCTTCAAGATCGCGCTTGCCGACGAAGCGCCCGGTGTTCACGTCGATCGCGGTGAGTGCTTCGCTCTGGTCGATGATCAGATAGCCGCCGGATTTGAGCCAGACTTTGCGACCCAGGTTGGAGTCGATCGCGGGCTCGATCTCGTAGCGTTCGAAGAGCGCCTCGGGATCGCGATAGAACTCCACCTCGGGTTTGGGGTCGGCCACGAACCGCTCCACGAACCCCTCGATCTCCTGGTACAGAGCTTCGGAGTCGGCGACGATGCGCTGGGTGTCGGCGTTGGCGACGTCGCGCACCACCCGCAACGGGAGCGAAGGCTCCTCATAGAGCACGTGGGGCGCCGGGGCTTTCGCGCGCTGGCTCGAGATCTGTTCCCACACCGAGCTCAGATACCGGATGTCGGCCTCGAGCTCTTCGCGCCGAGTGCCCTCACCCGCGGTGCGGATGATGAAGCCCAGCCCAGGGGGGCGGGCGTTGTGGACGATCTCGCGCAAGCGACGCCGTTCTTTGTCCGAGTCGATCCGGCGCGAAACCCCGACGCGGCTGCCCGCCGGTGTGAGCACGAGGTGGCGCCCCGCGATGGCCAGATGCGAGGTGATGCGGGCGCCCTTGGTCCCGATCGGCTCCTTCGCGACCTGGACCACGATCTCCTGCCCTTCGCGTAGCAGGGTGTCGATCCTGGGAACCACCCGTCCGACGTTGCGCCCTCGGCGCCGACCGCGGGAGGAGTCTTCCTGGCTCTCGCCAGGGGTGTCCGGCAGGTAGTCCCCGGCGTAGAGGAAAGCGGCCTTATCGAGGCCGATGTCCACGAACGCCGCTTGCATGCCGGGGAGCACCCGCGTGACGCGGCCTTTGATGATGTTGCCTACCACGCTGCGCTCGCTGCGGCGTTCAATTAGCAGCTCGGCAAGCGCGTCTTTCTCGAGAAGCGCGACGCGGGTTTCGCCCGGCGCCACGTTGATCAGAATCTGATTTTGCATTCACCCGTCTGCGGCGCGGATTGCTCCCGCCGAGCCGACTGGCGATCGCCGATCGGATGTCGCTCCGTGCGCGCGGAGCAGAGCTTGGGTGGGGTCGAGGACGGGCTGACTACATTGTCAGCGGACGGATCGCGCTCCGGAGCTGCCGCAACACTTCGTGTCGTTTGCAATACATCAGATCAGGTCGCGTCAATTTCGTACCCAAAACAGGATCTCCGACCGGTTCATGGCCAGCGTACCGTCGAACTCCGAATCGGCCCCACCCGATTGTCCTGCTCGAAAGCACCGAAGGGTCTCGGCTCGGGTCGGCGCCGCGCAAATGGTCTCGAACAATCGCAACCGTCTGCTGGTCGATCCGATCGAATAGCGATCCGATCGATTGGCGCTCGAACCCGAGAGATAACCGCGGGTACTTCCCCGCGGGGCTCCTGACCGAAGATCCTGTCACAAAAACCGCATGTGAAAGTCCTCGATCCGACGCGATCGGTCAAGCCATGACCATTAAGCCGCTGGGCGCGATCGCTACTGCGCCGATAATCTTCCTAGGAAAGGCCATCGGAGGCACCCCGTGTCCGCGGATCCCACAGCATCGGCCGCCGGCGACCCACGGCGCAAACTCCCGGCGATCGACCGCCTGGTCGCGGCAGTACGCCGCGAGGACCGTCAGCTTCCCGCCTGGGCGGCCCAGTGGTCCGCCCGCGAAGTCGTGATCGAGGCCCGAAGCCGGCTCAATCCGGCGGCTGCGGACGTTTCGGCCGCGAATGTGTCGCTCGACGCTCTTACCGCCGAGGCCACTCATCGGGCGCGCAATGCTCTGCGCGTTCACCCCACCCCCGTCATCAATGCCACCGGCGTCGTGCTCCATACCAACCTCGGTCGGGCCCCGCTGGCGCCGGGTGCTGCCCAAGCTGCGGCAGCTGCTGCAAGCCACTACGGCGATCTCGAGCTTGATCTCCAAACCGGCCGACGCGGCGACCGCGTGGCGCGCGTCGCCGCGCGCCTTCGGGCGCTTTCCGGAGCCGAAGCAGCCCACGTAGTCAACAACAACGCCGCCGCGCTGATGCTGGCCGTAAATACCTTGGCCAATGGCCGCGAGGTCGTCGTCTCCCGAGGGGAGCTGGTCGAGATCGGAGGGTCCTTTCGGTTGCCCGAGATTCTCGCGGCGGCTGGCGCCCGCCTGGTGGAAGTGGGTACGACCAACCGCACTCGACCCGAAGACTACGAGCGCGCGATCGGTCCTGAAACCGCGCTGCTGCTCAAGGTCCATCGCAGCAACTTTGAGCAGCGCGGCTTCGTCCGCGAGGTGGAACTACGGGAGCTCGTACCCGTAGCGCGCGCGGCAGGGCTGCCGCTGCTGGAGGATCTCGGCAGCGGGATGCTGGTCGATCTGCGCTCCGCGGGTTGGCCGGAGGAGTCTTTCGCCCCGGCGCGCCTGGGCCTCGGGGCGGACGCAGTATGCTTTTCTGGGGACAAGCTGCTCGGCGGGCCGCAAGCGGGAATCCTGCTGGGCAGCGCCGCTCAGGTCGGCGCGATGCGGCGCAACCCCTTGGCGCGTGCCCTTCGGCTCGACAAGATGAGTCTCGCGGCGCTCGACTGGACCCTTACGGCCTTGCTCGGAGGCGACCTCGACCAGCTCCCCACCCTCCGGATGCTTCGCGAACCCGCCGAGGTCGTCGGGGGGCGCGCTCTCGCGTTGCGCGACCGCCTCGCGCCACGGTGCCAGTCACTCCCCGCCCCGGTGCCGACGTTGCGCCTCGAGGAGACGCAGACGCCGGTGGGTGGGGGATCGCTCCCCGGCCACGAATTGCCCTCCACCGCGGTCCGCATTCACGTTCCGGGGTGCTCCGCCGAAGCCCTGGCCGCTGCGCTGCGTCGCGAGCCGCTCCCGGTGATCGCGCGCGTGCGGGACGGCGATCTCTGGTTGGATCTGCGCACGGTCTCAGATGCCGAGCTCCCGGCGCTCGGCGCAGCTATCGAAACCGTGCTTGCCCATGAGTGCGGGAGCGAATCACGTTGATCGGGATGAATGCCTCAGGTACCGTGCGGATCGCGGAACCGATGTTGAACTCGGGCGTCCTCGTTCTGAATCGATCCTATCTTCCGGTTCACGTGACTTCGGTCCGAAGGGCCTTCTCTTTGGTCTATCAGGGAACCGCCCATGTGGTCGATCGCGAGTATCGAACCTTCGCCTTCGAAGAATGGCGTCGGTTCTCACTCGAAAGCGGACCCACCTTCATCGGAACTGCCCGCGGCCCGATCTCTGTGCCTCGCGTGATCGTGCTGCGACACTACGATCGCATGCCGCGCCGTCACGTGCGCTTCAGCCGTGCGAATATCTTCGCGCGCGATGACTACACCTGTCAGTACTGCGAGATACGCTTCGCGCGGGCCGAGTTGAATCTGGACCACGTGGTCCCGCGCTCCCACGGCGGACGAAGCACCTGGGAGAATGTGGTCACGAGTTGTGTAGACTGCAATCGGCGCAAGGGCGGGCGCACTCCGGAACAGGCCGGTCTGCGGCTGAGCCGGAAGCCCTCCCGCCCGCGTTGGACCCCCCTCGCCAGCCTTCCCCTCGCCAGCGCGCGTCACGATGAATGGCGACCCTTTCTTCGGGTGGTGGATCGCTCAGATCCTCGAGAACGAATCGCGGTATAGCCGCAGGCGAGGTGCGCATGGCGCTGGATCGCGAGTGGACGCCCGCTTCCGGGACGCTTCGCGACCGACGAGTTCAGGTGATCGCCGTGGGGGGCGGGAAGGGGGGGATCGGCAAGACCCTGCTCTCCGCCAATCTCGCTGCCGCGATCGCCCGGCTGGGTCACCGCGTCGTTGCCATCGACACCGATCTCGAAGGGGCGAACCTTCACACGGCGCTCGGCATGAAGGTGCCTTCGGTGAGCCTGGCGGACTACGTGGCGGGCCGCGAGCGCGATCTGCGCCGCCTGTTGCTCGACACTCCGGTTCCCGGCCTGCGGTTGATCGCCGCCACGCACGGCAACCTCGACGCCGCGCAGCCCCAGGAATGGAGCCGGGTAGAACTCCAGCACCAGATCCACGATTTGCCCGCGGACTTCGCTCTCGTGGATCTCGGGGCGGGCACCCACGCCTCGGTAATGGACTACTTCTTGGCGGGAGATGTCGGGGTCTTGGTGCTGACACCCGAACCGACTTCCGTCGAGAACGCCTACGCGTTCTTGCGGGCAGCCTTTTATCGGCGTCTGCGGCTGGCGGTCGATACCGACGCGGCGCGCGAAGTGGTAAACCAGGCGATGGATCTCAAGAACGAGCGCGGGATTCGAACACCTCTTGATCTGTTGCGCGCGGTTCAATCGCTCTCCACCGAGGAGGGCGAACGCTTCGTCTCGGCGATGCGCCTGTTCCGACCCCAACTGGTGGTCAACGGAGCCAAGACCGCGGACGACATTCGGCTCGGCTTCACGGTGCGCAGCGTGTGTCGCAAATACTTCGGGGTCCAGGCGGATTACTTGGGCTACGTGAACTGGGATGACGCGGTGACCGAGGCCGTGCGTCACCGAACGACGGTTGTCGAGAGCCACCCGCGCTCGGATGCCGCGATTTACGTCAACCGCATCGCCCGCAAACTGATCGGCCTGACTTCCCGACCCACCCACACTCGCCCACCCTCCAACTTCTTGGAGCGCCCCACGTGATGAAGTCCTACCGCGAGATGGATCACTACGAACTGCTCGAGATCTCGCGCGACGCCGCAGACGAGGAGATCGACCGCGCGCACGCGTTGTTGCGCGAAGCGTACGAACCGGGTTCACTCGCTGCCTATTCGGTCTTCGACGAGCCAGAGGCCGCGGCCTTGCGAGCCCAGATCGATGAGGCCTATGCGGTGCTCTCGGACGCGGAGCGACGCCGCGCGTACGACGCGAGCCTCAAGGGTTCGATGCTCTACGATGACCACGACGCGCCGAGCGCGCCCGAGTTCGAAGGGGGAGCCGGGCGTTCGACGGCGTTCAACGGATTCGAAGATATCGACGACGGCGACGCCGATGCGCCCTGGGACGGGGCACGGTTGCGTCGTTCGAGGCTGGCTCGCGGTGTAGACCTCGAGGCGATCGCCAGCGTCACGAAAGTGAATCCGAGCTATCTGCGCTTTCTGGAAGAGGACCGCTTTGAGGCGCTGCCGGCGCCCGTCTATGTGCGCGGCTTCGTCAATGCCTACGCCCGCTATCTGGGCCTCGAGGCGCGCCGCATTGCGGCTAGCTACATCGAGCGTTTTGAACGACACTACGAGCAGCAGCACAAACCGCGCAGTCGTCTCCTCGACAGACCGTGATCTGATGCCGCGGTTCGAAGTGGGTGAATCCGAGGCCGGTGGGAGGCTCGACCTCGCGGTGGCTTCGTTGGCGGGGATCCCCCGGTCTCAGGCCCGTCGCTGGATCGAGGCGGGCTGCGTGAAGACCGGCGCTGCCCCGGCGCGCCCCGCGCAGCGCGTCCGTTTCGGGCAGACCCTGTGCGTGGACCCTCCTGAACCGCTTCCCACCCAGCTGGTGCCCGAAGCTCTGGCCCTTGCCGTACTCTATGAGGATGAAGATCTGATCGTGATCGACAAGCCGGCCGGGATGGTGGTGCACCCTGCGCCAGGACATCCACGCGGCACTCTAGTTCACGCGCTGCTCCACCACTGCCGCGATCTTTCGGGAATCGGTGGCGTCCTGCGGCCCGGGATCGTCCACCGGCTGGACCGCGGGACGTCCGGCGTCATGGTGGTCGCCAAGAGCGACCCCGTTCATCGCGCGATGTCGGAACAATTCCGCGACCACAGCATCGAGCGCATCTACCACGCCCTGGTGCGCAACCTGCCCGCCCGCGCCGCGGGGCGCATCGAACGGTCCGTCGGTCGCCATCGGCGCGATCGCAAACGCATGAGCGTCCGCAGCGCAGTTGGGCGTCCCGCGGCGACTCGCTGGGAAGTATTGCGGCGGTTCCCCAAGAGTGGGGTCACGCTTCTCGCATTGCGTCCCGAGACCGGGCGCACCCACCAGCTCCGCGTCCACCTCGCCTCGGCCGGTCTGCCCATCGTAGGAGACCCCGTCTACGGGCGGGGTGGCGCGGCGCTCGGACTCGAACGGCCCGCTCTGCACGCGCGCGTACTGGGATTCTGCCACCCGGGTCGCCATCAACGGCTTTCGTTCGAGGCGGAGTACCCGGTGGATTTTCGCGGGGCCTTGGAGCAGCTCGAAGCCCGCGAGGCGGAATCCGCATGAGGGGTTGCGCCGGCTTCTTGCGGCATCCGTTGCTGGCGGATTTCGACCACGGCTTCGGCACGCGCCGCGCAAGCGAGCCGCACTGCGCCAGACCCCGGCAGGTCCATGGCAGCGAGGTCGCGGTCGTGTCTCGAGAGGGCGCACCAGTCGGAGACGCCGATGCGGTGGTTGCCGGCGCCCCCGGTATCGCCGTCGGCATCGTCACGGCCGATTGTGTGCCGATCCTGGTCGGTCATCCCAGCGGGCGGGCGGTGGCAATTCACGCCGGATGGCGAGGACTGGCTTGTGGCGTGATCCCCTCGGCTCTCTCCCAACTGGCCGCCACGGGGGGCTCACCGGCCGACGCGGTGGCCGTGATCGGACCCCATATCTGCGTTTCCCACTACGAGATCGATGCCCCGGTGCGTGACGCACTCGCACCCCGCTACGGCAACGACCTCGCCACCGCCCTCCGCGCGACGCGGCCCGGTCACTGGCAACTCGATCTCGCGGCGCTGGCGCGGATCGACCTGCGTCGCGCCGGACTCGCCGCGAAGCGGATCACCAAGCTCGAGGGGGTCTGTACCTTTGCCGGGCCGGAGTTCTTCTCCCGGCGCCGGGACGGTCCAAGCGCCGATCGGCTCCTGCACTTCATCGCCGCCCGAGAGGTCCCCGGCACGCTCCGCACGCCCGGTCTTGACACTGGGCGGAGGCCCACATAGGCTGTAGTGAGCGATTCCACCTTCGCTAGCTCCCAACCAACCGCTTCGCCGAGGCTCAGAAGTCCCCCAGGGCGCTCGCCGGTCGTACAAAACGAAAGCAAAGCGGAGCAGAGGCCAGCCGAAACCGAACACGGCGCTTAACCCGAGCGAAACAAGCGTGCCGACCGGAGTCGACCACAAAGGGTCGGCAAGCGGGAATCGACCAAAAATTGGTGTCAATCTCGTTTTGCGGCCCGCCGAATCAGAAACCAGAATTTCGAGGACGGACCCACGCAAGTCCATCCGACCCAGCGACCCAGATTATGACGAGCGCCCAGACCGGGCCACGGGCCACACCTATCCACCACGCCAGTCCTGGCGAATCCAACCCTCCGATCTCCAACCTGCGCTAGCGGGCTTCAAGAAGCCGGAAACCAGAGGACGCACCGTGAGCATCGACCGATCTAGCGAAAACCATCAAGGCGGAAGCCGTGGCTCCCGGCGCGGGCGACGCCGTTCGCGCGGCCAAGGGGGGCGGGGCGGCAATCGCCACAGCGCTCAGGATATTCTCGACGTCGCCGACGAGCTGACCGAAGAGGACCTTCTCGACGATGGCGATGAGACTGGCGAGAGCCTCGACGTCAACGAGCTCAAGGAGCGCTCGATGGAGGCTTTGGTCGAGTTCGGCGAGAGCCTCGAGGTCGAGAACGCGTCCAACCTGCGCAAGCAGGATCTGATCTTCGCAATCCTCAAAGCGAACACCGAGAACAAGGGCCGGATCTACGCCGAGGGTGTCCTCGAGACCCTTCCGGATGGCTTCGGGTTCCTGCGCTCACCCGATGAGAGCTATCTGGCCGGGCCCGACGATATCTACGTTTCGCCCTCGCAGATCCGCCGCTTTGGGTTGCGCACCGGCGACACCTTGCGCGGCCAGATCCGCCCGCCCAAGGAGGGCGAGCGCTATTTCGCGCTCCTCAAAGTGGACACGATCAACTTCGAGGCGCCCGAGAAGGCCAGGCACAAGATCAACTTCGACAACCTGACGCCGCTCTACCCCGAGGAGAAGTTCAACCTCGAAGCGCAATCGGGTGGCCTGACGACGCGGATCATCGATTTGATTGCGCCACTCGGGAAGGGTCAACGCGCGCTGATTACCTCGCCGCCCAAGGCCGGGAAGACGATGATCTTGAAAGACATCGCCAACGCCATCGCTGAGAATCACCCCGAGGCCTACCTCATCGTGCTGCTGATCGACGAGCGGCCCGAGGAGGTGACCGACATGCAGCGCAACGTGAAGGCGGAGGTCATTTCCTCGACTTTCGACGAGCCTGCTACCCGGCACGTTCAGGTGGCCGATATGGTGATCGAGAAGGCCAAGCGGCTCACCGAGCACAAGCGCGACGTCGTGATCCTGCTCGATTCAATCACACGCCTGGCGCGTGCCCACAACACAGTGGTGCCCCACTCCGGCAAGATCCTCTCCGGCGGTGTCGATTCCAATGCGCTGCACAAGCCCAAGCGCTTCTTCGGCGCGGCGCGCAACGTCGAAGAGGGCGGGAGCCTCACCATCGTGGGAACGGCACTGATCGAGACCGGCTCGCGCATGGACG
>CAZTOE010000113.1:0-13218 GCA_964615045.1 uncultured Spirochaetales bacterium
GTCGTGCGCCGGCCGCCCCTCGGCAAGCTCCTGCCCAAGGCGCACGACATGGGGCGCGAGTTCAAGATCATCTCGGCGCTCGACGCGACGCCGGTACCCGTCGCCTCGCCCCTCGCGTTCTGCGACGACCCCAATGTTACGGGGGCGCCGTTTTACGTGATGGGATTCGTCGTGGGGCACGCGCTCTATACGCGAGAAGACGCGGAGGACGCGGTTCCCGAAGCGCGCCGGCGCGAACTCAGCCACTCGTTCATCGACGTGTTGGCGGACTTGCACGCCCTCGAGCCGAATGCGATCGGCCTGGGCGATCTCGGGCGACCCGACGCCTACGTGGCGCGCCAGCTCCACCGGTGGTACGGCTCCTGGCAGGCTTCGCGCGACGCCGCCCAGATCGATCTGCCGGCGATCGATGAACTCCACACACTTTTCGTCGCGAAGCTCCCCGAGCAGGGGCCGGCCCGCGTGGTGCACGGCGACTACGGCTTGCACAACTGTCTGGCGGGCCCGAACGCCCGGGTCGCGGCGGTCCTCGACTGGGAAATCAGCACGCTCGGCGACCCGCTGGCGGATCTCGCCTATGCCTTGAACGGCTGGGCGGAGCCCGGCGACCCGCTTCCGCTCAAAGACGACGCTCCGACCGAAGCGCCGGGCTTTGCGACCCGCGCTGAACTCCTCGCCCGCTATGCCACGCGCAGTGGCCGCGACGTCGCGCGCATCGACTACTACACCGCCTTCAATTTCTGGAAGACCGCGTGCATCGTGCAGGGCGTGTACGCGCGCTATCAACAGGGCCAGAAGAGCACCGAAGGTATCGATCTTGACTACATGGTGACGCGGATCCACCGGGCCGCCGAGCTGGCGGTCAAAGCGGCCGGATCGTTGGCGTAGCGACTAAAGCGTGTCGAGAAGCGGCTGGATGGTGGCGAGATCCCAATAATCGCTCCACCGCGCGATCCGCCCGTCCCGAACGATGAAGAGCCCGGCCACCGGCAGTTCGACGCGCACCCCGGCGCGCTCCCAGACCTCGGTGCGGGCGTTCATCACCACGTCGCCCCCGGCGAGGGTGTGTTGGATTTCCATCTTGGTGATGGCGCAGTTTTCGCCGTGCACCAGGGGATCCAGCACCTTGCGCACCCCCGCACGGCCCACCACCGGCTCCCAGGGCATGTTGTGGTAGACGACGTCCTCGCTCAAATAGGCGACGGTCTTGGCCATGTCGCCAGCAAGAAGCGAGTGACAGAACTCGCTGACCAGTTCGCGGTTGGCGCTGTCGGTGCGGTTGGCAAGATTGGGGTCCTTCATGAAATCCTCCTTCGGGCGTCCGCGGTGGAATGCTAGCGCCTCGGCGGCTTCGATCCGGTACCGTGGGGTCACGCTATGACGTCCGAACTTTTGCAGGGCCCGCTTTCGGGAATTCGCGTCCTCGACTTCACCCGCTACCTGGCCGGACCGTTCGCCTCGATGTTGCTCGCCGACTACGGGGCCGACGTCATCAAGGTGGAGGCGCTCGGCGGGCGCGAGTTTCGTCCCAAACACAGCACCCGCGACACCTACTTCTTTCTATCGAGCAACCGCGGCAAGCGCTCGCTCACGCTCGACATCAAGCGCCGGGAAGGCCGGGAACTCATCGAACGGGTGCTCCCGCGTTTCGACGTCGTGATCGAAAACTACCGGCCGGGGGTGATGGCGGAACTCGGCCTCGGTGCGGAGACGCTCCTCGCGCGCCATCCGCGGCTGGTGTACTGCGGGATTTCGGGGTTTGGTGCCGACGGCCCCTATGCCGACCGGCCGGGCTTTGACCAGATCGCCCAGGGCATGAGTGGCTTCATGAGCCTGACCGGGACGGCCGAGAGCGGGCCGACACGGGCCGGGATCGCGATTTGCGATCTCCTCGGCGGGATCTTCGCGGCCCAAGGCGTCCAGCTGGCGCTGCTGGCCCGTGAGCGCACCGGCCGGGGACAGATCGTCCACACCTCGCTCCTCGAGGCGATGATCGGGGTGCTCTCCTGGGGTGCGGGAATGTTCTTCGAGCGCGACCAGGCGCCGGGCCCGGCCGGCCACCACCACCCGCTCTCCTCGCCGTACGGTCGCTTCCAGGCCCGGGATGGGTACCTCAATATCGCCGCGGGAAACGAGGCGATGTGGGGGAAACTGGCCGACGCACTGGGACGGAGCCGTTGGAAGGAGGACGCGCGCTTTCGCACGGCCGGCGACCGCATCCATCACCGCGAGGCGCTCACCGGCGAGATCGAGGCCGTCCTCGCCGACGGCGAGGTGGCCTCCTGGGTCGCGCACCTGAACGAGGCCGGCGTGCCTTGCGGACCCGTGCTCGATCTGGCCCAGGTCTTCAGCGACCCCCAGGTGCTGGCCCGCGAGATGTTGCAGGAGCTACCCCATCCGGAGGCGGGCACCTTCAAGACGACGGGCCTGCCGATCAAGCTCTCCGCGACGCCGGGCGCGATTTCGCGCCCTCCCCCCCTCCACGGACAACACTGCGACGAAATCCTCGACGAGCTGGGAGTCGACGAGAGGGATCGCCGCGCGCTGCGCGAGGCGGGCGTTCTGGGCAAGCCGGCGACACGCGGCGCCTAGCGGGCGGCCGCACGAGCGCCTCTAGCAGAGCGTACTCATCTGGCGCATGTAGCGGCGGGCGCCCGCCGGGATGCGGTCGCGGGCGTGCATCACGCCGAATGCATCGAAGAGCACCAGGTCGCCCACTCGCCATTGATGGGTGTACACGAGCTCGGGCTGGATCTGGTGCTCGTAGAGCGAGGCGAGCAGTTCGCGGCTTTCACTCGCTTCGAGGCCGACGACATGCGTCGTCATCCCCGGGCTGACATAGAGGCACTCGCGGCCGGAGTCCGGATGACACCGGATGACCGGGTACTGCGATCGGGGAATGGGTGGACGCGTGACGCCCAGGCGTCGGTCGCGGTCGCGCTTTCGCTCCACGTCGCGCTCGATCAGGGATCGGTCTTCGGGGGGCACGGCGCCGCGCACGTCG
Organism: uncultured Spirochaetales bacterium; assembly: GCA_964615045.1. Lineage (GTDB taxonomy): Bacteria > Myxococcota_A > UBA9160 > UBA9160 > PR03 > JANQRO01. The sequence goes on from CAZTOE010000113.1 coordinate 3,005, forward strand.
TGACCCGCCGAGAGTTTCCGCAAGCGCTTCACCAAACGCGCGGGCAACGTTTCGAGCGCGCTGTAGTTATCGCAGAAATGGGTGGGACAGGGGGCTTCGGGAATCTCGACCGCTTCGAGAAACGTTTCCTTGGCGACGCGCGGCATGTACGAGTAATCGAGGTGCCACAGAAGCGCGGCGGAGCTCGCGGTGCCCAGCGGATCGCCCCGCTCGTCGCGAAGGTTCGTGATCGGCAGGATCTCCGCGCGCCGTGCAGGGTCCCCAAAAATCTCCGCTCCCGGAGCCAGTTCCCCGAACAAGGCGCCGAGTTGGATCAGCGCCTCTTCAGTCGGCGACGGCTGACCGCGAAAAATCAGCACCAAATGGCGCCGCAGCGCGCGCAGCAACTGAGCCAGCTCCTGCTCCGCGAGGGGCTGCTCCGGCATCCAGCCGAACACCTCCGCACCGAGCGGCTCCGCGAGGGGCGTGATCTGAAAGGCCATGCAGCCCTCCTCCGGGCGAGGCACGCGCCGAGTATACGCCGGGCCGAGACCGCGTCGCCCCGGGCGAGGAGCGATGCCTGGCCTCTCCCGGGCGCCATCGCGGATCAGATCCGATACCGTGGCTCCCATGCTGTCCGGTCTTTCCCAGTTCCCGCTTGGCGCCTAGCGAGCCGCCCGATGTCCCTCTCGACCAGGGTGCTCCTCGGATTGGGTCTCGGAATCGCGACTGGGATCTTCTTCGGCGAGGCCGTGGCCTTTCTCGATGTGCCAGGCCGGGCGTTCGTCGTCCTGCTCCAGATGACGGTGCTCCCTTACGTGTCGGTGGCACTGATCCACAGCCTCGGCAGGCTCCACGCGGCCGACGCGCGCACGCTGGCGCGCTACGCGGGAACTTTCTTGCTGGTCATCTGGGGGCTCACGCTGGCCGTCGTATCGCTCTTCCCGCTCGCTTTCCCAGCCTGGAAGGCCGCCTCCTTCTTCAGCACCAGCCTGATCGAGGAGGCGCCCCCCTTCGATCCCCTTTTGCTCTACCTCCCAGCGAATCCCTTCCGCGCCTTGTCGGACGGGGTCGTGCCCGCGGTGGTGGTCTTCAGCGTGGCGATGGGTCTGGCCCTCATGGCGGCGGAGCGCAAGGAGGCGCTGTTGGAGAGCCTGGGCTCGTTCGAGGATGCACTGCAGCGCGTCGCGCGCTTCGTGGTGAGCCTGGCGCCCTACGGAGTCTTTGCCATCGCCGCCCACGCCGCCGGCACCATGCGGGGGGACGAGTTGCTGGGCCTTCAGGTGTATGCCGCCGCCTACGTGGTGTCAGCACTCGCGTTGGCGTTGTGGATCCTGCCAGCGCTCGTCACCGCGTTGACGCCGTTCTCGTACCGCGAGGTAGTGGGGGAGACACGGGCGCCGCTCCTCACCGCCTTCGCCACCGGAAGCGTTTTCGTAGTGCTCCCGCTTCTCGCCCGACGCGGCAAGGAAATCCTCGCCACGCGGGCGAGCACTCGAGACAGCCAGAACCTGGTGGACGTAATCGTTCCGATCGCGTTCACGCTCGCGAGCGCAGGCAAGCTTCTGTCGCTGGCCTTCGTGCTGTTTGCGGGCTGGCTCTCCGGGTTCCCGATCGCGGCCGCCCAGATGCCGGGGTTCCTGGTCACCGGCATCTTCGGCTTCTTCGCGAGCACCGCAATCGCGATCCCCTTCCTGCTCGACCTCTTCCGCATCCCGGTCGATACCTTCCAGCTGTTCCTGGTCGCGGACAACGTGGTCGGCAACCGCTTCGGGTCGATGCTCGCGGCCGTCCACATTCTCTCGCTCACACTGCTCGGCGCGTGCGGAGCGGCGGGCCTTCTCACGCTGCGCAAAGTCCGGCTGGCACGCTGGGCCGTGGTCAGCGTCCTCCTGGTGCTGGTGAGCCTGGGCGGCGTCCGCCTGGGGTTCGAAACCATTCACCGTCCCTACGAAGGCTACGGGAAGTTCATCGAGCGCTCTCTGCTACTGCCCACCGCCGAGGCTCGCGAACTCGACGGTCCGTCGGCGGGCGCCGCCGAGACGGGTTCCACTTTGTCACGGATCAATGCGCGGGGGGCCGTTCGTGTGGGCTGGGCGCGCGACGCCCTGCCCTACGTCTTTCGCAACGAGGCGGGCGAATTGGTGGGCTTCGATGTGGAGATGGCCCACGCGTTGGCGCGGGATCTGGGCGTTCGCGTGGATTTCGTTCCGATCGAGCGCCAGGAGGCACCGGCACTCCTCGAAAGCGGCGCCGTGGACCTCCTCATGACGGGCGTCGCGATGACGCCAAAGAGGTTGCAGCAGATGGCTTTCTCGAATCCCTATCTCGAGGGGACGCTTTGCTTCATCGTGCCCGACTACCGGCGCAACGAATTCAACAGTCGCGACGCAGTGCGCAGGCACACTGCTCTCCGGCTCGGAATTCCGCGCATCAGCTACTACGCGGAAAAAGTCCAACGCTACCTGCCGCAAGCGGAGCTCGTGACGCTCGATTCGCCCCGGGACTTCTTCCGTCAGGCGTACCGGGAAGTCGATGCGCTCGTCTTGGACGCAGAGTCGGGCTCGGCCTGGACGCTCATCTACCCGCAGTTCGCCGTCGCCGTACCACACCCCGATCTGCTCAAGGTTCCGCGGGGCTACGTCACGCGGCGCGGAGACTCGGACATGGTGGAATTCCTCAATCGCTGGATCCTGCTCAAGCAGCGGGACCTCACGATCGACCGGCTCTTCGCCTATTGGTTCGAAGGTGCACAGCCCCAGGGCACCAAGCCGAAGCGCTGGTCGATTTTGCGCGATGTACTCGGCTGAAACGGTACGGGCGGGGACGGTGCGGAATGGCCTTGACTTAAAGGCATTCGTGCTGACACAATGTCGCGACGCCAGGGATGGTGGGGTGCCGGGCGTAAAGCCCGGGGGCCTCGGAGAACTCTCCGGCACCCGCCGCAGCAGCCACTCCCAAAAGCCGTGACGTCTCCGGTCGGCCCCGGAGCTCCCCCCCGCTCTGGGGCCTTCTTTAACTGGTCCCTGTGGGTAAGCGTGTCGCCTTGCCTACGGCGTCGAGGCCTCTTCGACCTCGAGTTTGAGCTCTTTGCGCTGCCGCGCCGCCCGCTCGAGGGCCGCCGCGCGCTCGCGCTCAATCTCCAAGGTCAACTCGCGCCGCAGGGCCTCGAGGTTTTCGGCCCGCAGTTCGGCCAGGCGCAACGCGAGCTGCTGATTGTGCTTGGGCACCAGCTCCGCAGGAATCAGCGGATCGGGGGCACCCGGTACTTGACGAACGGTGAGGAAGCGAACCGCCTCCTGCCCATCCCGCGAGCGCGCTCGCACTTCGATCCGATTCTCCCCTTCTTCGAGGGGGACGAGGGCGTCCCAAGAGCCGTCCGGGTGAACTTGCACCTGGTAGGCTCTTTCACCGGTGCTGGTGTTGCGTACCTCCACCGCTTCGATCGCTGCGAAACTCGCTTCCTCGACGAAACGAACCAAGCTGCCGGGGTGCCGAACGGGCATGAACAGGCCGTTCGAGATCGCGGCCATCTCGACCGCAGCCACCGGCCCTTGCAGGGCCTCCGGGCCCAACGCGAACGCGTAGATCCGGATGCCGGCGTCGCGCGCGCGGTGGGCCGCCTGCATCACGGATCGCACGTTCGCGCTTGCGGAAGAGACGTCGGGAAGGGTCGGTTGGCCGTCGGTGAAAAAGAGGATCACTTTCTCGCTCTCAGGGTCTCCTCCCGAGAGCGCACCCGGAAGCCCCATGAGCTCGAGTGAAGCCTGATCGATCCCGGCCGTCATATAGGTCATCCCCGCTCCCCCGTGCTCCGCGATCACATCGAGGGCGCGATGGAGGCGGCGGTAGTCCGAAGTCAGCGGCTCCTGGGTGAGGGCCGCCCTACGCACGTGGAGTCGGGGCGACTGACTCGGCCCGTAGAGCAACGCTTCACCCGCGAAGGTGACCAGCCCCACACGCGTCACGCGGGGGTCGAGGCCGGCCAGCAGCCTTCGCGCGGCTGCCACCTCGGCGGCCAGAATCGAGTCATCGGGATCGCTGCTCAGGGGCCCCGCCAAGCCGCGTCGCCCGTCCGGGAGAGGTTGGCCTACGGCGCCGTCGCCGTCGACGTCAACGTCCGCCGGAAGGTTGGTCGATTCGGACGTGTCAATCACGATCATGATGTCAAAGCGCTGCGTCTCGGGGGGAAGCGCTACGGCACGACCCGCGAGGAAGACTCCCGCCGCATCGCCAATCTCGGTCTCGGGAGGCGGGTGCTCGATCGCGAGCCGGAGGGCCAAGGACCGTTCGGCGTTCCGCCCGGCTGCCGCGTGATTCGCCGCGGCGACGAGCTGGGCCGCGCGCTCGGGCGATAGATCTCCCCAAGCGGATCGGGTTGCTGCGCGGCGCCTCGCGTCCGGGCTGTTCGCGGCACTGGGCGTCGGCGCGAGGGTGGCAAAGAGGCGCCCGAGGCCCCCATCGAGGGGGGCAGCGAGAGCGTCCACCACGCCACCGATCGGACCCACTCCAGCCCGCAGCCTCCCGTTGCTCGGCCACGCGGACTGGAGGAGACCCACGACCCCACCGGTGTCCGCAGCCAGAACGGGCGCTCCGCCCCACCCCCGCAGATCCGCCCAGGCGTCGAGATCGACCTCGATACGGTCCGCTTCGATTCGCACCACCGTCCCCACGACATCGGCTTCCCCGGCTTGGTTGTGCGTCGGATTTCCCAGGATCCGCACGCGTTCTCCTTCGCGAGGCAGCTGGTGCTGGGCGCGGAGAATCCGAGCTCCCTGCGGCGGGCCGTTCAGGGCGAAGGTGACGAAGTCATCGCGGAGCGTGCCGCCGCGCCGGTGGAAGGCCCGACCGGGCATCGTCAGGAACCGGCTCGATGTGGCCACTCGCTCGCCGGTCGTGGCCGCGCGAAACTCCACCTCGCCCGCTTCCGCGAGGCGCGTGCGGTCAAAGGAGTGGGCCGCCCCGACGGCCACCGCACCGGGCGCCGACTCGATCTTCAGGAAGAAGACCCCGCCCGCCGGCCCGCCTCCGCGCAGATGGGCACGCGCAAGGGTCGCCTCCTCAGCGCTCACCCCGTGCGAAACGAACAGCACAACCAAGGCGACGGCCACTCGGAGGGCATGGCCAGGCCCGCGCTCGGTTACGGCGGCGGTCGTAGGGCGAGAAGATACCCTCGGCTGCACCCCCCTAGTCTGGCCGCTTCCACAGCTTTTGCGAGTCGACGCGGAGGGCACGGTTGAACTTGCTCGAGGCGTTCTCCCAGGCAATCGTCGCCGTCAGCTCGACGATCGCATCGTCGTCGAAATGCTCTTGCACCCGCGCGAACAGCGCATCGTCCACATCGCGGTCCGACAGCGTGATGGCGTCCGCGTATTCGAGTGCGACGCGCTCCGCCTCGGAATAGAGCGGGCTCGTCATATACTGGCTCAGTGCCAGGATCTTCTCGTCCGACAGTCCGGCTGCGCTGCCCACGGCAGCGTTGATGTCCTGTCAGAACACACACTCGTTGAGCGCTGCGACGCGGCGGTTCAACAAGGCGACGAGAGAAGCCGGAAGAAGCCCCGATCCGTGAAGGCCGGCCCACATCCCCTGCGCGCCGCGGAAAATGGTCGGGCGCCGCGCGTAGAGCCGATGGTTGAGAAGGGGCGCTCCCCAGGCCCGCTCCTGACTCTCGAAGACCTTGCGGGCGTAAGGGTCGAGGCGATCTCGGTCGATATCGGCGATGCGCGCCATGGTTCTCCCTTCACTTTGGCGGACCGACTCCGGTCGCTTCACGGGTCGGCGCGCCGGAGCGGGTAGATCCCAGAACTGTCCTAATCTTTTACCCGCAACGGGGCCCCGCGCGCCACCTCGGAGACATTCATGAAAGCCACCTGGAACGGTCAGATCATTGCGGAGAGCGGCGATACCGTCGTCGTCGAGGGCAACCACTATTTCCCGAAGGACGCCCTCAAAAGCCAGTACCTGGAGCCGAGTGACACCAAGTCGAGGTGCCCCTGGAAGGGTGAGGCGTCCTATTACACGCTGAAGGTCGACGGGAAGCGCAATCAGGACGCCGCGTGGTACTACCCGGCCCCCAAGGAAGCCGCCGCCGAGATCAAAGACCGCGTCGCGTTCTGGAAGGGCGTGGTCGTCGAGTAGACCGGCCGCCTAAAGGAGGTGCCTCGCGTGGCCGCTAACAGCCCACACAGGGAAGGCCGCTCGCACGCCAAGCCCGCATATCCCCCTCCAGATGCAGCACCCTCGAAAGCCCGGCGGCGCGCAACACTTCGATGGCAGCTCGGGCCCGGCCTCCTCGCTCGCAGTAGACCACGATCTCGGGATCGTCCTGCAGAGGCAGCTCGGCGATGCGATCGGGGAGTTCATGATGAGGGAAATTGAGTGCGGCGGGGATGTGCCCCGATGCGAACTCGGAAACACTTCGCACATCGAGAATCAGCGGAGCGCGCTTCGCCTCCATCCGATCGGCCAGGACAGCGGGCGAAACTGAGGGGCCCGAGCGATCGGCGCTACATCCGATCGCCCAGGTCGGCGCGCTGCCGACCAGCGCGAGAGCGACGGCGCCCACGATCCAACCGGCATGGTGTTGCATGGAAGCTCAGGGGATCCAAAGCCAGAGTTGCTTTGGGTGAGATCTCCTGCCTCTGCGCGGCGCGCGGGCAGGTACGAGCTGGAGGCGGAGGCGCCAAGCGCCTCCGCCTCCCGTTCCCATTCTAGTAGCGTCGGCCTCCGCCTCCGCCTCCGCCTCCGCCCCCCCGGCTGCGCTCTTGTGCCTCGTTGACCCGAAGGGTCCGGCCACCGAGCTCAGTCCCGTCCACGCTTCGCATGGCGGCCTGGGCGGCGTTCGCGTCTGCCATCTCGACGAAGGCAAAGCCCCGCGCGCGACCAGTCTCGCGATCCGTGATCACCGCGACCGATTCCACAGTCCCGTGCTGAGCAAAAACGCTCCGCAACTCGTCCTCGGTTGTGGTGAAGGGAAGGTTTCCGACATATAACTTATTGCCCAATTGACATTCCTTGCCGGACCACCGATTTCGGTTCGGCCCGACGGATCCTCGGCTCCCGCTACCGGCCTATCCGGCAAAAGGAGCCTTAGCTTGAATCCGCTCCTCACGCCGCCGTGACGGCGATCCGGATCGGGTATGAAAGGTAATTTCGATAGGGGAACAGGACAGGCGGGTTACCCAAAGCTGCGGACCGATCGCATAACCTCTCGCCACAAACCCTAGCAGAGCAAAGCCCAAAGCGCATTGGCGGTGCCGGTCCCTCCTCGGACCCCGGCACGACGGACTCGAATCACACGCCGTGGGCAGAAGGCTCCGGCGGCGGCTCACTGGGCCGGCGATTCGTTGATCGGAGGGGAACCCGCGTCGTCCGAGGGCGCTTCGGTCTCGAGACGGCGCCGCACGCGCAGCCGCGTGATGCGGCTTCCGGACACGTCCATGACGGTAAACTCGTACCCCATGAGCGTGACCACCTCCCCCCGGCGCGGCGCGCGACCGAGGGTGTTGAAGACCAGGCCCCCCAACGAGTCGCCGCGCTCGGCGGGTACCGTCCAATCGGTCGCGCGATTGAAGTCCAATACCTTGACTCTTCCGAGGGTCACGTAGACGTCCTCCTCGACGCGCCTGATCGCCTCGAGCTCTTCCAGATCAAACTCGTCGCGGATCTCTCCGACGATCTCTTCGAGGATGTCTTCTTGCGTCACCATGCCCTGGGTCACCCCGAACTCGTCCTTGACGATGGCCAGGTGAACGAAGCCTTGCTGCATCTCGGTGAGGAGCCGAAGAATCGATTTGCGACCCGGCACGCGCAAGACCGGCTTCAGGATGTCGGCGAGGCGCGTCGATCCGTTGCGACCGCGGACGAGCTTGATCAGATCCTTCAGGTGGACGACGCCCAACACGTGATCGATCGAGCTTTCGTAGATGGGAACGCGCGTGTAGCGTTCCTCGAGAACCTGCTCCAGAAGGTCTGCCGGCGCCACGGTGACGGGGAAGGCCACAATCTCGGTGCGGGGCACCATGATTTCCTCGACCGTCATTTCGGCGGCGCCCGCGGCGGCCCCGATGATGGCCAACGGGGTGCCCTCGGGCGCGGTGTCGCCCACCCCGCGCGCCATGCGCAGCACAGCCTCCGAAGAGGTCGGTGCGTCCATCTCGCCGTCGCCCCCCATGCGTTTCACGACCGGCTCGATGATCCGGTCGAACAGCAAATGGACCGGGCGCAGCGCTTGGTGAACGAGATAGATCGGAAGGCCCACGACGTAGGCGATGCGCTGGGGATGGCTCGCCGCGACGGCTTTGGGGAGGACCTCGCACAGGATCAAGATCACGATCGTCATGAGGATCGTCGAGACCACGATGCCCTTGGCTTCCCCGAGATAGCGCACGGCAAGCGCCGAAGCGGTCGCTGCGCCCAGGACGTTGACCAGGTTATTGCCGAGCAGGATGGTGACGAGGAGTCGCGACGTGTGGCTCAGCAACTCGCGGACGGCAAGTGCCGCGGGCCCGCGCATGGTGCGGGCCTCTTCCTCCACCTCGTGGCCCGCCAGCCGGAGCAGTGCCGTCTCGCTCCCCGAGAAAAACGCCGAGAGGACAAGGCAGACCGACACGAGAAGGATCTCGCTCATCAAGTCCATCGGGACTCCTGTGGTAGATCGGGAATGCGCGGCGCCAGGCAGGAGCTGGCGCCACACGCAGGTTGTTCAGTCGGGGCCGATTGAGCCGTTGGGGCGATCGGGTCAGTAGAAGCAGGTGGCCCCGGTGAGGCCGACTGGCTCACGGCTCGCTCAGAACGGAGCTCTGGAGGCGCGGTGCGCATCGGGTCGCGAAACTACCGCGCCCCGGGGCGTCCGGCAAAGGGAAATCGCACCTCGCTCCCGGCGCGCGCTCTCGGAGGACGGTTCCCACACGACGGACCGGTTTTGCGCCGACCTATTGAGCGCACCGATCCAGGTCGAGTTCGAGGGTACGGGGCGCTTGTGAAGCACACGGATTTCTCGCCAGGTGTCTACTAGGCTCTCGCGTCCCGGGCTCACGCGGACTGATCCCGGTTTTCTTGCCCACTTTGGCGTTCAATGCCCAGGAGGCCGCTATGCCTACCGCCGCAGCTCGTTCCAAGGCCCCTCGGTTGCGAAGGGTTCGCTTCGAGAATCCCGAGCCCGCCCTCATCGTGATCGGCGAAGCGCCGTTCGTCGGCGAACTCAACGCGGTGCTGACCCAGCGTTTCGGAATGTTGACCCACGAGATTGAGACAGGAGCCGCGCTAGGCGCGGCGAACGACATGACCGCCGCGATCGTGCTGGTCTCGGGGCTCGAGCGCCGAAGCGACGTAACTTGGCTCGAGGCGACGTGTCGAGTGATCCGCTCGGATCCTCGCATGGAAGCGATCCATGTGTTGGGGGTGGTGCCGCAAGGCGCCCCGGATTCGGCGGCCCGCCGCCTCTACCGCTCGGACATTCACGCCGTCGTCGAGTGGCCCACGGAGCGGGAGAACCTTACGGACTTCTTGATCGAGCTCCTTGCCGTCGACCCCAGCAAGGAAAGGGGTTCAACCGTCGATGCCGGCCTCGCCCGCACGACTCGCACGAAACTTGCCGCGATCCGTGAGCACGGCGAACGCATCTCCGCCCAGGTCCGGGACGGCGTCGCCTATCTGGCTGGCCAGGTCGCTTCGCTACCGCGGCGCGATGAGCTCGAAGAAGAAGTGAGCCATATCCCGGGAGTTCGCGGTGTGGTGGCGCGTGAACTCGCGGTCGCGACCCAAGAGACGCCCGACGCGAAACTCGCGCGCGAGGTGCGGCACTGGGCGTCGCTGTTGGGAGGGCCGGACCGGGTATCGGTGTCGGTGCGCAGAGGCGAGGTCCATCTCAGCGGCTTCGTGGCCGGCGGCGCCGATCGAAAGCGCCTCGACTGGACCATCCGAAACCTCCCCGGGGTCCGCAGCCTCCGGAACGAAGTCAAGGTCGCGAGCGGGGGCTCGAAGGCGCAGCGACTCATCTCCAGGAAAATTGCGGCGCGCGTGGCCGATCGCTTCCCAAGGACCCAGGTCGAAGTCCGCACCTTCGGTCGCGTCGTCGAGCTGCGCGGAACCGTACAGCTCCTCGCCGAGCGACGCGCGATCGAAGCGTTCGCGGAATCCCTGAGCGGTGTCGAGCGAGTCGTCAACAAGCTGATCGTGCAGGCCCCGGTCACGACTTGACCCCGCGACGGCAACTTCGGCGTGGGCTAAGG
>CAZTOE010000114.1:0-11040 GCA_964615045.1 uncultured Spirochaetales bacterium
ACCGGCGACCGGAGGACGCCGGTCGCGCGCGAGTCACGATCCACAACGCGACCTGCAGCTCCGAGACGATCCTCGTCCTCGCGGAGGACGGGCCGCTCCTAGGAGTCGGGCACGATCACACCGACTCGGTCAGCCAGCCGAACTAGCTCGGCCACCGATCCCGCCCGCATCTTCTCCATGACCCGAGCCCGGTGCACCTTGACCGTCTTCTCGACGACGCCGAGCTTGACCGCAATCTGCCTGTTCAACATTCCACTAACGACGAGGGCGAACACCTCGATCTCGCGCCCCGGCGCTTCGAGGCGTTAGCATTCGCTACAAAGTCTGAAAAATGGGAAGAATCAGGGATGACGAGCTGAAAGTCCGATCAAGGAACGCGTGAAGGAGGCTGTGGGGGTCCTGAGCGGTGACAAGAAGATGAAGCGGGAGGGGAAGGCCGACCAAGCCGCCGGGAAGCTCAAGGAAGTGGTTGGATTGGAAAGGCCAAGAAGAAGGTCATCGATGACGTGAAGGATCCGCTCGACTGAGTCCGGGTCGGCGTGGATCCTGGGCCACCGCTGCCGGGTGGGTCGTTGGGGCCGGCGATTCCGAGCGGCGTCACCTAGCCGTTGGAGGAGGAGCAAATGCTAGAAACCATCGTGGTCATCTTGATCATCCTGTGGCTGGCGGGTCTGGCCACCTCGCACACAATGGGAGGATTGGTTCACATCCTCCTAGTCATTGCGCTCGTGGTGATCGTGGTTCGTGTCATCCAGGGCCGAAGACCTTTGGGATGACTGGAGGGTGCTTCCGCCCTGCGCTGCCCCGCACGGACCGGGTCTCGCCGCAAGAGGCGACGCGGTGAGCACAGGCAAAATCGCCGGATTCGTGCTCATCGCAGCGGGCATCCTGAGGCTGGCTTACGGTGGCTTCAGCTACACCAAGGAAACCCACGAGGTCAAGATCGGCTCGTTCGAGCTGTCGGTGAAGGATGAGGAGACGGTCAAGGTTCCGATCTGGGCCGGCGTGGGCGCGATCGTGGTTGGCCTGCTGGTGCCCAACAAGAGCTAACGTTGCCGGCCTGGCCGCCCGTCACGCACGGCCGCCGCGAGCCTACTTCACTGCGGTCCATCGCCGCCGCGCAGCCGAGCGAGCCAGTGCTCCATCTGGCGCCCCGCCGCCTCGCGACCGCCCAGTCCGAAGGAGAGCGCCACCGCCACGGCCACAGCGCCGAGAGTGAGCCCGAACGCCAGGGTGACGATCGCGTCGGCCAGACCCATGGCGCGCAGACCCATGGCGAGCACGAGGCCGAGGATCGCGAAGCGCGCGATATTCGCGACGGGGCCGCCCCCGGGGCCGCTCAAGCGCCGCACGGCGTCGTGGGCCAGGTTCGAGAGCCAGAACCCCACGGCAATGATCACGATGCCGAGCAGGACCTGAGCGCCGAACGCGATCAGCATCGCGATCAGCTCGGAGACCTGTCCGAAGCCGATGCGGTCGGCCGCCTCCACCGTCGCGAACAGCATCACGAAGAAGACGATGATGCGGCCCACGAGCTGGGAGGGGGGCATCTCGGCCCGGAACGCCTGACCCAGTCCGAGGCGCTCCGGGAGATGGTCGAAGCCCATACCGCCGAGGAGGCCCGACACGAGGTCTGCGATGAAGCCCGACACGAAGTAGGCGACCGCCAGGATCACCGCGGCGCCGAAGAGGTTCGGGATCGCCACCATGAAGGTGCTCAGCATCTCCGTGGCGGGTGCCGAGATCGCCTCGATGTGCAGTGCGTTCAGCGCTGCGATCAGCGCGGGCACCAACACGAAGATGTAGACCAGCAACCCGGCGACGCGGGAGAGCGTCATTGTGCCCCGCAGGCCCGCGCGCTCGCCGGCGCGGTCGGCTCCGGCCGCCGCCAGCAGGTTGGAGACCAGATCGCGCAGGATGCGCGCCACGAACCAGCCCACCAGGCCGATCACGGTGGCACCCAGCACGTTCGGCAGCATGGTGAGGATCTGATCCACCATGCCCTGCACGGGCTCCAGCAAGCCCTTCATTCCGAGCGCGCTCAGGATTGCGGGAAGGAACAAGAGGATGACCAGCCAGTAGAGCACGTTCCCGAGGCTCTCGCTGACCGGCCGCATGCCTGCCTCGGCCGAGATCCTCTCGTCGAGATCCGTCGCAGCAAGAGCCCGGGAGGCGATCGAGCGCAGCACCGTCGCCACCGCCCAGGCCACGAGGAGCAGGACGCCCCCGGCCACGAGCTTGGGCGCGAAGGCGAAGAACTGGTCCACGAGGGCCTGGAGCGAGGACGTGACCCGTTCCAGCTTGAGCGCGTTGAAGAACGCGATCAGGACCAGGAGCAGGATCACGTAGTAGACGCCCGAGGCGATGCCTCCTTCGAGGTTCATCTCCTGGCGCGTGCTGCTCCGGACCCGGTCGTTCAGCTTCACGAGTCCGAGCGACTTGCGGATCCCGGCCCGAATCACGAGGGCAACGATCCAACCCACGACCAGGATCGCGAGCGCGCCGAGGACCGCAGGCAGCGTCGTCCCGAGCGAGCCCTGGAGTGACTCGACCAGCTTCGAGAGGTCCATGGGGGGTCTCCTTCGTCACGGATTGCGCGCGGCGGTGCGGTGGGTGCCTCGACTCTCCGGCGTCGGCACTCAGATTGGTCCGCCCGAACGGCGAGCCTGCGACCCTATCATGGGAGCCGCGCGACTCTCAAGCGACGCGTCCGCTGGCGCGCGCCTTCGGCCGCGCCGGTCCGAAGCAGAGGAGCGACAAAAAAAATCCTGGCGACCCGGTAACGGGGTGGAACCCCGTTCTTCTACCCGAGCACTTGACGGGTCCCCCTCTCCCTTCCCGCGGCATTACGCAGGCGCCACCGAGCTGAAAATCAAGGTGCAGTTCGATTCTGCCCTAGGCCACCATACTTGGTTCCCCAACGAAGAGGAACCTCCATGCGCCCCATCCCCCCAAGCCCCCCCGACTCACAACCGACGACGACGACCTAGTGGTCCGCCTGCAGCATGAACTCCCGGAGAGCACGGAGAGCTACGGAGCGCTCATGCAATGACATCGTGCGCTCGTCCTGTCTCGAGCGGGGCGCCTCCTCGGCTCTGCAGCGGATGCGGAGTAGTCGTTTGATGCCGGCGGCGTTCAGGTGCATTCGGGCCAGGCGGAATCGAGCGCAACAGCACACAGCAAGCCGCGCGCGACCGCATCGGACCGATGCGCGAGCGACTTTCTACTGGCTGCTCGATCACGCCTTCTTGGCGGTCCCGGCTCAGGCCTACGTCGCGCAGTGAATTGCGCGAGAACGATTTCGGAACGAGACGAAGGATGCCTCGCGCGAGGCCTGGGATAAAACCAAGGAAAAGGCCGACGAGGCGGACGCGGTTACGGGAAATTGATGAAATGGAAAGTCTGTATGCGCTCAGGTGCTTTGCCTCGCGGGTGGCTCGGGCTCGTCCTCGCCTGTGCCACCGGAGGCGAGCCAGCGCCGCCCGCCCGGGACTCCGCGACACCGCCTCCGATCATGGCGCCCCTCGCTGCGACGAGGGGCGGAGTGGACTCTTTCCCACTCGGCCCAGCGGCGCGAGTCGCGTCGCGATCCTCGCCAATGGCGATGCGTCCTTTGCGGCCCGAATCCAAGCGCTCCGGAACGCTCGGAAATCCGTCCGTATCCAGGCGCTCATCTTTACCGGCGACGAAGCGGGCCTCTACATCGCGGAGCTCCTCAAAGAGAAGCACGCTGAGGGTCTCGACGTGCGCGTCATCGTCGACGCTTTTTCCAATCCTAGCCTCCAAACCCAGTGGATGTATTTCGATCTGAAGCAGTACGGAATTGAGGTGGAGGGCTACGAAGCGCTAGCGCTGCAGTGGCTAAAAGAGATCCCGACTCCCTGGCTACAACCCCACGCCCAGCCGGACCAGCTGAACCGCCGTTGCCACGAAAAGATGTAGATCGTGGACGGCGAGGCGGATAGCGGTGTGGCCATCGTCGGAGGCCTCAACATCGCCAACGAATACTTTCGCGTAACACCCGAGGATCCGGCGCGCTATCGGCGCGACCAAGATGTGATCCTGCGAGGTGCAGTGGTGCAGGACGTCACCGAGGCGTTCGATCGCAACTACATCGCCTTCAAGGAGATCAAAGAGAGCCGAGGCATCGCGAACACCGACGCCTACTGGGAGAAGACCCGCGCGTTCCTGGACAAGACGGGCAAGCTGCCCATAAGCCACGACACGGATGCCGAACCAGATGATCGGGTGTCCGTGATGGCGAGTCGCGCGCTGTCCCTCGGCGGAGCCAGCGATCCAGGAAGGCGATGGCGCGCTCCAGCACCTCGGAAGTAAGCAACATGGTTCCCGCGTGCCCGAGGGGAGCCTCGAAGCGCTCTTGGGGACGCCCGCGCGCGCCAGCGCTTCGGCGAACGCCCGAGCCTGGGTCTCGCTTACGACGACATCGAGTTTTCCGTGATAAATAAAGATCGGGGGGTCATCGGGCCCCACGTAGCTAATCGGGGAGGCGGCGGTATAGGCGGTCTGATCGCGTCGGTTGCCAAGGAAGCTCTGCACAAAGGGATTGGGCGGAAGCTTGCGCAGGTCAATCGGAGCGCCGCCGATTACGGCTGCCTGGATGCGGGCCGAGGGGGAGTCGACCGAGACGTCGCCATCGAGCCCGTCCTCCGCTCGCGTCGTGGCGAGCAGCGCGACCAGGTGCCCTCCCGCTGAGTAGCCGAAGGCGCCGATGCGAGTCGGGTCAATGTGGAAGCGTTGGGCATTGCTTCGCATCCAACGGATCGCGTCCTTGCAATCCTGGAGGGGCGCCGGAAACGTGTACTCGGGTGCCAAGCGGTACTCGATGTTGACCGCCAAATAGCCGGCCTCGGCGAGACGCTTCGCGATGTGGCCGGTACGCCTTCGGGTTCCACGAACCCAGCTCCCTCCGTGCACGACCAGCACGGCGGGAGCGGGACCCGATGCCGCGGGTACGTAGACGTCGGCCTCGAGCGAAAGCTCGCCGCCACGGGCGTAGACGATGTCCTCGACCGTTGTGACCCGGCTGATCCCCGAGCTCCCTTCGGCACACGAAGAAGTCGACAGGGAGACCAACAACAGTGCCAGGACGCGCGCGATCATGCGGTTCAACACCCACTCGCAAGCGTTTCCAGGGCGCTCGGGCGAATCCAGGTCTGTGCATTCACGGCACGTCCTCACAGCTCCTCGCTTACTTCATCCGAGCAAGGGGCGCCAACCGAAGCGCACTTTTTTGTCGATCGCGATTAGCACGGTGGCGCTTCGGAAAACCCGCTGTAGTGCTACGGTCGACGGGTTGGTCTTCTCGGGAGCGCGCGTACACCTCTCCGATCTGGTACACGCCCTAGCCCGAGAAGGGAAGCTTCGGCGGATTGGCCCGGTTTGGCTAACGGAACGAGAGTGAGTGCGGTCGCACGAAAATTGGAGGAGAAGGTATGACGGGTTGGATCCCGATTCTGGTGGGCATCTTCATCATCCTCTCGATCTCTGCCTGTCGCGAGGAAGGCGCCGCGGAGAAGGCGGGGCGCCAAATCGACGAAGCGGTCGAGAAGATCCAGCACGGAGATGAAGGAACGCTCGAGAAAGCCGGCCGCAAGATGGACGAAGCTCTCGACGAGGCCGAAGAGAAACTAAAAGACGAGGAATAGTTGAGGACTTGGTGGTCCTGCGCCGGCTGAATAGGGATAGAAGCTCCGGAGTCGGCGCCGCGCAGGTCGCGTTGCCGAGGCGAGGTCACGGGGCGAGCAAGCGCTCTTCGGAGGTCCATTGAAGATCCGCGTCGTTGTAAATGGCGAAGCACACGAGAATGACGTCACACCGCGCACGCTACTCGTGCACTTCTTGCGAGAAGATCTGAGCCTGACCGGGACCCATATCGGTTGCGAAACCAGTATCTGCGGTGCTTGTACGGTCCACGTCGACGGGCAACCCACCAAAAGCTGCACGATGTTCGCCGTGCAAGCCGACGGCTGTGAGATCACGACCATTGAGGGAATGGGCAGCGCTGAGCATCTTCATCCCGTACAGACTGGGTTCTGGGAGGAGCACGGCCTGCAGTGCGGATACTGCACACCGGGGATGATCATGAGCGCGAGCGCGCTTCTGGAAGAGAACCCGAATCCGAGTGACGAGGAGATTCGTTACGCCCTCGAAGGCAACATCTGCCGCTGCACGGGTTATCAGCAGATCGTCGACGCCATCCAACACGCCGCGGCCCTGGCGCGGGGGGAGACGCCAGCGGGCGCCAGGACGGGGCGCTAGTGGCGGTCAAGCCCGCCCTGGTCGGGGAGCGGATCAAGCGACGCGAGGATCCCCGCCTGATTCGGGGACTCGCCACCTACACCGATGATTTGAAGTTGCACGGCATGCTGCACGTCGCGTTTGTACGCAGCGGCTGCGCCCATGGCACCATCCGCGAGATCGACACGAATGCGGCCGCCGCACGACCGGGTGTGGTGGCGGTCTTTCGCTACGCAGACCTGAAGGGTCAGGTGGGACGCGCGCCGTGCGTGGCGATCATGCCCAACATGAGGGACCGCGAGCGGCCCCTCCTCGCCGATGAGTCGGTCCACTTCGTGGGCGAGCCGATCGCGGCCGTGGTAGCCCGCGATCGCTATGTGGCCCGCGACGCAGCACTCGACGTCATGGTCGACATCGACCCGCTGCCGGCAACGACGGACCCGGAGCGAGCGCTCGAGCCAGGCGCACCGCTGGCACAGCCGACGCTCGGGACCAATGTGTGCTTCGACCTCCCGCTTCAAGAGAATGCCGAGATCGACGGCGTCTTGGCTGGCGCGGCCGCACGGATCAAGATGCGGCTCGTGAACCAGCGCATCGCGCCGGTTCCGATGGAATGCCGGGCAGTCGTGGCACAATGGGAAGAAGGCCCGCAGAAACTCACAGTCTGGACCTCGAGCCAGACGCCGCATGGGGACAAACATCAAATCTCCCGTTGTCTCGGCATTCCCGAGCGTCGGCTACGGGTGATTGTCCCCGAGGTGGGAGGTGGCTTTGGGCAGAAGATTCCCACCTACGCCGAGGACTGTCTGCTCGGTTGGATTGCCCGTGAGCTCCGAAATCCCGTGAAGTGGGCCGAGACCCGAACCGAGAACCTGCTGAACTCCACCCACGGACGTGGCCACGTTGAGTACGTGGAGGCGGGCTTCTCGGGCGATGGAAAGCTCCTTGCGATCAAGGGACGTACCATCGCCGAGTTGGGGGCCTACCCCTCCTACTTTGGGGCCCTGGTGCCCATCTTTACGCACTTGCTCGCGCCCGGACCCTACGCCGTCCAGGCGATCGGCTGGGAGTTGGCGGTGGTCTACACGAATACGACGCCGACCGAGGCGTATCGGGGCGCGGGGCGACCCGAGGCTGCCTACCTGGTCGAGCGGATCATGGACGCCGGGGCTGCCGAGCTGGGCCTCGACCGCGTCGAGATTCGCCGCCGCAACTTGATTCCGAGCGACGAGTTTCCGTTTACGACGGCGACCGGATCCGTCTACGACAGCGGAGACTACGAAGCGACCCTCGACAAAGCGGTAGAGCTCTTCAACTACCCGCAAGCGCTCAAGAGCCGACAGCAGGCCGGGAAGGACGGCAAACACGTCGGGATTGGCGTGGCCACCTTCACCGAGCTCTTCGGGATGGGACCGAGCACCAACCAACCCCCCGAGGCTCGCTCGGGTTGGTGGGAGAGTGCCGAAATTCGGGTCGAGCCGACGGGCGACGTCGTTGTGATGACTGGGATCTCACCCCACGGCCAGGGTCAGGAGACGGCCTTCGCGCAGCTCACGGCGGATGCCTTGGGCGTCGACATCGATGCCGTCTCGGTGCTGCACGGAGATACCGACGTGGTCACAGCCGGTGTGGGGACGATGGGCAGCCGGGGACTCGTCGTCGGCGGGACCGCCGTTCACATGGCGCTTGGCAAGATCGCCGACAAGGCCAAGCGCCTGGCGGCCAATCTGCTCGACACGACCGAAGCGATGATCGACTTCAAGGACGGCGTTTTCCAGGTGTCGGGAAGCGATCGCGCGATGACCTTCCAGGAGGTCGCGATGGCGGCTCATGTCTGGAATATCCCGGTCCCGGGAGAGGAACCAGGTCTCGAGGCCGTGGCCCGTTTCGAACCCACCGGGACGACCTTTCCGTTCGGCGTCCATTTCTGTCAGGTGACCGTGGACGTCGAAACGGGCGACTACACCCTCGATCGCTTCGTTTCGGTGGACGATTTCGGAACCGTGATCAACCCACTCCTTTGCGACGGTCAACGGATCGGTGGCATCGTACAGGGTTTGGGACAGGCGATGTGCGAGGAGTTCCGCTACGACGAGAATGGGCAGCCGCAGAACGGCTCGTTGATGGATTACGCAATGCCTCGGGCGCACATGTTCCCGCGCATCGAGCTCGCCAACACGGTCACGCCGTCGCCGCTCAACCCGCTGGGCGCGAAAGGCATTGGAGAGCTCGGGACGATCGGGTCGACACCCTGCCTGGTCAGCGCGATGCTCGACGCCCTCCGCCCGCTTGGCGTCGCACAGCTCGATATGCCGCTCACGCCAGAGCGCATCTGGCAGGCCATCCGTCAGGCCGAGGAGGGCCGAGCGTGATTCCCGCGGAGTTCGAGTACGTGGCTCCGCCGACGCTCGAAGAGGCGCGTGAGCAGCTGGCTTCCACCGATGGCGCCAAAGTGCTCAGCGGAGGGATGAGCTTGATCCCGGCCATGAAGCAACGACTCTCGACTCCTCCACTTTTGGTCGACCTGGGCCGTGTCCCGGGCCTCGATGCCATCGAGTCGCGGCGCGGTCGGGTCCGCATCGGCAGTCGAGCGACCCACGCGGCGGTGGGGCGATCCAGCGACCTCTCGGACTTTCCGATCTTTCGGGAGGCCGCCCGCGGGATCGGCGATCGACAGGTGAGGGCGCGGGGGACCCTGGGAGGAAGCCTGGTGCACGCGGACCCCGCTTCGGATTGGCCCGCGGTTTTTCTCGCGCTCGACGGAGAGGCGACGGTATTGGGGCGGAGCGGCGAGCGGAGCGTCGCGGCCGACGAGTTCTTCGTGGGTATGCTGACGAGTGCGGTCGAGACTCACGAGATTCTCACCTCAGTCCGTTTCTCCCCGGCGACTAAACGAGCGGGAAGCGCCTACTTCAAGGTGAGAAACGCGGCGTCCGGATTCGCAGTCGTCGGTGTCGCAGCGCAGGTCGTCGTCGACCGCAAAGGCCGATGTGATGGGGTCTCAATCGGTGTCACCGGGGTCAATCCCATTCCCTTTCGCGCGCGAAGCCTGGAAGAGAAGCTCGTGGGCCAGATGCTCGACCCGGGGCTCCTACGGCGGGCTTGCCAACAGATCGACGAGGCGGATGCGATGGAGGATCCGAGCGCATCGGCCCAGTACCGAAGCCACCTCCTCCAAGTCCACGTCGCGCGCACGTTGGCCCGCGCCTACGAGCGGGCTCAACATTGAAGATCGAGAAGCAAGGTCTCTAGCGTGTCGCCGGGAGCCTCCCCCGCCGCTCCTGGAGCCAACTCACCTGGCTACAGCCTTTGAAGTTTCTCAACGGTTCGTTCGTTGCGAACGTCGCCGGTATTGAGCGTGCTGGTCGGCTCGACAAAAAGAACCTCGGCCACGCCTTCGGCAACCGGCTTGTGTTCGACACCTCTCGGAACCACGAAGAGCTCTCCTTCACGGAGCGCTACAACGCGATCGCGGAGGTGAATGCTGAGCGCACCGCGCACAACAAGAAAAAGTTCGTCTTCCTCGGCATGGCGGTGCCAGACAAACTCGCCTTCCAATTTCGCAAGCTTTACCTGCTGTCCGTTCAGCTCAGCTACGACCTTGGGACTCCATCGGTCGGAGAACAGGCGAAATTTTTGAGCAAGATTGACCTTCCCGGTCATGCGCTTCTCCTTGTCGCGGCCGGCGCCTTCGCTCCGGACCCCACGGCCCAAAGCTACTCCGCGGGGAGCTGAAGGGGCGCATCCTTGTCGTGCAAGAGCACGGCGAGGATCTTGGCGTTGTCCGTCGCGGGATTCCGGGTCACGCGATGAATCGCACCCGCGTATTCCGTCCATGCCTCCCCGGCCTTGAAGACCTTGGCGGCTTCGTCGTCGAGCGCCGACTCCACCTCGCCTTTCAGGACGTAGACCAACACGGTCCCAGGATGCCGGTGAGGAACGAAGGATGCGCCGGGTTCCATGGTCACCGTCACGACCGTCGCATATTTCCCGTCCGCGTCGCGAAGCTCCGCAGAGATGACCGGCTCGATGTGGGTCCCCGTAGCGGGCTCATCATCGTGGCTCATCGCAGTCGACCCGAAAACACCCATAGCGATTACCGCGATCGCGAGCCGCAAAAACGCGCGAATCCGCTCAGGCAACGCAATTCCCTCCCGAAAGCCTCGCGATAAGCCTAACACTCCGGCGAAACAAGAGGACGGATAGCGGGAGCAAAGGACGCTCCCGCACCGTGCGCGCTAGGCGACGACGACGAAAGCCGGATCAGCGGCAGCCAATGCCGCCTCGCGATCGGCCTTGGGCGGGTAGATCCATTCGGTGTTGATACGCCGCTTTAGTGACTTGGCCTCTTCGCGCACCAGCTTGACCTGCCGCTCCCAGCCCTCGGTGTAAACGGCGCCCCATGGTCCAAGGTCGAGACACGTTACGTATTCGGGTTGGCTGTACCGTACGGTCGGAAGGCCGAGGAGTTCGGCCGCAGCGTTGTGGCCGGCGACCCGACCCAGGCTCAATGCATGTTGGCAGCACATGAGGGCCGTGTTGCCATCATCGTCCGTCGCTGCCATCGCCACGTCACCGGCGACGAAAGTGTCTTTCGCGCCCTTCGCGCGGAGTTCGCGATCGGCGTGGACGCGGCCGAATCGATCGTGCTCGCCGGGAATTTGCGCGGCTAGTGGATGGGCGCGGGCACCTGCGGTCCAGACGACGGTGTGGGTCGCGATCTGCTCGCCTGCGGAGGTCGTGATGCCATTTGCATCGATCGCGACGGCCGCCCTCGATGTC
>CAZTOE010000114.1:11050-13181 GCA_964615045.1 uncultured Spirochaetales bacterium
CGATGTCCGCACCTCGATCCCGAGACTGGCGAGCGCCTCCTCAATCAATGGACGGGGTCCCGGCCCGAGATCGGGACCGATGGCGGACGCCCGCTCGAGCACGACGACGCGTATCGCCGCATCGGTGCCGAAGATCTCGCGGAGCCGCTGTGGGAGGTCGGCCGCCGTTTCGATGCCGGTGAAGCCACCGCCAGCAACCACGACGGTGTTGCGGGCGGTGCTCTGCGGCTTGTCCGCGAGCGCCCTCAAATGCCTGTCGAGCGCAATGGCGCTCGACAACTGATCGACATTGAAGCTGTATTTCTCGAGGCCTGGGATGTCCGGTGAGAACACCGTGCTACCGGTCGCCAAGACGAAGCGGTCATAGGGGAGCTTGGCAGGCTCGCCGTTGGTTCGGACGCAGTCGACTTCATGCCGGTCGACATGGACTGTCTCAACTTTTCCCGCGACGTGCCGGACACCGACTGCATCGAATAGCGGACCGAGCTCGGGCGCCATCTCCTCGAACGCCGTTTCATAGAAACGTGGACGGATGTGGAGATGGGGCGTTGGGGAAACCACGGTGATCTCTATATCGCGGCTCCTGTCGGATATCGACACGGCGCGCGCGGCAGATAGTGCGGCCCACATCCCAGCGAAACCTGAACCGGCGATCACGAGGTTATGAGTCATCTTGGGATTCCCTTCGTCCCTGGAGACGACCGGCGCGTGGCACGGCCTTGGGCTCTTCCGCTCAACCATTCGCAGATGGCGTCCGCGAAATCTTTGGGCGCCTTTCGATCAACTTTTTCTGCGAGTGTCGCGAGTGTCTCCTCCGCGAGGCTATCGCGCATCGCTTTTTCGGCGCGCAGCATCGTGGCATGGATGGAGCAGCGGCCCTTCGTGGCCCACTTCGGAGCGGAGCCGGCGAACACCGCGCAACGCCCTCGAATCTCCTGACACTCGAACAACGGCTTTGCGCCTTCGATAGCGTCGACAATGTCGAGGACCGTGATGTCCGCCGGCGCCCTCGCCAATCGATACCCGCCCCGCATTCCTTCGGTGGCATGAACGATGCCCGCCTTTTCCAGCTTGGGGAAAATCTTGGCGAGGAACGAAGACGAGAGCCCCTGCAACGCAGCGAGATCTCGGGTGCTGGGTTGTCCACTACGTGGATCCACCAGCCACAGGAGACAATGGATCCCGTATTCGACCCCGCTCGTGAGATGAGCCATAACGCGGACTGTATCAATCCGCGTTATAAACACAAGAGTCAGGTGAACGATGCGCCTCCGCTTTGCGGAGCGCGCTTCGAAGTTTCGCCGGCCACACGCGTGGCCTATTTTTCGCTGAGAGTGGATCGATGGGAGACCCGAGCGATGACGGCGGCGAACAAGAACAAGACGGCGGCTCGCGTGCCGCGCTGGGACGAGGAGCCGGAGATCGTCAAGTTCATCCGCTGCGACGCGCTTCAGTACGAAGGGGATTGGAATCCGGAGGCCTACGACCCCGAGCTGGCTCGCGCCACCATCGAGAGTTCGATCGAAGATGCGGTCGAGGCCGAACAGCTCGGCTTTGACGGCCTCGTGACCACGGAGCACCACTTCGACGGATGGACCCTGGTGCCTTCACCCAACGTCTATCTCGCTGCCGTCGCGCGGGAAACGTCCAGGATCCGGCTCGGCCAGGCCGTCCAGGTGCTCAGCGTCCACAACCCGTGGCGGCTCGCTGAGGAGGTGGGCATGATCGATATGCTCAGCAACGGCCGAGCCGAGATCGGAGTGGGGAAGGGCAACTTCTCGGTCGAGCGCACCCGCTACACGCCCGACGAGAGCGAGATCCAAGCGCGCTTCGACGAGGGCCTGGAGCTGCTCCTCAAGGCGCTTCGCGAACACTCGATCACCTTTGACGGGCGCTACAGCAAGATCAGTGAACCCTCGACCGTGTACCCCAAGCCCTTCGACCCCTCGATGCGTGTTTGGATCCCCGCCACGCGGCTCGAAGTCGCCGAGCAAGTAGGACGCATGGGGCAAAACCTGTATGGATTCTTTTCGCCGGACACCGCGGGAACCCTGGAACGCTACGTGGAGGCAGGGGAAGCCGCTGGGCACGCAGTCTCGGGCGCCAACTACATGGTGATCGTGTCGATCAT
>CAZTOE010000115.1:0-13175 GCA_964615045.1 uncultured Spirochaetales bacterium
CTCGCCCCAGTACTCCAGCCGCGGCCGATAGAGATCGTCAAAGAGCGCGCCGTACTTCTCCGACATCCAATCCAGCTCGTACGGCTCGGGGATCCAGGTGTGGAGACCCAGCGCGTTGCGGTATGAGTACAGGGTGGCCCAGGCCTCGTGGGTGACCCGATTCTTCTCTTTTCCCGCGACTTCATGATGCTTGGGCAGCCGGATCCCATAGCGGCCCAGGTCGTGGAAGAGCGCGACGCCGTTCTCCTCCCAGTAGATCTCCCAGGCTTCCTGCCAGGACATCACCTTCTTGGGGAGCATGTAGTCCATCATCGTGCCGACCAGCACGAGAAGCCGATAGCCGCGCCAGAACCATTTATCCAACCAGCCCTGGACGATCGGCACGTTGTCCTGGTGCTGCTCGAGCATGAACTTCACTACCTCGAGTCCCAGCGTCATGTGCCTCGACTCATCGGATTGCGCCGAGAAGCCGAAGGTCGTGGTCGCCATGTCGCCGTTATAGGCGGCACCGGAGACGAAGGGCATGAACAGGAGGTTGGTGAGGACGTACTCAAAGGCGAAGGAGATCGACGTCACGAACTCGAAGGGTCCGGCGGTCATCGCATCTTCGAAGAACGATTTCGGAATCGAGAGGTACCAGGCGCGGTCCCGCATGTGGACGAACTGGTGCATGCCGTTGAAGTAACGGTTGTAGTGGCTGAAGGCGTGAAGCTGGGTCTGGGCGTGGCGCAGCTCGTCGATCGATTGCATCTGGCAGGCTACGCGGGTGCCGGCCCCCGGAAACGCCCTCCCCATCATCGCGAAGCCACGATGGGCTGCGTACTCCAGTGGCGTGATGCCCTGGATCCAGAGCTTGACCGCGCTCAGGTAGCGAGCATCGGAGAGATTGAGCTGCCCGTTGTTCTGGGCAAAGGCATCGAGGATGGCGTAGAGCTTGCGTTCTTTCTCGGCTTGATACTTCCAGTAGGCCTCGACCGTCAGCCGAAAGGGATCTTCCCACGCATCCCAATCCCGGATCTGGATGCCTTCGTAGCGCGCGTAGGGGAAGACCGCTTCCATCGGTTGGTAGCTGGTCTCCCAGGACAATCCCCGGGTCAACAAGCGGTACTTCTCTTTGAGGCCCAGCTTCCTGGACGGCTTTGCGGTCCCGGAGGGCTTCGAGGTCTTGGCGGGAGCGGTCGCCATCGTGTCTCCTAACCGGTTCGCCAAGCCAGGACGAACTCATCCTCGGATTCGTCGATATTTCCAGAGAGCGAGATCAGGTTGATGTGGATCTCCTGGAGATCGAACTCCCGGCCGGCCTTTTCCGAGACGGTCGCGCGGCGCACCACCAGGCGGCCCGGCACATCGATCTTCACCATCGCGGGGAGTTCGCTGAGAACGGCATCCGGGTTGTCTTCAGCGATCGCCTCGATGATCGGGCGGGCTTCTTCGTTGTTTTGAAAGGCGATGAAAACTTTGTCCAAGACCTTCCTCTCAACCCAGACCGATCTTCTTCGCGCGCACATCCAAGGCCTCGCGCAGACCATCGAGCACTTCCTTGCCGGAGCCGCCGAACGCATAATCCGCGAGCGGTTCGCAGGCCTCCGAGGCCCGGAGGCGCCAGGTATCGACCCAGGACTTGATCGTGGCCCGGTTCGCGGGATGGTGCCCCGCGGCGTTCCCGATCACCGCGTCGACCCAACGCCGCGACTCGGCAAACCAATCGACGATGAAGCGGGTGAGCAGCGAGAACGCACCGCCACCGTTCGCACCGAGTTCGCGATCGAAGCGGTCGAACACCAGGGGGTGGAGCAGCGCGTCGAGCACGAAGTTCTGGGCGACGTGAACTTCGAACCAGTCCGTCGTGACGAGGAGCTCCTCGACGAGCCGGCGCAGCGGTTGCCACATGGGATTCTCGAGCCACGTTTGTTTGGTGGTGTCGAGAACCACCGGGTCATTCGCGGAGAGCAGCAGGCCAATGCGCGAGAGATACTGGGCGTTCCCCAGCCGATCCATCATCTGGAATGTCGCGGCCGACGTCAGCGGCGCCCCGAACCCGTAGGCGGCGATGAAGCAGTTGAGCTGGTTCGCCCCCCACTCGACATGTCGTAGCGGGATCACCAACCGGCCGATCTTTTCGCGCCACGCCTCGCCGAGCCCTGCCAAAAGTTCGCGCTGCTCGACGAAGGTGAACTGGCTCTCCTGCGCGTCCTGCTGCCGGGAGCGCTGAAGGACGTAGCTCGCGTAGTAGTACTGGCGCGGGTCGATGAGCTGGTCCCAGTCGTCGTGCTGGAGCGCTGTGCGGGAGGCGTCGTAGAGCTCATATTGCGGCGCCCAGGTCGGCCGGTAGTGGAAATTCAGCGCGGGCTGCAAGTCGTAAACCGCCTCCTGGTAGCGCGACGGTGCCCGCTTTTCACCCAGGCGCCTGGCGAGGTGGTCGAAGGTCAGCCGCAGGGGTTCGATCGCGGCGGTCTTGATTTCGATCGACACGATCAACTCTCCTCGGCGGGCGACTCGGGAACACTCGCTTCCGCAGCGGGGGTTCCCAGATAGCGGACCCGCTGCTCCCGGCAGAACTCGCGGAAAGCTAAAGGCGGAAGGATCATATCGAGGTGCAGCGAGGGATCTCCGATCGCGAACTCGAACTCCACGAAGCCGCGGGCGTCGAAGCCCCGCACCCGGACGAAGCGCGGCAGCTCGTCCGCCAGGCTCACTTGAGACTTTCCCGGAAACGCCGCCTCACCCAGCCAATCTAGCCCCTTGGGGGGTCTGATGCGATCGCGCTTTCGAGCCTGTCAGAACTTCTTGAAGAACGCGCTCCGGCGCGGCGCCCCCTCCGCATCGGCGGCGGTGAGAAACACCTCGGTAAAGATATGGTCTTCGAAGAGCCGGCCTCGCATGAGTTCGGTCAGGCACGCGTCGATCATCGGGGGCGGCCCGCATAGATACGCCTTGTATCCCGCGAAGCGACCCTCGAAGAGCTTCCCTGCAACCTCGTGGACCAGCCCGACCTCGCCCTCCCATGCCTCTTCGGGACGGGGCTCCGAAAGGGCCGGCACGTAGCGAAAGTTGTCGTGCTGCACGGCGAGGGCCGCGAAGTGGTCGCGGTAGTAGAGTTCGGCGCGATTGCGAGCCCCATGGATCAATGTGATCGGCCGCGCATCGCCCGCCAGGAGAAGGTCAAGGACCATCGCCTTGGGGCTGGAAAGCCCGGACCCTCCGGCCAAAAAAAGAACAGGCTCCGAGGCGGCGCGGCGCACAAAAAACCGGCCCAGCGGGCCCTCGAAGGCCACGCGATCGCCGACCGCCAGGTGTTCGTGGATATAGGCGGTCGCCTGGCCACCGGCCACGCGGCGCACGTTGAGCTCGAGGACCGGCTCCTGCGGGGCATTGGCCAACGAGAACGCGCGCGGCGTCGCCTCGCCCGGGACGCGGAGGTTGATGTACTGGCCCGCCTGGAAATCGAACTCGCCGCCCTCGATCTGAAGAAAGACGCCCTTGATGGTCGGGGTGAGGTCGCGAAGCTCGACCACCGTCGCTTCCCAGTTCTCGATCGGGAGGTGGCGGGCATCAGGCTCTTCTTCGAGCTCGGCTTCGACCACGAGGTCGCTCTCGGGCGTCGCGGAGCACGCGAGGCACTTTCCCTCATCGCGCTCGACGTCCATCAGCGCGAAGGGGGACGAGTCGTTGTGGCTCACAAGGCCTTCGAGCACCTGGATCTTGCAGGTTCCGCAGAGGCCATGGTTGCAGGCGTAGGGCAGCCAGAGGCCCGCTCGCAGCGCCGCATCGAGAAGGGTCTGACCCTCTTCGACCTCGATGGTCTCACCCAGGGGTTCGATCGTGACGCGGTAGATCAAAGCACAGTGGCCAAAGCGGTTGCCGTGGTACTCTAGCGGTGCATGGCGCTTTCGCAGCCCACCGGCCCATCCGAAGGGAACGGAAAGTCAGGAGGTCCGCATGTCCGACCCTCGCATCGCCCGCGTAGTGGAAGATCTCATCCAGGCCATCAACGGCATCGTCGAAAAGCATCAGATCAGCCACGACGAATACCGAGCCGCCGTGGCTTTCTTGAACGAAGCCGCCGAGACCGGCGAAACGATGCTGCTCTGCGATGCCTTCCTCGAGGCGGATATTGTCGACGCGAACAGCCGCGCCTGGCGGGGGACCCCGAAGAACGTGCTGGGTCCCTACTACCTTGAGGACGCCCCGTTCGTGGAAGACGGCCAGCTCGCCGGAAAGGACGAGCCGGGAGACCGATTGACGCTCACGGGAACCGTGCGCGACGTGGATGGCAGCCCGATCGCGGGCGCGCTCCTCGACTTCTGGCAGGCGGACGCCCAAGGCCGCTACGGGGCTTTCGACATCCCGCCGAAAACGAACATGAACCTGCGCGGTCGTCTGCACGCCAGGGAGGACGGGGGCTACGCCTTACACACCGTTGTGCCGGCCCCCTACACGATTCCGCACCAGGGACCTACGGGTCGGCTGCTGCAGGCAGTCGGGCGACATCCCTGGAGGCCCGCCCACATCCACCTGAAGGCTACCCGCGACGGTTACCGGCCCCTCATCACGCAGATCTACTTCGTCGGCGGCGAGTACCTCGACTCCGATGCGGTGCGGGCGGCCCGCAGCGACCTCGCGGTCCCGCTCGAGCCCGCCAAGGGTGGCTATCGCGCCACCTTCGACGTGGTCCTGGAGGATGAAGTCTAGTCGCGGAGCAAACGTCCGGATGGTGGTCGCGCCTTCTGCACCCCGCGCCCCGGTCACCACTTTTCGAGCGAAGTGCGGACATCCACCTCGAACGACCACGCTCGTCGCGGCTGCCGGTAGAGAAATACGAACGCGTCGGCGAGTCCTTCGAGGCTCATCATCCCCGCTTCACCCTTCTCCTTTGCGTACTCCGGGTAGCCCTTGCGAATCTTCTCGCCGCCAATGGGTCCGTCGATCACCACGTGCCCCACGTGGATCCCCTCCTCGGCGTACTCCTTGGCCATCGCCTGGGCGAGGTTTCGAAGCGCTCCCTTGGAGGAGTTGAAGGCGCCGAAGTGGGCGCGGCCGCGCAGCGAAGCGCTCGCGCCAGTAAAGAGCAGGACGCCTCCGCTCCGGCGCATGCGACGGATCGCCTCTCTCCCGAACAGGAAACCGCCGAAGCAGCAGACGCGCCAACTCTGCTCGAAGTAGTCCGCCTCCATCTCCGCGATCCGACCGGGGGTATTATTGCCGGTGTTATAGATGGCCAGGGCGAGGTCGCCCTCCCCGGTCGCCGCGGCCGTTTCGAACAGGCCCTGCACCTGGGACTCGTCGGTCGCGTCCGTGACCACGGGAGTAGCGCGGCCGCCCGCCGCCTCAATCGCACCCACCACCGCCTTCAATTTCGCCTCGGTGCGGCCGGCCACAAATACGTGGAGCCCTTCCGCTGCGAAGCGCTTGCAGAGCTCGCCCCCCAGACCTTCGAGCGGTCCTACCCCGATTACGATCGCTTTGTCCAAGGGAGACTCCTCTCATCGCCGGGCGCCGCCTTGGCGTAGAAAGTCGTACACCCCCGAGCAGGGGTCAACGCGGGCAGAGCCGTAAACGCGTGGGGCACACCCACAGATCGAGCGCGCCGCGCCCGGACCATGCCGCCAGCGGGCCAGCCACCCCATGGCCGCGAGCGCCGCCAGGAGCGCAGGCGCCGATGCGGGCTCCGGCGCAAAGAGCGCGCCGGAAACTACGATCAGATTCCCCACGTCAATCGCGGTCGGATCAGACCCGTTGCCCAGCATCTCATTCGTGATCAGATCGAGCGAGGCGTCGTCGTCTACGAAGCCGGCCGCGGCGCTGTAGGCGAGAGTGTCGCCCACATCGCCCGGGGCCGAGCCCTGGGCTCCCAGCAGGGTGCCGATGCGCGCCGCCGGGGGGATCGGAAGCGGACCCGCCAGGTCTACGACTTCGGGCCAGCGGCCCGGCTGCCCGTGGAGAACGTGGACGGTACCTGCATTGCTGCGGCCGAGCGGGCTGGTGTGGGGCGAAGCGACAGCGAGGTCGGCGAAACCGTCACCGTCGAAATCGCCCAGCGTCGCGGTGTCACCCGAGATGGCGCCGGAGGAGGGTCCGATGAGGGTCGTCGTCTCGAGCCCCTGTGGCGGCGTATCGAGGTCAAAGCTCAACCCCGCGAGCTGCACCGCCGCGTAGAATACGTGCCCCGAGCCTGAAGCGGGCCGATTCTGCGCGGCACTCGCGTCGCCGTCGATATCGCCCACAAACAGGTCGGGGAGCCCATCGCCGTCCCAGTCGAGACCCCCGACGATCTCCTCCCCAAAGTGCCGGCTGCGCAGCCCTCCGCTCAAGGTCGATGTGGTGCCGGGGGCATTCGCCAGATCGAAGGCAAATCCGGCGGGCCAAGGGTTTCCCGAGAAATTGTCATCCCAGGCGATGTACAGCCGACCGTGAGGCGCGCCCCCCGTGGCGTGAGCGCTGCCCGCAGGCTGGCCGTCCGCGAGCAACCCGGCCCCCGCGCGGTTCAGGGTGGCCGCCACCAGCACTTCGGCCGTGCCGTTGGCATCGAGATCGGCGATCTGGCAGGTGGCGCCCAGGTGGAAATGATCCGAGCCGCTGGGCGGATCGATCCGGGCGACGTGCCCCGCGATCGATGTGGCACCGAACTCGGCCAGGTCGATCGTGCCACCCGACGCGAGGTGAGCGCCGCCCCGTACGACGTAGGCGGCGCCGCGGTGCGTTTCCCCATTGGCGCTTCGCTGATCGGCGCCGATCACCAGGTCCGCGATGGTATCCCCCGTGACGTCGCCGGTGCGCATCCAGATCCCGAAGCGTTCGAGCGCGCCGGCACCGACCAGCGTGGTCGCGGTGATTCCGGGCGCTGGCGCGCGAAGGTCGAGCGGCTGCAGCGTGGCGGCCAACGCCGCGAGTTCGGGACCCCCGACCAGGATGGTAAGGGCGCCCGCGCCCGGGCGGGCGGCGTTTGGCTGATAGTTCTGGCGGGCGACGAGGAGGTCACCGACCCCGTCCCCGGTGACGTCATCCATCCAGACCTCGCTACCGGTGACCTCACGCACGCCATCGCCCTCGATGACCAGCACGGAGGCGTCCGGGAGCGCGGTATCGACGGCACCGTTCAAGGTACTGTCTCCGAAGATCAGAAAGACCTCTCCCGCAAAGCTTCGCCCCAGCGGGCTCGCGCGCATCGCGGCGACCGCGAGGTCGTTGTGGCCGTCGCTGTCGCAGTCGAACCCTCCCGCCACCGGTACCCCGAAGCGCCCTTCCCCGCTCGACCCGAGCGCCCGGAAGAGCGAAGCGCCACCGGCGTCGAGGCCAGCGAGGTCGACGACCTGCGCACCGACCGCGGGCGCGGCGACGTGGAAAGCGACTGCCCACGCGAGCGCGAGGCGCATCGAACGCCTCCGAGAATCGCGTTGCGTTGCGGTGCCGCTCCGACCGAGAACGATGCCTTTGGCGCAGGGGTCGCTTGCGGCAACGGCGCGGGAATGCCTCAATGTCGCGCCGTCCCATGATCCGTCGGAAGGTGAGTTGATCACGATGGAGGATAACTCTGCCTCGACCGAGACCCAGACCACCGCACCGCGCCACCACCGTTGCCCCGCGCGGTGGCATGGACTTCGACGACATTTCGCGGGTGGTGCCCTGGCTGGCCTCCCACCGGGCGCTGCGCGAGGCCCTGCCCAGCCCGGCCGGCGGATTGAGGTATCGTAGTCGCTGAAGAATACGGAGAGAGCGCCATGCACGATCTCATCATTCGCGGCGGGACCGTCGTCGACGGCACGGGGCGTCCCCCGTTCACCGGCGACGTCGCGATCGACGGGGACCGCATCACCGAGATCGGGCAGGTCTCGGGGGCGGCGCGGGAAGTCCTCGATGCCGACGGACTGCTGGTTGCGCCGGGCTGGGTTGACATCCACACCCACTACGACGGCCAGGCCTGCTGGGATCCGTTGCTCACGCCCTCGTTCTGGCACGGCGTCACGTCGGTCGTGATGGGCAACTGCGGCGTGGGCTTTGCGCCGGTGCGCGAAGAACGTCGCGAGTGGCTGATCGAGCTCATGGAGAATGTCGAGGACATCCCAGCTCGGTCGCTGAAGGCCGGCATGGATTGGCAATGGGAGAGTTTCGGGGGCTACCTGGAAGCCCTCGCGGCCATGCCGCGCGCGGTGGACGTCGGAGCCATGCTCGGCCACTGCGCGCTGCGCACCTACGTGATGGACGAACGCGGCGCGCGCAACGAGGCGGCCAGTGCCGAAGAACTCGAGGCGATGGCGCGGATCGTAGGCGAAGCGATGGCGGCGGGGGCACTCGGCTTCTCCACATCGCGCACGCTGATCCATGTCACGCCCGAGGGGGTGCCGATACCCGGAACCTTCGCGGCGTACGAGGAGCTGGCGGCGCTCGGTCACGCGGTAAAGCGCTCGGGGGTCGGCGTTCTCGAAGTCATCCCGGCCGGGATCGAGGGGATCGGCGAGGAGGTGAACCGCAACGACCTCGCGCTGTGCAAGCGCTTGGCCGCCGACACCGGTTGCCCGCTCACCTACCTCGTCACGCAGACCGCGCGGTTCCCCGACCTGTGGCGGGAGTCGTTCCGGATCGCGGAGGAAGCTCGCATCCAGGGCGTCGCGCTGCGGCCCCAGATCTCGCCCCGTCCGGTCGGTATGTTGTTCAGTTTCGAGAGCGAGAACCCGTTCGCGCGCTTCCCGAGCTTTCAAGCGTTGCAGGATCTCCCCCGGCCCGAGCGCGCGGCGCGGCTCCGCGATCCGGCGGTCAAGAAACGCATTCTCGAAGATCACAATCCCAACCCCACCGACTGGTCGCGCACTTTCGAGCGCCCGTGGCGCCTCACATATCCGCTCGGAACGACGCCCAACTACGCACCGGACCCTTCCACCAACGTGCGCGCCTCGGCCGAGCGCCTCGGGAAGTCGCCCGCCGAAGTGGGCTATGACCTGATGCTCGAAAACGATGCCCAGGCCTTTCTCATGTTCACGGCCGCCGGCTACGCGGAAGGAAATCTGGACGCGGTGCGCGAGATGCTGACCCACCCCCTCTCGCTCCTCGGCGGGAGCGACGGGGGCGCCCATTGCCGCCTGATCTGCGACGCGAGTGTTCCCACCTTCATGCTCACCCATTGGGCACGCGACGAGGTCGAGAACCGCTTGCCGCTCGAGTGGGTCGTGCGCAAGCAGACGAGTGACACGGCGCGGTTCTTCGGCCTGGTGGACCGGGGCGAGCTCTCGCCGGGCAAGAAGGCGGACCTCAACCTGATCGATCTGGCCCACCTGGCCATCCACACGCCGGAGCTCACCTGCGACCTGCCGGCCCAGGGTCAGCGTCTCATCCAGCGGGCCGAAGGCTACGTCGCGACGATCGTGTCGGGCCAGGTGATCCAACGCAACGGGGAGGACACCGGCGCTCGACCCGGCGCGGTGATCCGAGCCCGCGGCGGCGGTTCGTCGTGACGGGAGACCCGGCTCCAACCGAGTTCGGGGTCGGCCCCTCGATCCGATTAGACGAGCCCCTCAGTCGGAACCTGCCCCTTCGAGCGCACTGTATTTGTCGAGCAGCGCCCGAAGCCGCGGGGAGACCGGAACCGCAGCCGGATCGTAGTCCGGCGCAAAGGTCTTCAGGTAGCCCCGCCATGCGCTGCGTGCCGAGGGCGGGAGGTAGGGGAGAAACGGTCCCCGCCCGCTCTCTGCCATCAGGCACGCATAGAAGCGGTGGATGTATTTGAGATAGTGGAGCTGCGCCCACACGCCGCGCCACACGCGGTACAGGTAGCTTCCGACCAGCGCCTGGTACGCGCCAAAGGCGACCGTGCGGTGCTCGATCTCCTCCGCCAGATGCCACTCGACGAGCTCGCGATAGCCCGGAGCGACCTCGTCCCCTCCGGTCTCGAGCATGGAGAGCGCGAGTGCCCCCGTCATCGCCTCGAAGCCTTCGGCGTAGGCGAGATTGAAGCGCAGCGATCGTTCCGAGGAGAAGCGTCGATAGTCGGCTTCCAAGGCCGCCTCGATCCGCTGGATCTTTGCCGCGATCTCGGGGTGGAGTTTCGAGCGGATCTGCTCGTTGAACTTGGCGTGATTCCGATAGTGATGGCTCTCCTGGGCCGAAAAGCGGCGCATATCCTCAGCCAGCTCCCGATCCTTGACCCGCGGGAGGGCGCCGCGCATCGTGCGGATGAGGTAGGGCTCGAGGTAGGGCATCGTGAGCGAGAAGGCGATCGAAGATCGCGAGCCCCGATGGTCGTTGGGAAGCACCTCGAGGTCAGTGTCGACGGGGAATTCAAAGCGAAGCCGGCGCACCACGATCTCGCTCATCTCCAACCTCCGGGTCCATCGATCTCCGGGTCCATCTATCGGCGCATCACAGCCCTAGAATAACGCCCTACAGCGCATGGCCGATCCATCGGACCGCGTGGCTGCCGCGGGCGGATTGCGCGATGCTCGTGGCACAGGCACTCCCGGGCATCGCGCCCGGACATGTCGTTCGGAGTTGCGCATGAACGCGAGATCGCAGGACAGTTATCGAGTTTTCGGCACGGTGGCGGAGAAGGAGACGGGTCGACCGCTCCGCGACCTGATCGTGCGAGCCTTCGATCGCGACTTGATGCTCGACGACAAGCTCGGCTTCGCCACCACTGATGACGACGGGCGCTTCGAGATCTTCTTCAACCCCGAGGCATTCCGCGACGTCTTCGAGTCCCATCCCGACATCTACTTGCGCGTCTTCGACGCTTCGGGGTCTCGGCTGATCCTCGAGACCTCAGTGCGATGGAACGCCTCGCCCGACGAGGGCTTTCACCTCCGCATTCCCGCCGGTGCCCTCACGCCGCATTGACGGACGTATTCGTAGGCGCCGATCCCAACGCAAGTACTCAGGTTGAGCGACCGCACGCGGGGATCCAACACGGGAAGGGAAACGGCGGCGTCCGCGTAGCGCTCGCGGATCGAGGGCGGAAACCCATCGCTCTCGCGGCCGAAGAGGAAGACGACATCTACAGGGAGTTTTACATCGAAGAGGCTCCGCTCCGCTTCTGCCGAGAAGAGCAACGGCTTTCCCAGCTGTGGGAGTGTCCGCTCGAAAGCGGCGAAATCCCGATGTACCAGGGGATTCACGTGCGTCCAGTAATCAAGCCCGGCGCGGCGCAATTGGCTTTCGGTCATCGAGAAGCCCAAGGGGCAGACAAGATGGAGCCGCGCCCCGACCGCCAGCGAGGTGCGCCCGGCGTTCCCGGTGTTCCACGGAATCTCCGGTTGAACCAAGACTAGATGCAGCAAGGCGCGATCCGATCGAGAACGGCCCCCGCCCTGCACGCTCGGCAGCGGGAGGCACCCATCCGGGTGGAAACGGGCTGAGAACATGGCACAGACGCGCGAGCGGAGCTCTGCGATCGCCAGCGCTACGACGACTCGCGCGGCGCGGGGCTCAGTCGATGTCGCGTAGCTTGAGCTCGTTCAGAACGCGGTCGCGCGAATCGCCCTGCCAGTCGAACCAGGCCCCCGCCTCCTCGGCGGAGGCCCCTTCCGCCAGCGCAGGGACATCGGAAAGGGTCAGTCGCTGACCCTCCGGGCCCTCAAAAGTCGTGCGTTCGGTGACCCGGTAGGTTTCCCCGTTCAGCACCACGGAGGGTTGGGCGCCGCCGCGCTTGGCTTCGACATAGCCGTGGCCTTCCACCCCCCAGGCAGCGAACGGTGCACCCGCCGCCAGGATCAATGTCACGGATCCGACGATTCGGACCAACGTTCTTCGCAAGGCTTTCATCGCGCACCCCTTTTCGATACCGCCGTCGCTCGGCCATCCCTTGTGCCGCTCTTCGCTGCGCACGCCTCCGACCATCAGTTGCTCTCGGACCAGTAGAGCTGGCCGACCGGATGGACCGGCGGGGGCAGATCGGGCACGTCCTTGATTTCGTCCCCTTCGGTCACGACGACGCGCGTGCCGCCGGGCCCGTACGACACCTTCGGGTCGGTCGGGATGGACGTGTCGAGCGCCAGCTTCCGGTCTGGGGCGAGCCCCGCGTCGGCGAAGTAGCCGTCGCCGCAGTAGACCTTGAAGATGTAGAGCGCGCCCGCCCCCGCCGCGGAGCACGGCGTGGCGGCGGCCACCGCGGGTGTGTAGGAGCCAACGATCACCCAGAAGTTGAAGATCGCGACGTTCGTCACGAACTTTTCACCGTCCTCGCCGCGGAAGAAATAGCCGTCGAAACCGGTGATCGGAACGCAGCTGTTGCTGAGCGCCGCGGTTCCGGCGGTGTCGAAGAGATCCTGCTCGGTCCCCGTCGGGATGGGCGTGGCGGAGCGGTCGTAGAAATTGGTGTCGATAAGCACGTAGAAACGGTTGTTTTCCGTGCTGGTCCCGCCGTCGCCGAGCCGTCTCAAATCCGAGCGCTCGCCGCTGCCGATAGCCAGCCAGAGCTTGCCGCTCTTCAGAACCGCGGCGGGCGGGAAATAGAAGCTTTTGTAGTAATCCGTCCCGCCCGCGGTGACGGCCAGCGGCGCGGCCGGCGTAGCCTTGGCCGCGAAGAACTTGCGGAAGCTCGTATTGGGTTGGCTCGGCGCGCCTTCCTCGAGATAGTTCGGAGTGGTGGGGTGCGAGGGGGAATAGCGGATCACCCACTTCCACAGGTTGCCGCCGAGGTCGCCGACAAAGATGACGTCGGAGTAACCGTCGGCATCGATATCGAAGACCGCGGCCGTCGACGGGATCGCGTATTCCATTTCACCGCGCGGACCGGGGTCCGCCGGGTCGAACTTTTGCTCGGCGAGTACCTCTCCGGTGAGCAGGTCGATGATGTAGATGCCGCGTCCCGCGATCGCCGCAGGATTGTAGAACGCGTTGTTGGGATCGCTCTCGGCCGCGTACCCGCCAGTCACCACTGCGACCCAGCGCTCGCGCGGAACTCCCGACACCTCCACTTTGACCCGCGTAATGATGGGACGTCCCCACGTTTCACCGACTTCGTCCTTCTGGGCCTGCGGCGCATCCTCTGCCGGGAACTCCCAGAGATAGCCCGGGTAGTCGGGTGAGCCGGGGCCGCTGTAGGCATTGTCGGGATTGGTGACGTCGAGGGCGTAGTAGGCGTGCCCGCCCTGGCGGAGCCCGCCGACCAATGCGGTTCGCCACTCGCCCACCGACTTGGTCTCGTTGCCGTCGAAGTCGAGCCAAGCGTCGGAGGCCGAGGGCGAGCC
>CAZTOE010000116.1:0-13125 GCA_964615045.1 uncultured Spirochaetales bacterium
CGGCTCTCCGACTCGGGCGGGCTGGTCGCCCGCGTCCCGGGTGGGCGCCGCCGCGTCGCCGACCGACCCCTCCTCCGCAACACCGGACCACGCCGCGGTCGCTTGCGCGAGCCACTGAGCAGCCTCCCGGGACCACGAATTCTCTCGCGAGCATCCCGCGCTTCCGAGCGCGAAAAACGCCGCGGCGATGAGGAGGGGCCGGATTCGCTGCAAGGTGTTGCCTTCCCCTTCCCCTTCCCCTTCCCGGTTGGACGGAGGCGTTTCCCCTGGGTCTTGGAGGAGACTATGCCCAGGTGCCCTTCCGGTTTCGCCCATCCGGAGGCCGGGGTTGAGCGGGCCCGAGACGCAACGAGTGGCTACAGGCTTGCGCACGATCTGCCGATTCCATCCAAGGGCGAGCGCGGGGACCACGGGGGACCACCCGGGACTCGAGCGGCTGGCGCGCGAGCCGAAGCCCCTTCGAGGAGAGGAACCTGTCTGAACCCAACTCGGCTCAGACCGTGCTCTTGCTGCACGACGGCGAGCTCGCCGACGTCCGAGCGGTGCTTCGGAACCTCGGCGCGGCGTGCTGGGAGAAGCTGGATTCCGACGCTCCGGAGCGGTGGGATCTGGCGATCGGCACGCCCCGCCATCTCCCGGCAATCGCCTCGCTCCGCGGTGTGCCCCGCTCGCACCGCATGGCGATCGTCGACCACGATTCCCGCACGCTGCGCTCGCTGGTCCGCCGCAGCGGCATTCGTATCGTAGTCCGTCGACCCGTTCACCCGACGGCGCTGCGGCTGCTTTTGCTCCACTCGCTCTATCGGGGCCGTGAACGCCGACGGCCGCGTGTAGCGGTCGGTGCTCCCGTTCGCTTCCGGCTCGGCTTGAAGAGTCACGAGGCGACTCTGGCGGATCTCTCTTTGGAAGGATGCCGGCTCCTCACGAAAGCGCCTCTCACCTCCGGCAACCAGATCCTGCTTTCTCCGCCCCGCTCCTCTGGCAAGGGTTGGTTGCTGTGGGGTCGGGTGATTCGCATCCAAAGGGAGCCCGACTACGACGGGGCGTCGGTCGCGGTGCAATTCCGCTGGTTGACGCGGGGAGCGAAAAAGCGTCTCGCCGAGCTTCTGCGGGTCTACGAAACGGGTCCCGCTTCTTTGGACCGAGCCGGCAGAGACGCCAAGGCCAACGCACTTGCCAAAGGAGCGGCCAAGGGGGCGACTCTGGCGGCCGCGTCGGAGTCCCGCTCGACGTCCGAGGCGGTCGCGGCGCCGGCGGGCGCACAGCCTGAGCGGCGTCGCGCACCGCGTATCGATTTCACGGGCCGGGTCGTCGCCCACGATCGAGAAGCGTCGCGGGTGCTGATCGGGCGCGATCTCTCGTTGGGGGGAATGCGCGTCGAGGCGCATCCAGCACTCGGCGTTGGCAAGAGCCTCAGGCTCGCCCTCCACATCCCCCAAGGCGGAAAATCGATCGCGGTAAAGGCCCGGGTGATCCGCTCAGACGATTCCAAGGGGGTCGCGCTGCGCTTTGCCGACCTCGCCAAGGAAGACGAAGAGGTGCTGCGAAGACTGATCCACGGGCTTCCGAGCCTCGAGCTCAACGAGGACGATGGTGAGGAGGAGATCGTCTTGACCGAGATCGTCGAGGTCGAGGGCGATCAGCCCGAAGCCGTCGTCTAGTTCGACGGTACCAGCAAGAGTTTTCCGGTCGTGGCACGACTGGCCAGATCGCGGTGGGCGCGGGCGGCCTCGCTGAGCGGATAGCGACCGCCGATGCGCACCTGGAGGGTGTTCGACTCGATGCCCACCAAGACCGCCGTGGAGCGCTCGTCGAGCTCGGCGCGCGTAGCGACAAAATGGCCCAAGGACGGCCGCGTGATGACGAGCGACCCGAGGGTGTTCAGCCGCTGGAGCTCAAAGGGTGGCACCGGACCACTCGATTGACCGAACAGGACCATCCAACCCCGCGGTCGCAGACACGACAGGCTGCCCTCGAAACTCGAGCGTCCGACGCCATCGTAGACGACGTGAACACCGTCTCCCCCCAGTTGCTCTCGCGTGGCCGCCGCGAAATCCGGACGTTCCGATAGCACCACAACATGGTCCGCCCCCGCCTCCCGGGCGAGATCGGCCTTCTCGGCGGTCGAGCACGTTCCGATCACCTGGACACCGATCGCCCTCAGCATCTGGACCAGGAGCAGACCGGTCCCTCCCGCGGCGGCGTGGACCAACGCCCAGTCTCCGGGGTGCAGGGGTCGCATGGCGTGGGTGAGATAGTGGGCGGTCATCCCCTGGAGCAGCGCAGCGGCGGCGAGCTCCTCACTCACCGCGGCGGGAATTCGGACCAGCGAGGCGACAGGCACCAGCGCCACCTCGCTGTAGGCAGCGGGAACCGAGCACCACGCGACGCGCTCGCCCGGCGCGAAGCCGTCCGCGCCCGGTCCCACCGACTCAATCGTTCCCGCTCCCTCGACACCGAGGACGAGGGGCAGCGCGCGGGGATAGAGCCCTTCGCGAATATAGATATCGATGAAGTTCACGCCCGCCACGGCGACGCGAACCCGCGCCTGGCCGGCGCCGGCCGGCCCCGGGTCATACTCCACGAGCTCGAGTACTTCCGGGCCCCCGGATCGGCTCACCTGAATCGCTTTGGGCATCGCGGAGATTCTAGATCCGGCGCTCCTCCTGGGGAAGCCGCGAGGGAGCGCCGGGCAACGGGGTGTCGGGGCCGGGCGCATCGCGAGGCCACGAGCAGGAAGGGCGGCAGCGAAATAGCTAGCTTTCCGCCATGAAAGTCGGGCTCGTAGGGTTTCCGGGGGCAGGCAAGACGACCGTATTCGGGGCGCTCACTGGGCAATTGGTGGACCCCGGCAGCGGGGCCAGCGGCAAGGCGCTCCTCGGCGCGGTCAAGGTTCCTGACCCGCGGGTGGACGCGCTTGCCGCGATCTTTCACCCCAAGAAGACAACCTACGCCGAGATGGTGTTCACCGATCTGGCCGGCGGGCGCGAAGGCCTCGACCGCACGGTGCTCAACCAGATGCGGCCCCTCGACGCGCTCTGTCAGGTCGTGCGCGCGTTTCCGGGACCGGCGGGAGAGAAACCCGAGCCCCTGGCGGAGATCGAAGGCCTTCGCACCGAGACGATTTTGGCCGACCTCGAAGTCGTCGAAGGTCGCGTCGAGCGGTTGCGCAAAGACCGCAGCAACCTGAACGAACTCGCGCTGCTCGAGCGCCTGGCCGGCGAGCTCGAGAGCGAGCGGGCGCTTCGCGATCTCAATCTCGGCGCCGAGGAGCGCCGGCTCGTCGCGGGTTACACGTTCCTCTCGCTGAAGCCACTGCTCCTCGTGCTCAACGTCGCCGAGGACGCGCTAGCCGCGGGAGCGCCGGCGCAGATGGCGGCGGCTGCGGCGGAGCAGAACCTGGGGCTCGTTGTGCTCTCGGCACAGGTCGAGATGGAAATCGCCCAGATGGCGGCGGAGGAGCAGCCGGAGTTTCTGGCCTCCCTCGGGCTCGAGGAGCCCGCGAGCCACCGCTTCATCCGCGCCGCCTACGAGCTGTGCGATCTGATCTCGATGCTGACCGCGGGGCCCGATGAGTGCCGCGCCTGGCCGGTGCCGCGCGGAACGCCCGCTCCTCAAGCCGCGGGCAAGATCCACTCCGACATCGAGCGGGGCTTCATCCGCGCCGAAGTGGTTGCCCACGAGGATCTGATCGCCCTCGGCAGCGAGGCCAAGTGTCGCGAGGCGGGAAAGCTCCGGGTCGAGGGCAAGGGCTACGCGATCCAGGACGGCGACGTCGTTCACTTCCGCTTCAACGTGTAGGGTTATGCCCGAGCTGCCCGAGGTCGAGGTAACGCGGCGCCGCATCGAGCCGCTCTTGCGGGGTCGGCGGATCGCGTCGGTGCGCACCACGGCACCGAGCTATTTCTTCCTGACGCCCCCCGCGGCGCTGCGCAGCGCGCTCCGCGGTCGCTGTGTGGCGAGTCTCGAACGCCGCGGCAAATACCTGGTGGCAACCCTCGATGACGGAAGCCGCCTCGTGCTCCATCTCGGGATGACCGGGCAGCTCTTCTCGAGCGATGCCACCAGCGTCCGTTTGCTGCGGTCGGCAGGGCGCGGTGCGCTCACACCGGA
Organism: uncultured Spirochaetales bacterium; assembly: GCA_964615045.1. Lineage (GTDB taxonomy): Bacteria > Myxococcota_A > UBA9160 > UBA9160 > PR03 > JANQRO01. The sequence goes on from CAZTOE010000116.1 coordinate 4,114, forward strand.
AGCCCAACGCCGTTTTCGCCCCGACGCCCACACGCACCTTCGCATTGCCTTTGAAGACAGCGGGCCGGAGGTCTGGTTTCGCGACGCGCGCAAGTTCGGCAAGGTGTTGCTGCTGCCGCCCGGAGAGGAGAGCAAGCGGCTCGCCCGGCTCGGCGCGGACGGGCTATGCATCACCGGCCCGGATCTGTTTGCCGCGACCCGCAAGCGACGCGTCGCGATCAAAAACCTCCTGCTCGATCAGGCCGTGGTCGCCGGGGTCGGCAATATCTACGCCGACGAGGCGTTGTTTCACGCGGGTGTGCGACCCCGCCGCGCCGCCGGTCGCGTGAGTCGTGCGGAATGTGAACGCATCGCGGGGGCGCTGCACAGGGTGTTGCAGCGCTCGATTGCGACGGGGGGCTCGAGCATCAGTGATTACATCGCGCCCGACGGGAGCGATGGCGCCTATCAAGATGAGCGCTGCGTCTACGCTCGGACCGGCGAGCCCTGTCTTGTCTGCGGGAGCGCGATCCGAAGGGTAGTGATCGGCCAGCGCAGCGCCCATTACTGTCCGCGCTGCCAGGCTTGAGGCGACGGAGGGGCATCGGTGCTGAGTTTGCGCGAACTCGAGCGGGCGGTTGGACTGTTGGCGCAGGCCTTCATCGGCGCAAGGGTCCAGCGGGTGCAGGCTGCCGGGGACCGGGCCGTGGTTCTCGAGCTGCACCGACGCGACGGCGGTGGCAGTGGCTGCGTGCTGCTGTCGACCGAAGCGGGCCGCGGCCGCCTGTGTGTGCTCGAGGCGCGACCGGGCACGGTCGCTCCCGCGTCGGGATTTGTCGAGCTCGTGCGCGCCCGGCTTCGGGGTGCTGTGCTCGCAGCGGTCGAGCTTCCCGAAGCGGACCGGCTCGCCTTTCTGCGCTTCGCGACGTCCGCCGACCGCTTCACGCTGGTCCTCGCGCTGGTCGGAGCGCGCTCCAATCTCTACCTGCTCGATGCCGAGGACTGCGTGGTGGGGTCGCTCCGGTCCCTCGACGAGACGCGCCGCGATCTCGCCGGTGGGCGACCCTGGGTCGCGCCCGCCGGCGCACCCGCCAGCCCTGGCGAAGACCGCTTCGCCGCGATTCCCGACGCCGATTGGTTCGCCGCCGTGGAAGCCCACTACGCAAGCCGCGGCGACGAAGATGAGCGCGCGGCGCTCGTCCGGCTCCTGGAGCGCGCCTTTCGCAAAAGCCGCACCGCGCTCGCGAAGAAGCGCGCTCTGCTCGAGGAAGACGCGCGCGGCTTCGGGGAAGCAGAGTCGCTTCGACGGCGCGGCGAGCTGCTGAAAGGCGCTCTTTCTCAGGTCCGCGCCGGTCAGCGCGAAGTGCGCGTCCGCGACTACGAGAGCGGGGGCGAAGAGGTCCTCGAGCTGGATCCCAAACGCCCGCCGCACGAGCAGCTCACTGATCTCTTTCAGCGCGCCCGCAAAGCGGAACGCCGCGCCGCCCGCGCGGCGAGCGGCCTGGCGGAACTCGAGGCGCGCGAGGCGGCGCTCAGCGATCTGGAAGGGCGTCTAGCCGTCCTCACCGCCCCCGCAGCCGAATTGATGGCGTTGCGCGCGTTCGCCGAAGAGCCCGCGGTCGCGAAACTCGTGGGCCGCTTCGCTCCGACCCGCTCAAGAGGAAGGGCCACCGGAGCTCCCGCGGGCACCGTACCCCGTCGCAGTCCGTTCGTCGTGGGGAAACGCGAATTGCCGCGCCGCCTGTGGCCCCGCCGCTACCGTAGCAGCAGCGGCCTCGAGATCTGGGTAGGGCGCTCGGATGAGGGGAATGACGTGCTCAGCACGCGTCTCGCCCGGGGCAATGACCTGTTTCTACATCTCGACGCGTCGCCCGGGAGCCATGTCCTCTTGCGCACCGAGGGGCGTTCCGACGCGCCTCCCGAAGCGCTCCTCGAAGCGTGCGAGCTCGCCGTCCACTTCTCGCGACACCGTGATGCCGGTCGTGTGGAGGTGCTGGTCGCTCCGGCCAAGGGCGTGCGAAAGCCCAAGGGAGCCAAGCCCGGATTGGTCTGGGTGACCGGGGGGCGGAGTCTGACGTTGCGCCGCGACGCCAGGCGTCTCGAACGCGTTCTCGCCGCCCGCATCGAAGATTGACGCTGTGCGCGCGGCTTGGCGACGCTCGTTCGGTCGTGTTCCCTGAGGCGGGGCGCTTTTTGGTGGACTTCGTTCGCCTTCGGCTCACTGCGCGCGCCGCTTTGCGGCGCTTGTGGTTCGCTCCCAAAGCTTGGCGTATTTCAGGAAGACGTGGAATGCGGTTGCGGCCGCGATGATCAGGCCCGGTAGGCCGTCGAGAAACCCGCGCTTCAGGAGGTAGGCGCGCAGAAAGCGCGCAGGCGGCCGCAGGATCAGATCGGTGCGTCGAAAGCGGCGCCCGCTCTCCGCCATGGCGCGCGCCGCTTCGCCGCTAAAGAACTGGATGCGCTCCAGCTGGTGGGCGAGATCGCGGTAGCTGTAGTGCTCGAGTGGGGTCGGAAGCCGCTCGACCCGACCGGTGACCGCCATGTACGCATGAGGGTCCCGACCCAGCCACTGGACCTCGTCGCGCCGCACCAGGCGGAGCACCCAGTCGGGAAAGAAATCGCCGTGACGGATCCAGCGTCCCAGGTGGTACGTCAACCGGTTGATCTCAAAGCCGGCCACGTCGGCTTCCGCCGCGGTCAGTGCGACACGGATCTCATCGGCCAAGGCTCGGGGCACGATCTCGTCGGAGTCCACCAAGAGGATCCAGCGGCCGGAGGCCAACTGGAAGCAGGCGCGCTTGGTTTCGAGGTCGCCTCGGTAGGGGAGGACCTCTACGCGAGACGCGCGCTCGCGCGCGATGCGTTCAGTTCCGTCCGTCGATTTGGCGTCGACGGCGACTACCACTTCGTCCGCCCAGGCCACGGCGTCGAGAACGCGGGGCAAGAGCCGCTCGGCGTTGTAGGCCAGGATGCAAACACTGAGCGTCGGTTGCATGAGACGCTGCGATCCTCGGCCACGTCCAGAGGCCCCGCAAGGGCGAGCGGGCGAGCTACGCTTTCGCGTTTGCCCATCGCGGAGGGGGTTTGACCCATCCGATCGTCAAAGAAGAGTTGGCGATGCTAGCCCGCGTCCTCGAGACGCTGGAACGAGAGGAGCCTCGCTCGTCCATTGCCGAAACGGGGCTGGTGACGGAGCTCGAGCGCATCCGAGCCCAGCTGGTGTCGGGACAGGAGCAGAAGGATCACCTGGCGCTGCTCTCGCAGTGGGACCGCGCGAGCGCGCTATTGCGCCAGCTCCGCACGGGCCGCGCTGGCCCCGAGATCGACCCCACCTCCCCCTATTTCGCCCATCTCCGCCTCGAGGAGGAGGGCCGCGAGCGCGATGTCATGCTCGGCAAGGCGACCTTCATCCGCCCGGGCGTACGCGTGGTGGATTGGCGCAATGCTCCGATCTCCACGCTCTTCTACCGCTATCGACAAGGCGAGGAGTACGAAGAGGAGCTCGCCGGCCGCCGCCGCAAAGGACTCGTGACGGCACGGCGCAGCGTTGCAATCCACGCTGGCGCGTTGCGGCGCGTCGATGCACCCGAGGGCAGCTTCTCGCGCGACGAGGCCGATCCCTCGCATTGGTTCGAGGGTCCGCCGGGCGCCGCCGAGTTGCGCGGAGGCGAGGGGAGCGCCCTGCGGGCAGCCGCAGGTCCCAGCTCCCTCGGCGCTCCCGCCGTCGAACGATCGCGACGGGTGGATCGACGGCTCCCCGAGATCGCAGGCCTGCTCGACGCCGATCAATTCGAGTTGATCAGCCGACCCGGTCCCGGCGTGCTCGCCCTGCGCGGGAGTGCGGGCTCGGGAAAGACCACGGTCGCGCTGCACCGGATCGCGTTTCTGGCCTACGAAGCCGCGGAGATCGACTCGCCCCGCACGCTGTTCATGACGCTTTCGCCGGCCCTGCGCGATTACGTGGGGTTCGTGTTGCCGAGTCTGGGCGTGCACCACGTTCGCGTCGAGACCTTTGCCGACTGGGCGGCGTCGCTGCGGCGTCGCCTGTTCCCCGAGCTCCCTCACGCCCACCGCGCCGACACCCCCGATGTCGTTCGGCGGCTCAAGCTCCACCCGCTGCTCGACGCGGCGCTCGCCGAACACGTGCGCCACAACCCGGGTCCGGCCACCCCCCGCCAGGCGCGGGATGACTGGGCCAGCGTGCTCACCCGGCCCGAGCTGCTACGCCGCTTCGCGGAAGGCGAGCCGACGGCCCCGGACGCCGCAGAGCTGGGCCGGGCCGTCGCCTGGGCGCAGCGCCGCAACGAAGATCTGGATGCCTTCGGCGCAGGCGCGGGCGACGCCGAGCTCGATCTCGAAGACGACGCACTCCTGCTGCGTGCCTACCAGCTGCGGGTGGGCCCGCTCCCCGGGCGGCGTCGCCGTCCGCTCCGCTATCGGCATCTCGCCCTGGACGAGGTCCAGGACTACGCGCCGATCGAGCTCCGGGTGTTGCTCGATTGCACCGCGGAGCCGCGCAGCGTGACGCTGGCCGGCGATCTCCAGCAGCGCATCGGGACCACCGGCTTCGCATCCTGGCCGGAGTTATTCCACTGGATCGGCCTAGCCGAGGTCGAGGTCAGTACGCTGCGCGTGAGCTACCGCTCGGCGCGACCCATCATGCGTTTCGCGCAGGAGGTGCTGGGCGCGGAACGCGACCCCGAAAGCGCGCCCGAGAGCGTGCGCGACGGCCCGCCCGTGGCGCGCTTCCGCTTCGGCGACGACGGTGCTTGCGTCGCCTTCGTCGCCGAAGCGTTGCAGCGGTTATCCGGGGCCGAACCCCTCGCCACCGTTGCGGTACTCACTCCGGACGCGGAGAGCGCCGAGCGGTACTTCCGGGGGCTCGCGGCGGCGGAAGTGCCGCGGCTCGAGTGGGCGCGCGAGTTCCACTTTTCGTTCAACCCCGGCGTCGCGGTCGCCGAGATCGAGCAGGCCAAGGGGCTCGAGTTCGATTACGTGATCCTGGTCGAAGTCGGGGCCGAAACCTTCCCCGTGACCGCGGCCGCCCGTCGACTATTGCACGTCGGTGCCACCCGCGCGATCCACCAGCTCTGGGTGACGAGCGTCGAACCCGCGTCGCCGCTCCTCGAAGCGGGGGTTTAGTGGAGGGTGCCCAGGTCGATCCGATAGAGCTCGGCGGTGTTCTCGCACAGAATGCGCCGCTTCTGCTCTTCGGTGAGATGTTTCGAGTGCTCCTCCAGCATCTCCTGTGACCAGGGCCAGGTCGAGTCGCTGTGAGGAAAGTCGTTGGCCCACAGCAACCGCTCGTGGTTCATCATGTTGACGCTCTGGAACGCCACCCAGTCGTCCTGGAAGGTCGTGTAGATGTGCTCTCGGAAATAGTCCGAAGGGAGCCGCGACAGTTCCTGCCCCGCCTTCAGCCATGAGCGGTGGCGCTTGTAGGCGTGGTCCATGCGGTACATGTAGTGGGGAACCCAACCGGCGTCGGCCTCGGCGCACACGACGCGCAATTGCGGATGCCGCTCGAAAACTCCGCCCAGGATCAGCGTGCCCATGATGTCCTGGCAGCCGCGGATGATCGACAGGAAGCCGTTCATCTTCGGGCCGCGGACCTTGAAGTTGTCCTGCTGCGAGGTCAGGATGTGCCAGGAGAGCGGCAGTTCGAGTTCGATGGCCGTTTCCCAGAAGCGGTCGTAGAGGGGAGAGTCGTAGTCTTCCTGAGCCGGGTCGCCCGGCATCATCACGCCGCGCAGACCCAGTGCCTTGATCGCCTTCAGGTCCGCGATGCCCTCTTCGGGTGAACGCATCGCGGTCTGCCCCAAGCCCAGGAGACGGTTCGGCTGCGGATCGCAGTACTCGGCGATCCAGCGGTTGTAGGCGTCGAAACACGCCTTCTTGAAATCGAAGTCCTTGTGGTTGCAGAGCACCATGCCCACGGTGGGATAGATGATCTCCGCACTGACGCCGTCGCGTTCCTGATCGGCCATCCGCGCGCTGGGGTCCCAGCCGCCGCGGTGCAGCTCCCCGAAACGGACGCCGCCCATCTTGAGCTCATCGGGGCGTTGGCCGGCCGCCGCCACGAGCCCCATCGGAATGCTGCGACGCATGCCTTCGACCGCGTACACGTCCCCGTACTTCTCGTCGTGTACGATGTGCGGGGCGCGGTCCTTCCACTTCGCATCGATGTGCGACGTGTAGCAGTCGGGCGGTTCGGTGATGTGGGAATCGGCGGAGATGATCGGATAGTTCAAGTTGCGTGTCCTCCTCGCAGAACCCGACCCGGAAGCGCGCGCTCCAGGTCGATCGCGTCTCGATTGTCTTCGCGGATCACGGTGCCGTTGACGACGACCGCGCGGACGCCGCTCGCGTCGGAGACCAGCCGATCGGCGCCCGCCGGCAGATCGTATACGCGGCGCAGCGGCGAGCACCCGACCGTGGCGGGATCAAACACCACGACGTCCCCGGCGAGTCCTAACGTGAGGCGACCGCGGTCGGTGATCCCGAACACGCGCGCCGTTTCGCTGGTCAGCATCCGCACCGCTTCTTCGATCGAGAGGTGGCCCTTCTCGCGGACCCACTTCGCGAGCAGGTAGGTCGGCGCGCAGGCGTCGCAGAGTTGGCTGGCGTGCGCGCCGGCGTCGGAAAGGCCCAACATGGTCGCCGGATGCTTGAGCAGGTCGCCTACGACTTTCTCGTCCGTGTTGAATACGGCGGCCCGGAAGCGCCCTTCGAGGTGGCCTTCGAGGCCCAGATCCAGCAGGCAGTCGACCGGGTCGACGCCGCGTTCGGCGGCGACTTCCCCCACCGTCCGCTCCTCCAGTTCGGGGTGCTCCGGGAACGCGGAGATTATGATTTGCGGGATGCGTCCGATCACCCCGCCGCCCCGCTCAGCGCGGCGCTTGAAGGCGGCACGGAAAGCGGGGTCGGCGTAGAGGCGCTTGCGGCCCTCGAAATCGGCCTGCGAGACCGGCTTGAAAAAGCTGTAGGCCTCAAAGATAAATGGCGTCTTGAACTGGAACTCGAAGTTGAGGGGCCGCGGCATCACCTGGGGATAGACCTCGATCCCGTTTTGCTGCATCGCCTGGGAGCGCTCGAGGATGCTCGCGACGGTCCCGAATCCCCCCATCCCTTCGAGCAGCGCGGTCCAACTGATGGGGCGGCGGATCCGGCGCTGGATCGCCTCGAACTCATCGAGGAAGAGGCCGCGTCCGTTGGTCACCTGCATCACGCCGCGCCCGGCATCGCCCAGGCAACTCGCGAGGGTCTCGATCTCCTCCAGGCTCGCCGCGCGGCTGGGGACCGGCCGGCCTTCGTAGCCCACGTGGGTGGCGGCCTTCGAGGTCGCGAAGCCGGCGGCGCCCGCCTCGAGCGCTTCCGCGACGATACGGCGCATCGCGGACACCTCCTCGGCAGTGGCCTCGCGCTCCGTGGATTCTTCGCCCATCACGTACATCCGGACCGGCGTATGCCCGACCAGTGCGCTGAAGTTGATTGCTACGCCGCGGGCCTCGACCGCGGACAGATACTCGGGGAAGGTTTCGAACGGCCACGCGTCCGGTGCACCCACACCGGCGTGAAGGGCATCGATCGACATCCCCTCGACATTCTCGAGCGTGCGCAGGATGAGATCGCGGTGTTCGGGTCGGGTGGGCGCGATTCCGAACCCACAGTTGCCCGCGACCACGGTCGTGACCCCGTGCCAGGGCGAGATCGACAGCATGCGGTCCCAGAAGACCTGGGCGTCGTAATGGGTATGGATATCGACGAATCCTGGAGCCACCACGTGGCCGTCGGCCTCGAGCACTCGATCGGCGCTCCCCGCCACGTCCCCCAGCGCCGCAATGCGTCCGCTTCGGATCGCCAGATCTCCGCTGCGGCTGGGCGCGCCGGTGCCGTCCACCAACGTGCCTCCCCGAATCAATAGGTCGTAATGCTCCGCCATCACAGGACCCTCCACGGTGCTCGCGGCACCGGCGCTCCAGGTTAGCCTGGATGCAGGTCGTTTGCGGCGGCGGCGGGAAGGGGCGGGTGCGCGCTGGAGGCTCTCCACCCGGCGGCATACCGAGCAGTTGCGCTCAGGGGGCCAGATTGCGGAAGATCTCGGCGGCGCCCAGGGCGGTGCCGAGCAGGCTCCCTACGGTCGTGAGCCCGAACACGAGAAAGATCTGCAGGAGCCGGTTTCGCCACCACTCTCGGAAATGGCCCATGGCGTCTAGGGTCCCCCGCAATTCGCGGACTAGGGGCGGCCGGAAGTAGCTCTGAACGAACGCAGTGACGTAGCCCACCCCGATCACGGGGGTCAGGCTGGTCAGGGGCGCGGCGGTGAAGGCCGCGGCCAACGTGGCCGGGTGGGCGCGCGCCAAGAAAGCGCCGGCAGCCGCCGGGATCCCGTTGGCGAGAATCCAGTAGCCCACGTTGTGCTGGGCGGCGTCGGCGCCTTGCCGGACGCCGATCCAGACGAGCGCCGTCACGATCAGCGCCGGAATCGACCAACCGAGAGCGTGGCCCCAACGCGCGGTGGGGGGAATGGCCTCGAGCGGTTCCAGGGCCACGGGTTCGCCCGACGTGAGGATGCGGCGGATTCCTTCGATGTGGCCCGCGCCGACCACCGCGACCACGGTCCGCTCCGAGGTGCGGCGGATCTGCTCGGCCAGGTAGTGGTCGCGCTCGTCGATCAGGACGCGCTTCAGCACGGGAAACGCCTCGCCGAGCTCTTCCATCAGGCCGCCGAGCGCATCTTGCTGACGCAGCTCTCGCAATTGTTCCTCGTCGATTTCGGGCCGGCTCACGAGGGCGGTGAGGAGGCTGGCGGCGAGGTGGAACTTCTGAAACCAACGCATCGCACCCCAGGCTCGTCGCAGTGTGATGCGGATATCGCGGTCCACGAGCGAAACCGGAATGCCGGCTGCCTCGGCGGCGCGAGTGGCTTCGAGGAGCTCGGTGCCGGGCGGCACGCCCAGCTGGTCCCCAAGCTGCCGTTGGTAGTGCGCCAGAAGCAGATTGAGCAGCAGCGTCGCGAGTTGTCGGCGGCGG
>CAZTOE010000117.1:0-13003 GCA_964615045.1 uncultured Spirochaetales bacterium
TCCTCTGCCCGGACGTCGTGCAGATGTTGACCTACGTGGCCGCAAAGACCGAACGCGTGCAACTCGGGACCTCGGTGATTGTGGCGCCCTGGCACGATCCGATGCGCGTCGCCGAAACGGTCTCGGTTCTCGACCACATCTCGGACGGCCGCATGATCTTGGGCTTCGGCCGCGGCCTCGCCAAGGTCGAATACGACGGCTATCGCGTTCCCATGGACGAATCGCGCCAGCGCTTCATCGAGTCGGTGGATGCGGTGTGCCGCGGCCTCGAGCAGGGATACGTCGAGTACGACGGAAAGTTCGTGCGACAGCCGCGCCGCGATATTCGGCCCGCACCGTTCAAGTCGTTTCGCGGGCGCACCTACGCGGCCGCGGTTTCGCCGGAGTCGGCGCGGATCATGGCCGAGCTGGGAGTGGGGATCCTGATCATCGCGCAAAAGCCGTGGGAGCAGGTCGAAGCCGAGCTCGCCGAGTACCGCTCGGTGTTCCGCGAAGTGAATCGCCAGGAGGCGCCCCCGCCCATCACGGCGAGCGTGACCTACTGCGACGAGAACGCCGACCGTGCGGCCGAAATGGCGGAGAAATACATCGGAGGCTATTTCAAGACTGTCGTCAAGCACTATGAGTTCGCAGCCGAGCACTTCGGAAAGGCCAAGGGCTACGAGTCCTACGCGGCGATGGGCGGCATGCTCGACCAGATGGGCGTCGACGGGATGGCGAAGTTCTTCTACGACCTCCAGATCTGGGGTACGCCGGAGCAGTGCTATGAGAAAGTGATGTTCTTGCGCAATCAAACCGGGACCCGTCATCTGGCGAACAACTTCTCCTATGCCGGCATGCCTTTCGATCAGGCCAACCAGAGCATGGAACTCTTCGCGAGCGCCGTGATGCCGGAGCTGCAAAAGCTCGACCCGTAGCAGGGCGGCTCGGTCGCGGGTCCAGGATCATGTCGCTCGAGGTGCGAACCGTTCGAGGCGCCGCCGATCGGCGGCGCTTCGTGCGGTTTCCCCGCGCGGTATATCGCAACGACCCCCTCTGGGCGGAGCCGCTGCTGCTCGAACGCAAGCAGTTCATCCATCCCCGCAAGCATCCGTTCTTCCGCCACGGGCGGGCGGAGCACTTCCTCGCGCGGCGGGGCAAGGAGCTCGTCGGACGGATCACCGCTGCCGAGGATCCGCGTTTCAACGAACTCCACGAAACCCGCGTCGGCACCTTCGGCCTCTTCGAATGCTTCGACGACGCCGAAGCCGCCACCGCCTTGATCGAGCGCGCCGCGCAGTGGAGCCGCGAGCGCGGCCTCGAGATGCTGCGCGGGCCGATCGACTACTCGACCAACTATCCCCTCGGAACCCTGATCGAGGGTTTCGAGTCGACCCCCGCGCTCTTGCTCAACTACAACCCGCGTTACTACCCGCGGCTCCTCGAAGGCGCCGGACTCCGCAAGGTGAAGGACCTCTACACTTTTCGCTACCACACCGACCAGGGGGTTCCCGAACGCTGGCGACGCCTCGCGGAGCGGGCGCGAGTGCGGAGCGGAGTCGTGATCCGGCCGGTGCATGTTCGCGATCTGGGCGAGGAACTGGTTCGGATTGAACGAGTCTATAGCCGCGCCTGGGAGAAGAACTGGGGCGCCGTGCCCATGACCCACGCCGAGTTCGCGCATATGGGGCGCGAGATCAAGCCGCTCGTCCGGGAGGGCCTGGTGCTCCTCGCCGAGATCGAGGGAGAGGCGGTCGGTTTCTCACTGACCCTTCCGGACCTCAACCCCGTACTCAAGCAAATCGGTGGGCGGTTGTTCCCCTTGGGCTGGGTTCGATTGCTGCGGGCGCTCCGATCGGGGACAGGGATCCACGGCATACGGACCCTGGTGCTGGGCGTCCTTGAGGGATACCGGCGGAGGGGGATCACCGAGCTTCTCATCCTCGCCACCATTGAAGGGGGGCTCGCCAACGATCTTCTCGACTGTGAGATGGGCTGGACCCTCGAAGACAACGAGCTGATCACCCGCTCGATCGAGAGCCTGGGCGGAAAGCGGATTCGAACTTACCGAATTTATGAGCGAGTACTCTGAGCGCGTTCGGAGCCGCGGATGCGGCCCCAGAGCTCAGACCACACCGTCCAGACATTCGGATAGACCGTTTCCCAGTACACCGCGTCCGCCGGCAACGCCTCGACCAGGCGGCGATGGGCGAGACCCAGGGCGTGGTAGGGGAGGGTGGGGAAGACGTGGTGCAGGGAGTGATACCGAAGTCCGACCGGGAAAAGCAGCTCCGTCCACCACGCGCGTCCGCTCACCGTCACCGAATCGCGCAGCTGGTCGAGGCGCGACCCCGCTTCTTCGCCGCGGACGTAGCGGTGGGCGAACAGGGTTCGGATCCAGTTGAGGCCCAACGCGAGCGTGGCCAGAAGGTAGATCCGCAGCAGGCAATCCCAGGGGAGCACGCCGGTCGCGAGCAGCACGGCGACGGTGGTGACGACCGCAAAACCTCCCGCGTCCGCCAGGGCGCTCTCGCCGTAGAGCGCGCTGTCGGGCAGTTTGCGCCGCTGGGCAAGGTTGATGCCGTAGCAGGACGCGCGTTCCATCAGCCAGCGCCGAACCCGTCGACTCGCGAAAGAGAGCGGAACGCCGATCCCGAAGCGCAGTGCTGCGAACAGCGGCAGCACGGGGATCTCGAGTAGATAGAGCACGAGCCCGCGGAGCGAGCCGCGACCGAGCGGGAGGTACTCGCCATCTGCGGGCGTCCCGTAGGTGCGCAGGCTGTGGTGATCTGCATGGTGCTCGTACATGAATGAGGGCATCAAAAACGGGACGCCGTAGACGGCATTCCAGACGCCTTTGAAGGCGCGCATCTCGCCGCGGCGGAAATGCTGGATCTCGTGGATGAATGCGCCCACGCGGAAGAGCGCAAATCCCGAAACGATCCATGCGGTCACGGCCGCCCAGGCCGGCACGCCCCAAGCCGGCGCGACGAGAAAGAGCGCTGCGCTGCCGTAGGCGACCACCAGCGCGGCGACGAAATCGGCCCAGTAGATGGCGGAGCTGGGCGCGTGAACGCGACCCACGATCTCGCTCATCTGGCGAAACGTTTCGGTTTCGAGCTGACGCCGCTCGGCTTCTTCGCGAGCCACCTCCATCGCGTCTGGAGGGGTAGCGAACGCCCCGGAGGGTTGCACCCGCCTCACCGCAGCAACTTCCGCCGCAACACCTGGAACAGCAATGGCCAGCCGAGAAGAAACGGGTGGCGACGCTGAGCCGGGCTCGCCCGGAGGCGGACGCCCGTGTGGCGCTCCATCTTCCAGAGGACGTAGGGCACCCAGTCGCCGAAAACAAAGGCGTTTTTCACCAGCCGGCACGCCGCGAGGATCTTGCTGCTGCGGCCCCGCAGTCCCCAGATCCTCCGCACCTGGCTGCAAAAATACGGGTCGAGATAGACCCGATTCGCGCGAAGCTGAAGGGCGTTTCTTTGCTCGAGGCAGCCGAGCGCCGCGCGGAGCGCACCCTCGTAGTAGGGGGCCTCCCCCGCCACGATCTCCGCCGTACGCCCACGAGCCTCGAAGCGCCACTCAGCGCGATAAGTCGCATCGAAGGCTTGGGTCCAGATTCCCGCGTCGGCGGATATGCGCCGCTCGCAGTCGGCGCCCAGCGCCATTCCGAGCGCCACGGCGGAGAGCACGGCGCGCGCCGCGGCGCGTGCGATTGCCTCGCGAACCCGGTAGTCGCGGGCGAATAGCAGAGCCGCCGGTTGGCAGAGCCGGGCCCACACGAAGCAATGGGGGCATTCGAGACGTGTGCACCGGCGCAGGTGCTCGAGCGAAAGAACCGCGTATTTCGCACGCACGACCCCTTCGCGGTCGGGATCGAAGAGCGGGAAGACGTTCGGGGGCAACCGTCGGTTCCATGCGGCGACCCGGCGGCTGGCGTAGGCGCTCGGATAGTCGTCCACCAACAGAAACAGATCGACGACACCCTCGAGCTGGCCGCGCCACAGGCAAGAACCGTAGACCAGGGTGGCGGCGCTCGTGGCACCGTGACGGGTCACGATTTTCTGCGAGAGTTCGCCCAGCGGCGCCCGAAGTCCCGGCGGCAGTTCGCGGCCAAGGCTGGCCCGACAATGCTGAAGCAACGCGGCGCCGGGGCTCTCGAAAGAGATCCACCGCTCAAGCGGAGAGGAAGCGGACATGCTCTACGACATCGATGTGTAGCGAGCCCTCGGGCTCGGGGGCAAAGAGCTCCCCATCGAGGGTGAACCCACAATCGAAGCGCAGCTGCACGGATCGGACATTGCGACTCAGATACCCGTGTGACCAATCGAGCCCCGCGCCGCGCCCGCTCGCGATCCGCAGAGCATTGCGCCCCAAAGCTTCGGCGCTCCAAGCGACGCCCGTGAAATGGAGAGGCGCCGCTTCGCTCCCCCAGAAAGGACGCAAGCGCAAGAAAAGCCGCTCGAGGCTGGTGACCATGACGAGCAGGTACTCGGCCGGTTCGACGGGCTCGCCATCCAAGGCAATCAAATGCTTGTCCGGCATCAATACGCCGCGGCTCCGGCGGCCCCACATGGCTTGTGCGACGACTGACGCGGCGGTGACTCCACCGCCGAGAGTGCCGCGCGCGCGCCCGGGCGGGAAGACTCGATGGATGAAGGAAATCGTGCGTCGGACGACACCCGTCCCGACGAAGAAGCCATAGAGCGGCTCTTGGCCGGCGCCACGATTCACCCGAAGCACCGGGCGCTTCACGCGGTGCTCGTGGAGCCGCCCGCTGCGAAGGCTTTCCAGGAGCTTGGCCACCGAGCGCGCGGGAGAGCGCCGCGCTCCGAGATCGAGCGCCGCCATGTTGGTGCGCCCACCCCGGAGCGGAGCGATCAAAGGGAGGCGCTCGAAGGGCTCCCGGTTCAGAAGCTCAGTGAGGACGCGGTGCAGGGTTCCGTCCCCTCCGTCCACCGCGAGGATCTCGATCTCCGCAGCGGCAAGTTGGGCCAGGGCGTCCGGAAGCGCGTCACTTCGCTCGGTCACCACATGCAGAAGTTCCGGATCGTCGGGGACCTTGAGGGTTTGCCGGCTGCGACCCCGCGTGGCGTGGCCGGCCATGCGATTGCTCAGGACGCCGATGCGGGCCGGCATTCCGGGGCTTCATCCAGCGCCTCGATGAGCGAGGCGGAGAGGGAACTATTGAAGGTGAAACGAGCCAAGCCGCGTTTTCGCTCCCGGGTTTCGTCTGTCACGAAGCTGCCCCACGCCCAGAGGCGTTGGGGAGTGTAGAACCAGGCGAGCACGGTCTGGAAGGTTTTGGGGAGGGCTGACAGCGGATCGTAGCGGAGAAATGGCGTTTCCACTGCGACCTCCACCCGCAAGCCGTGGTCGGAGACAAGCATACGGCGGGGCGCCGGATAGGGGTCGCTTCGAGGCATGTCGCAAACCGTCAAGCGCCGGGTGCGGATGATCCGATCCCCCCGGGAGATCCAGGCCCAAGCCTCACGCCGCCCGGCTTCATCGAGCACCTGGCTCGCAAAGAAGGGATCCTGGGGGTCGAGGGAAATGAATTCGACGCGTTGAAGCGCCGCCTGGGCGCTCTCCTCTTGGGTGAGCGAGATCGCCGCGAACCCGGAGGTTTCGAGCGGAATCCCCATCTCGCTGTGCCATAAGGTCGCCTCAACGGGCGTGGCGAAGCTGACCAAAACCAGGCGCTGGGTTGGGGTTATGACTTCATCAATCACTTGAGAGGGAAGCGAAAATCCTAAGTTTATTCTCACTTTTTTCTTATCAATCAGCACTCCCTGCTGCGCCCCTCGGAGTGTCAGCACGCTGGACCCCACGAGCAAGCGGTGCCCGGAGTCCTCAAGACTCCAGTTGCCGCTGCGGCGACCATTGTGGAATTCGTGAACTTCGCCGTCTGGATCCACCAGGTGCCAGATGGCAGCAGCGTTGCGCTCGCCAGGCCCGACGTTGGTCACCAGGAAGCGGACAAACAGAAAGTGGCCGGATTCGAAGCGCGCCACAAAGTCCCATGCCTGCGAAGCCGAGGGACCCTTCAGCTTTCGCGCCTCGACCTGCGGCGCGGGAGGGTGGGGCGCCACGCTTTCGCCTCCGACGGGGGAGGGTGGCGCTGGCGATGCTTCGGACGCGACAGCGAAGGCGAGGCCGGCTCGAAGCATCAACAGCAAGGCGACCCCGAGCACCCGCGCCGTCCGATCGCGCCGGATCACAGCGCGCCGCTCTCGAACCAAGGCCGGATTCTCTCGCCACGCTGCTGGCACCTGGCGGCCTGACAGAGTCGGACACCGTGAAAGCCGAGCGAGAAGAGCGTCCAGCATGCCACCGCCGCGAAACCCAGATCGGGCCGCCCGCCAAGGGCGCCGATCGAGAGCAGCGCGAGATTGGGGTTGCGGCGTGCCGTAACCGTGCGGAAGCGGGAATCGAGGCGGCGCCACGCGTGGGTCTCGATCCCAAATGCGAGGAGGAAGACCCCCTCGAGGATGCGCCCCAGCACATAGCCACCCACGACGATCGAGGTTGCAGCCGGCAGCCAAGGCGCTCCGCCGCCGAGCCCGTGGGCCCAGGCGGCATACCAAAAAGGCGGGTGCACGAGGTCCAGGCCGTGGTCGAAGAGGTGACCGAGGCGGCTGGAACGCAGCGTTACGCGTGCGAGCTTGCCATCGACGGTGTCGAGAAAGGTCATCGCCCAGGCAGCTATCAGGCCCGGCGCCCACCGACCGTTCGCAAAGGCCCAGGTCGCGACTACGACCAGGAGCCCGCTGGTCAGTGTCACGACATTGGGGGCAACGCCCCGGCGAGCGAGCCAGCGGGTCGTAGCACGCGCCGGATGGGGCCACAGCCATTTCGTCACGAAGTCGGTGACTCCCTTGTACGACGCCTCAAAGAGCTGCGCTTCGATGTTCTCGACCTGCTCGGTGCCGACCTGGATCAGCAGAGGCGTCTCGACTTTGCGCAGGGCGGCGTCGAAGGCCGTGGCGAGCTGCTCGGGACGAAGCGCGCGGAGGCCAGCGGATTCGGGAATCGTCCCGCTGTTCAACCACGCGGCGAGTTGTTCTCGCTGCGTCGCGCTTCCATGGACAGCGACAGGAGTCGGCGGCGTCGTTGCGGGGTCGAGCAAGACGACTCCGGGCTGCTCGAGCAGCGCCCCTACGAGTTTCTCGTCGTAGACGTAGTCGCCGCGGAAGCCCAAGGTGCTGCCGCTCGCGATCGGCTTCTTCGCGGTGGCACGCGCCAGCGACCGGCGCAGGCGTTCTTCGGGGCTCAGCCCCCAGAATCGCGGGGCCTCGCCCTCCGAGGGTCCCGAAGGGTGAAGCAGCCATACGTCCGGGCGCGAGGAAGGGCCCGAGCGCGGGCAGAAATCGCCCTCAAGCTCTCGAAGCATCAGCGGCGGACCTTAACACGGACCCCTGGGGGTCAGCTACTTTCTGCCTTCGCGATGGCAGGGGGTTCCGTGTTTCGTCTCGCCCATCTTTCCGATCTGCACGCTACCCGCGTGCATTTTGGGGTCCGCGAGCTCGCGTCCGTGTTGGGGAAGCGCGGCATGGGGTGGCTCTCTTGGCGCACTCACCGTCGCCATGAGTATCGCCCCGAGATCCTCGCGCTGATGATGGCCGATCTGAAGCGCCAACGTCCAGACCAGGTGGCGATCACCGGAGACCTGACCCATCTCGGGCTCGCGGCGGAGCTTGAAGAGGCGGCCCGACAGCTGCGCGGCCTCGGTGATCCGGAGACGTTGACGCTCATTCCAGGCAACCACGATGCCTACCGCTCGCTTCCAGGGGGGGATGCCTGGCGCGGTTGGGAACCGTATCTGGCAGGAGACGCCTCGGTTCCCGATCAGTTCCCAGAGTTCCCGACACTGCGGGTTCGCGGCGACATCGCCCTCGTCGGGCTCTCTTCGGCCCAGCCAACGCCCTGGCCGCTGGCGAGCGGCCGGTTGGGCGAAGAGCAACTCGATCGGCTCGGAGTGCTCCTGCGCGACCTAGGCAGCCGCGCGTTGTGCCGCGTGATTTTGGTTCACCACCCCCCGCTGCGCGAGTTGGCCTCGCGGCGCCGATGTTTGGTCGATGCTCCCGCTTTGCAAGATCTTGTCGAGCGGGAAGGCGCCGAGCTCGTCTTGCACGGCCATGTCCATCGAACCTGCTTTGCGTCCCTCCGCGGGCCTCGGGGTCCGATCCCCAGCGTCGGGGTGCGCTCTGCGAGTGCCCTGGGGAGCAAGCGCGGACGTCGCGCCCAGTACCACCTGTTCCGGATCGAACGGGCGCGCCAGGGCTTTTCGATTGCGCTCGAAGTCCGTGGCCTCGTGCCTGGCGAAGAACGCGTCGATCGGCTCGCGGAGCGGCGTCTCTAGACCGTTTCGCGGCGGCGGAGAATTGCTTCCGCGAGCTCGAGGTCCGCGATGCGATCGACGTCAATCGCCGCTTCCGGGTCCGTCAGACGGACTCCCACGGCGTGGACGCCCAACCGCTTCCCGGCGATCTCGAGCGCCTCACCAAAGCCCAGCCGCCCGGCGAGGAAGCGGAACAGAGAGGTGGGACCGAAGGTGCTGACGAGCTTCCAAGGCGTCTTGCGGTGCGCCTCTGCGTGGACCCAAAATTCCACGGCCTTGCGCGCGGCTCGAGTGAGCACCAGGAACAGATTGGCGCCGCACAGGGGTTCGTCCGAGAAGCGCAGGACCGTGCGGCGCGAAGTGGGAAAAGCCTCGAGGACCTTTGTTGCGGACACCACCCCGATGACCAGATCGGCGCCGCTCGCCAGCCCCTCGGTGAGGAACTCCTGCACCCAGGAGGGGGTAAGCAGCGCGTGGTCAGCGGTCGTGATGAGCAAGGGCAGGCCGGCCTCCCGATCGAGGTGTGCCAGCACCGAGCGCACCGGGGACGCTGCTCCCCGTTCCCAGGTGTCCGGGGGTTCCGGCAGCTCGGCCTCGGCTGCACGCCGCCCGGGCTCGTCCATGCTGACGCTGATCCGCCCCACGGCCTCACAACGACGCAAGGCGTCGAGCACATGGGCGAGCAACGGGCGGCCCGCGAGCGAGACCAGCGCGCGATGCGGGGCCCCGGTCGCCTCGGCGAGGGAGTCCCTCGCGCTTCGGGTCCCTGCGAGCACGAGGACGTTGACCGCGCCAGGAGCCATCGGCGCATTCGTCATCCTCACCGCCACCATCGGTTGGCTTGGCCGAGTCGAACGGCGTGGAACAGAAAGGTCAGCAGCTGCCAAGCGACGATCACGCCGAAGGCGAGGTTCGGGAACCCGAGCACAAGTCCGATCGTGAAGAGGGGTACGTTGATATTGCGGCGCGAAATCCACGTGCGCATCCGAACGTCGATCGGCTCGAAGGCGTGGATCGATCGGCCCGTCGTCCGCGTAAAGATCTCGGTCGCGACCCGATCGAGGAAGTAGACGCCGGCGAGCGCGAGCGACCAGTGAAAGCAGGGTCCAGCGTGACCGCCGTCGAGTGCCCAAGCCCAAGCCGCGTACCAGAAGGGGGGGTGTACGACGTCGAGCCCGTGGTCGAGCACGTGACCGATCTTCGAGTCGCTGAAAGTGAGCCGCGCGAGCTTGCCGTCGACGGAGTCCAGCACACTCATCGCGTAGGCGCAGGCAAGGCCGGCGACCCAATGGGCCGCCGCGAAGAGGGGAACCGCAGCAACGGTGAGAATCACATTCAGGAGCGACACCCAATTGGGGTGGACTCGGAGACGGGAGAGGGGACGAACCAACCGCCACACGAGCGGTGGGTAGACGTACTTTGTGAAGAAGTCGGTGGACCCTTTGTAGTTGGACCCGAAGAGAAAGTGCTCCGCCTCGTCGCGGGATCGGCTGTCGGTGACCCGCAGGCAATAGGGGGGGAGCGTTCGCCGCAGTTTGGGGAGGTATCCCGGTAGGGAGTCGAGGGCGAGCTCCTTGACCGCCCCCCCGCGCTGCCATGCGAGCAGGCAGCCTGCGAGACCGCCCGGTCCCGCGGGGGGGAGGCCGGTATCGAGGCGCGCCGCGAAGGGCCGCTCGCCTTGGCCGGGCGCACCCCAAGCAACGCTGGCCCGGTCGCAACCCGCGAGCGCGGCGAGCAGGCGGGGATCCACGAGAGTGGTGCCATCGAGGACCAGCCACACCGCTTCACCCCCATCGCTGAGCCTTGCGAGCAGCGCACTCGGTGTGCCGGCGGACTGAATCGCAAACTGGATCGGCAGCGACGCCTGGAGTGCCTGGGAGATCACGATGGGCGCTTCGGGAACGTGCTCGATCACGACCTCAAGGAATTCGAGACGCGCCGCGAGCAGCGCGCGGAGATGGCGTTCGACCAGGCCCATGCCAAACACCCGGAACGCGCAACGCGGGTC
Source organism: uncultured Spirochaetales bacterium (assembly GCA_964615045.1). Classification (GTDB taxonomy): domain Bacteria; phylum Myxococcota_A; class UBA9160; order UBA9160; family PR03; genus JANQRO01. Next base: position 10,332 of record CAZTOE010000117.1, read on the forward strand.
GCGGGCGTCGATCCAGACTCGGTAGCGACGATCAGGGGAACGCGGCTGCATTCGTCGCGGGGTACCGCCTAGCGCGCGTCGGCGGCGCGCGAACGGAGTGGCGGAGCGGGATCTTCCCAAACCTCGGCGAGCAGCGGCGCAGCCTGCAACGCGGCGCGGGCCTCGGCCAGGTCTTGGGGGCAATCGATCTCCTGCCACCAGAGTCCTTCGACCGAGACGGTCTCGATACGGCGTCCGCGCTGGGCGTGGCTGTCCAGCACGGAGAGGTAGTAGCGGCCGTGGGCGGCGGTGTCGCGGACCGCGCGCTCGAGGCCGTCGGTGAAGGTCCGTGCCCCGCTTCCCTGAAAGCGTATGGCACCAATCGCCTCGGCATCGACGGCGGTGGGGTCCAGCGTTTTGGAGACGGCGCGGACCCGCCCCTGCCGGCTCAACGAGACCTTCATGTCATCGTCGTCGTAGGTCGGCTTCCGATCGATCGCCATTGTGGCCGGAGCGCGCGGCGAATCGAGCAGCCGACGCAAGAGGTCCGTCTCAAAAATGGTGTCGCCGTTCAGCAGCAAGAAATCGTCGCGCATTCGCTCGCGGGCCAGCCATGCAGTGATGAGGTTGTCGGTGCTCTCGAAGAACGGGTTGAAGAGCGTCTCGGTTCGAAGCCCGCACGGTGCTCGATCCCGCAGCAACCTCTCTACCTCGCCGGCCCCAAATCCAACCACGACGGTGGCCTCTTCGATGCCACCTGCCGCCAGGATCCGGAGCTGCAGCTCCAGCGCCGACATCCCATCGCGGAGCGACAGGAGACACTTGGGAACGTCTTTCGTGAGCGGATAGAGACGCCGTCCCTGGCCCGCGCTCAAAATGATGGCTCTCATAGTCGTCGCTCGGCGCCTCCTGCGGCAGCAAAGATTGCCCGTCGATGTCCTGGGGGGACGCCCCGAGCGCCAGGACCGAGGCGATGGGGCAATGAGCCACGACCGATGTTCGCCCGCCGTAGGCGCGACGCGTCGGTGCCGGCCAAGCCGTCCAGGTGCGCTCGCGTCAGGCGATCAAGCCGACTTCGCGGCCGGCTTTGGCGAGCGCTTCGAGGGCGTAGTCGAGTTGCTCCCGGGTGTGGGTAGCCATATACGAAGTTCGCAGCATCGAGCGCCCAGGAGGGACGGCCGGCGAGATCACTGGATTCACGAACACCCCATAATCGAAGAGCAATGAGGTCATCCGGAAAGCCGTGAGATCGTCCCCGACCTCGATGGGAACGATCGGCGTGATCGACGCCAGGGTATTGAAGCCCAAGTTTGCGAGCTCGCGCTTCATGTAGTCGGCCAACGCTCTGACCTGTCCGCAGCGCTCGGGCTCCCGCTCCAGGATGTCCAGGGCCTTCAGCGCGGCTGCGGCGTTCGGTGCCGGAAGGGCAGCTGAAAAAATGAGCGAGCGCGCGTGGTGGCGGATCCACTCGACGACGCCGCGATCTGCGGCGATGAAGCCCCCGACCGTGGCCAGGGCCTTCGAAAAGGTGCCCATCGTCAGGTCCACCTCGCCCTCGACCCCGAAGTGTTCGGCGGTGCCCCGCCCGTGCGACCCGAGTACCCCAATCCCGTGTGCGTCGTCCACCATCAGGCGGGCGCCGAAGCGGTGCTTCAGCTCGATCAGTCCTGGCAAGTTGGCGACGTCGCCCTCCATCGAAAACACGCCGTCCACCACGATCAACTTGCCGGCATCTTCGGGCGTCTGGCTCAGCTTGGCTTCGAGGTCGGCGAGATCGTTGTGGCGGAACTTGCGCATCTTGCCGAAGCCGAGGCGGCACCCATCGATGATGCAAGCGTGGTCGAGTTGGTCCAGGAATGCGACGTCGCGGCGGTCGAGGAGCGAACTCAGCGCACCCAGGTTGGCCTGGAATCCCGTCGCGAAGACCACCGCCGCCTCGTGCCCCACGAAGTCGGCGAGACGTTCCTCCAGGTGTTCGTGCAGATCCAGGTTGCCGTTGAGAAACCGTGACCCCGCGCACCCCGAACCATACCGCTCCGCGGCTTCGACCGTGGCTCGCTTCACCTCGGGGTGGCTGGTCAGGCCCAGATAATTGTTGGAGCCCAACATGACGATCGGTCGGTCTCCGATCCGCACCACAGGCTGCTGCGCGGACGAGAGCGTGCGGAAGTACGGATACAGCCCCGCCTTTCGCGCGTCTTCGGCGTCCTGCCAGGCGAAGCATTTTTGGAACAGGTCCATCTGCACTTGCCCCTTCCACGGCTGGGGGGTGCTAAGGGCTCGCATTGTACAAAAGCGTTTCAAATCCCCGAGATTTTCGCGAAATCACAACTGCGGCAAACAAGCGGCGAGTTGGAGTCCGTCCCATTGAAACGCGTTGAGGGGACAAGACTGTAGAGCACTGCGGCCGATCGGGCGACGGAAGAAATGGGGGTGATCGCTCGATCCGTGCCGCTTTTTTCGCCTCGACCCTCCCGTGACTACTTCCATCGGCAGTCTGCGCGATTGACAGGACCCCTTTTTCTTCAAGGAGTTACCGCTCGCCCGCGGGGTCGCAGGGCGGCCTTGAGCCCGCTATTGAGGTATTGACGGGGTGTTTTCAACTCGCTCGAGTTCGACTCTGCGAATCCCGGCTCGAGGTGCCGTCGGACCGTGCACAGCGATCATCGCCCACCGCAATGGTTTCGCCCCCG
>CAZTOE010000118.1:0-12847 GCA_964615045.1 uncultured Spirochaetales bacterium
ATCGTCGCGACCAACCGCCGCGGCGCATCCGGGCTCTGGCCCTACGCTGTTTCCGGCGACCTTCCGATCGTGCTGGTGAGCATCGAGCGGGACGAGGAGCGGGACGTTGTGCGACAGCTGCTCCGGGCACAGGAGTACTGGCGCATGAAAGGGATTGCTGCCGATCTGGTAATCCTCAACGCCACCGATCCCTCCTACGCAAAAACTCTCCAGGAATCCCTTCAAGGGATGGTGCAGGCCAGCCAGGCGGCGGGCGAGGAGCAGCGGAGGGGGCACGGCGGGGTCTATCTGCTCCGCACCGACCTCGTGCCTTCGCGCGACCAGCTCCTCTTGCGCGCAGCGGCGCGAATCGTGATTCCCGCGCACCGGGGTACGCTCTCCGAGCAGGCGGTTCGGATGGGGCGGCCCCGACCGGGTCCGGTCCCGCGGCGTCTCCGTCCCCCGCGCGAGACGCCCGACGCCCCGGTGCCTCCGACGCTGAATCTGGCGTTCAAAAACGGTCTCGGCGGATTCGCACCGGACGGCCGCGAGTACGTCACGGTGCTGGGTGAGGGGCAGTGGACCCCGGCTCCCTGGATCAACGTGGTGGCGAACCCGGAATTCGGCTTCCAGGTTTCGGAGTCGGGTGCGGGCTCCACGTGGTCCGCGAATAGCCGCGAGAACAAGCTCACCCCCTGGACGAACGATCCCGTCAGCGACACGCCCGGAGAGATGTTCTATGTGCGCGACGAAGAGAGCGGCCTGACCTGGGGGCCGACCCTTCTTCCCATCCGCGAAGAGCCCTGGCCCTATGTCATCCGGCACGGCCAGGGTTACAGCCGCTTCGAACACGAATCCCACGGCATTGCGCTCGATCTCCTGCAACTCGTTCCCATGCGGGACCCCGTCAAGATTTCGCGCCTCACCCTGGAGAATCGATCGGACCGGAAGCGGAGCCTTTCGATTACCGCCTATGCAGAGTGGGTGCTCGGGGTTTCGCGGAGCGCCTCCGCGCCCCACGTGGTCACCGAGATCGACTCGGTGACACAAGCCTTGTTCGCCCGCAACGCGTGGAATGGCGAGTTCGCCGAACGGATCGCGTTCGCTGACCTTGGCGGGCGCCAGACCTCCTGGACCGCCGACCGCCTCGAGTTCCTGGGCCGGAATGCGAGCCTCGACCAGCCTGCGTCGCTGGAGCGCGCACAGGCATTGTCTGGGAAGACCGGGGCGGGCCTGGACCCCTGCGCCACGCTCCGGACGCATGTGGAGCTCGAGCCAGGAGAACGCACCGAGGTGCTGTTTCTACTCGGGCAGGGGAAAGATGCCGAGGAGGCTCGAACACTGGTCGAGCGCTACCGGGCGCTGGGTTGCGAGTCGCCGCTCCGCGAGGTCGAGGAGCACTGGGACGAGGTGCTGGGCGCGGTCCAGGTCGCGACCCCCGATCCGTCGATGGACCTTCTCCTCAACCGCTGGCTTCTGTATCAAACTCTCTCCTGCCGCCTCTGGGCGCGTTCCGCGCTCTACCAGTCTGGGGGGGCCTACGGGTTTCGCGACCAACTCCAAGACGTGCTGGCGCTCGCGGTGGCGACGCCGGAGCTCGTGCGCGAACACATCCTGCGAGCCGCGGCCCGGCAGTTCCGCGAAGGCGATGTCCAGCACTGGTGGCATCCCCCGACGGGTCGCGGCGTTCGAACTCGGATCTCCGACGACCGCCTCTGGTTGCCATATGCGGTGACGCACTATCTCCGAACCACCGAGGACGAGGCGGTGCTCGACGAAGAGGTTGCGTGGCTCGATGGGCCAGCCCTGGAGGAGGGTCAACAAGAGGCCTATTACGAGCCCACCGTGTCGGAAGACCGGGCAACGCTGTATGAGCACTGCGCGCGGGCCCTGGACCGGAGCCTTGAGGTGGGCAGCCACGGGCTCCCTCTGATGGGAGCCGGTGATTGGAATGACGGCATGAACCGCGTTGGTTCCGAGGGTCGGGGCGAGAGCGTCTGGCTGGGCTGGTTCCTCCTCGTGAACCTTCGAGAGCTCGCCCCGATCGCAGACCTCCGCGGGGAATGGGAACGTGCGGCGAGCTGGCGGAGCACTGCTGCTTCTCTCGAGAAATCCCTGGACGCGGAGGCGTGGGATGGGGAGTGGTACAAGCGCGCCTTCTTCGATGACGGCACACCGCTGGGATCGGCGGAGAACGATGCGTGTCAGATCGACTCGATTCCCCAGTCGTGGGCCGTCATCTCCGGCGCGGGTGACGAGCAACGGGTGCGCCAGGCCATGAAGTCCGTGGAAGAGCGCCTCATCCGGTGGGATGACCGCTTGATGCTGCTCTTCTCCCCTCCGTTCGACCGAACGTCGCTGGACCCGGGATACGTCAAGGGATACGTCCCCGGCATTCGGGAGAACGGCGGGCAGTACACTCACGCCGCGGTCTGGTCGGTCATTGCGCTCGCCATGCTCGGCGAGGGTGACAGGGCCGGGAAGCTCTTCGACCTGCTGAGCCCGATTCGCCATACGAGCCGGCGCGCGGATCTCCACCGCTACAAGGGCGAGCCGTACGCCGTGAGCGCAGATATCTATGCAGGACCGCCCCATGTGGGACGGGCCGGATGGACCTGGTACACCGGAGCTGCGGGCTGGCTTTACCGCGCAGGCCTCGAATGGATTCTCGGCTTCCGCAAGCGGGGCTCCGCCCTCTGCATCGACCCCTGCATCCCCCGAGACTGGAAGCGCTTCGAGATCACGTACCGTCATGGCAGCGCGCTCTACCGGATCGCCGTCGAGAATCCGAAGGGAGTTTGCCGCGGCGTCTCGTGGGTGAGCCTCGACGGAACCCTCCTCACCGGAGGATCGCTCATCCCGTTGTCCGACGACGGTTCGGAGCACTCGGTGCAAGTGCTGCTCGGTCCGTTGGGGAATGCCTTACACTAACTGAGGGTGTTGTCGCTCGTGGACGCCCTGAACGAGGGGACCATCGTGGAGGCGGAGCAGGAACCCGAGTCGGCCTGTATCGCCAGCGGGCCTCCGACGGAGGGCGAGTCGACCTTCCCGATCGTGGGGATCGGCGGTTCGGCGGGAGGCCTTTCGGCGTTCCAACGTTTCCTGTCGCGCATGCCAACCGATAGCGGGATGGCTTTCGTGATCATCTCGCACCATCAGGCCGGGCAGAAGAGTCTCCTCCCGGAGCTGCTGAGTCACGCCACGAAGATGCGGGTCGATGAAGCAAGCGAGGGCGTCGTGATCGAGCCCGATCACGTTTACGTCGCGCCACCCGGCCGCAACCTCGCCCTCTCCGGCGGCAAACTGCGGCTGGTGATGCCCGCCGCGTCTCGCGGACCCCCGCTCCCCATCGACTCGTTCCTGCGTTCCCTCGCACACGGTGTCGGGAACCGGGCGGTGGCGGTCATCCTCTCGGGAACCGGGAGCGATGGAACGCTCGGGGTACAGGCCGTGAAGGGCGGGTCTGGACTCGTCATCGTGCAAGACGAGATTTCGGCAGAATTCTCGGGTATGCCCGCCAGCGCCGTCGCTACCGGGCTGGCGGATTTCGTCGTCCCGCCGGAGGAGATGCCCGAACACCTGTTGGCCTGGTCGGAAAGTCCCTATCTCCAAGGGATAGCCCAAGGGATAGCCACCCCGTCGGCGGACACCGCGGCCACGGCGGACGAGGACTTCACGCACATCCTCGCGGTGTTGCGGGCGCGAACGGGCCACGATTTCTCGGGATACAAGCCTTCCAGCCTGCACCGCCGGATTCAACGTCGCCAGACCCTCCACCAGCTCGGCCGCATGCGAGATTACCTCCGCTTTCTCGAGGGACACGAAGAGGAGGTTCATGCCCTCTTTCAGGATCTCCTGATCGGCGTCACCAGCTTCTTTCGCGACGGCGGTGCTTTCGAGGCATTGGAAACGCCGCTCGTCGAGCTGTTAGCCGCCAAGCCCGATCACGCGACGCTCCGCGTCTGGATCCCCGGATGCGCGACGGGAGAGGAGGCCTACTCATTCGCGATCCTCCTCGTCGAGTGCATCGATCGGCTGGACAAGCCGCTCGGGGTACAGATCTTTGCCACGGATATCGACCCGCAGGCCATCGAGAAGGCGCGGAGCGGCCGCTATCCGGAAGGGATCGCTGCAGATGTGTCGAAGCAGAGGCTGGCACGCTTCTTTGCAAAACAGGACGGCGGGTACGAGATCAAGAAGGAGATCCGCGCAACGCTGGTCTTCGCAACCCACGACCTCCTGGGGGATCCGCCCTTTACCCGCTTGGACGTCGTCTCCTGTCGCAACTTGCTGATCTACCTGGGTGTCGACCTCCAACGGCGCGTCCTGGCGTTGCTCCACTATGCGCTGAACCCCGGGGGTCTCCTGCTCCTCGGAAGCTCGGAATCGACCACGAGGATGGATGATCTCTTCACTCCCTTGGATCGCCGCTGGAAGCTGTATCGCCGGCGGGACACCGCCCTCGGCAAAGTCGGCGTCGCCGATTTCCCGCGTACCCAGCCCGGCGGGCGGCACTTGCGCCGCGTCGCGCCAAAGAGGACCTCGTCCGAGAACATTGCGAGTGTTCTGGCTGACGCCTATGCGCCACCGAGCGTGCTGGTGAACGACCGCGCCGACATCGTCCACGTGTACGGACGGACCGGAAGTTTCCTGGAGCCGGCTCAGGGGCGTGCCAGCATCAACCTGCTCGATATGGCGCGCGAGGGACTACGCCCCGCATTGGCCGGGCTGCTGCGCGAGGTCGAGCGCACGCCCGAGCAGTCCGCACAGCGAGACGTCCGCCTTTGCGTGGACGGCGACGACAGAACGGTGCGCCTGGTCGCTCGCAAGCTCGCGTCATCCGATGCACTGCTGGGTTCGATCCTCGTCTCCTTCGAAGAGCCCTCCGCCCGAGTCAAGCCCGATCCGGAGCCGCAGGGCGGCCCGCTTCGGCGCGAGGGCAAGGCGCCGGATCCCGAGAGGGACTCGCTCGTACGCGAGCTGGAACGCACCCGCGGCGACCTCCAGGCGGCAATCGAAGCGTGGCAGAGCGCGAACGAAGAGCTCGCGTCCAGCAGCGAAGAGGCGCAATCGACGAACGAGGAACTCCAGAGCGCCAACGAGGAGCTCGAGACGTCGCGGGAGGAGATGCAATCGTTGAACGAGGAGCTTCAGACGGTCAACGCCGAGCTGCGGGAGAAGGTGATCGAGCTCTCGCAGGCGAGCGACGATCTCTTGAACCTCTTGAGCAGTACCTCGGTTGCGACGCTCTTCCTCGACCGTGACCTGTGCATCAAGCGTTTCACCGCGGAAATCGCCGAGATCATCCCCCTGAAGCCTTCGGACTTGGGCCGCCCGCTCTCCGATCTCGCCACACTCGTCGACCATGACCGGTTGGCCGAGGATGCGGCCGAGGCGCTGCGAACGCTCGTACCCGAGGAGAAGGAGATCCGCTCCCGCGACGGCGAGACGACGTACCTGATGCGGATTGGGGCGTACCGGACGAGCCAGAACGTGATCGACGGGGTGGTGATGACCTTCGTGGACATCACGCGGCTCAAGCAACTGGAAGCCGCGAACGAAATCGCCCGGACCCACGCGGAGGCGATCGTCGAGACGGTGCGCCAGCCGCTCGTGACCGTCGACGGAAGCTTCCGCGTCCGATCCGCGAATCCGGCGTTCTGTTCGCTCTTCCAGACGTCGCCCGAAGCCGTCCAGGGCCGCGAGATCTTCGAGCTCCCGGGAGCGGGGTGGGACGTCCTCGCGCTGCGGAAGCTCCTGGAAGAGGTGATCCCGAGCAACGGCATCGTGGAGCAGTACGCGCTGGCCTGCGACTTCCCCACGACCGGCCGCCAGACGGTCCGCGTCGATGCGAGACGAATGCCCATCGAGGGCGACCGGCCGGATCTGATCCTGCTGGCGATTTCCTTCGAAGCATGAGGTAGGAGGGGACAACATGGCGGGTCTGGATCGAGGGCAATCTCTGCGCCGGCGCGCCGAGACACGGCTCCTCCCGCACCGGGAGATCGAGGCCCTCTCGCCCGAGGGGGTGCGCGCGCTCGTCCATGAGCTCGACGTGCACCAGGCGGAGCTCGAGCTCCAGAACGAAGAGCTGCGCAACGTGACGCTCGAGCTAGAGACGGCTCGTGACCGCTTCCGCGACCTGTTCGACTTCGCTCCCGCCGGCTATCTGACGTTGGAGGGCGGCGGGGAGATTTTGGAAGCGAACCTCAAGGCGAGCGAGCTCCTCGGTTGCGAGCGAGCGAAGCTCCTGGGCCACCGAATCCAGGCGTTCATCGACCCCGCGAGCCAGGATCGCTTTCACCTCCACCAGCAGGTCGTCCTCGAGAGCGGGAGGCCTCAAGCGTGTGAGCTGCGCCTCGCCACCGAAGGCGGGTGGCGGCGCGACGTGACGATCGAAAGCGTCCTGATCGACGAAACCGGCCGGCGGACCCGCCTCTCGCTAGTCGATATCAGCGACCGCGTGGCGGCGGAGTCCGCCTTGCGCGATGCCAACGAGAAGCTCGCAGGAACCGTCGTTGCGCGAACGGCGGAGCTCGAAGAGAGCCGACATCTGAACGTGAAGATCGCCGAAGCGGCCCCGCTTCTGCTCTGGATCTTCGACCTCGGGTCGCGATCCACGGTCTACATCAATGCCTTCGCGCGCGAGCTCCTCGGCGCCGGAAGTGCGGACGACGTTGCGATCGAAGAAATCGTCGATCCGCTGGACCGCGATACGCTCTGGAGAGCCATGGATCAGATCGATCGGGGTAGCAACGGCGACCTCGTCGAAGTGACCTTCCGGATCCGCACGCCCGGAGGAGGGCCTCGCTGGCTATGGTCGCGACTGGCGGCTTTCGAGCGCGATCGCGACGGCCATCTGACGCGTATCCTCGGCGCCTCCTTGGACGTCACCGAGCTGCGCGCGACCGAGAGTCGAATGCGCCAGCTCCGCAACGAGGCGGAGATCGCGAGCGAGCGCAAGCTTCGCGAACTCGCAGTTATGCTGCACGACAGCGTCGGCCAGCTGCTTCCGCTTGCGAACACGAAGCTCGCTCTCGCGCGTCGCACGTGCGACGAGGCAACCGGCGCCCAGCTGGCGGAGGCAAAGCGGCTGATCTCCGAAGCTCATACGGTGGCGACGTCACTGACGTACCGGCTGAGTCCCTTGGCGCTCCACGAGATCGGCCTCACTGTAGGATTCAAAGAGCTGGTCCGCGAGATGCGCCGCGACTACGAGCTTCGAGTCTTGGTCGAGGACCAAGCACCGGGATCGAGATTGTCGGATGCGCTCGAGTTCGCCGTCTACCGTGTCGTTCGCGAGCTTCTCGTGAACGTCGCCAAGCACTCGCGTATGGAGGAGGCCGTCGTACGGATCGCGCGCGAGGGCTTGCAGCTGTCGATCGTGGTCGAGGATCAGGGGATCGGCTTCGTCACGGATGCGACACGAGCCTCGGGGTGGGGTCTCGAAAGCGCGGGCGAGCAGCTGCGCTACCTGGGAGGGCGGATGCACGTTCGATCGGAGCCCGGTTGCGGAACCCGCATCGAGATCCTCGTGCCACTCCTGCACGCAGATCAGGAACCCGAGGCAGACCGATGAGGTCTCGACTGCTCCTCGTCGACGACCATCGCATGATGCGGGAGGGCCTGCGCTCGCTCCTGGAGGCGCACGGCGGTTTCGAGGTAGTGGCGGAAGCGGAGAACGGCCGGGACGCAGTGACCAAGGCCCGGGCGCTCAAACCCGACGTTGTGGTCATGGACCTCGGGATGAAGGAACTGAACGGCGTCGAGGCAACGCGCCAGATCCGCACCGAGTTCCCCCGGGTCCCGGTCGTGGTGCTGTCGACCTACGCCCACGAGGACTATGTGTTGAGCGCCCTCGAGGCGGGCGCTTCGGCCTATGTGTTGAAGATCAGCGCGCACGAGGAGCTCGTCGAAGCGATCGAGTCGGTTGCGACGGGTCGCCGTTTCCTGAGCCCAGAGATCACAGGCGTCGTCGTGGATGCGGGAGTGCGAGGAGCACAGCTCGCTCGTGATCCGGGGAAGCCGCGCCTGAGCGGTCGCGAGCAGGAGGTCTTGCAGCTCGTGGCGGAAGGCCACACGTCGGGGGAGATCGCGGCGCGCCTTCACCTGGCTACGCGGACCGTCGAGCAGCACCGCCGGCGGATCATGGAGAAGCTCGACCTGCACACCGTGGCCGAGCTCACCCAATACGCGCTTCGCAAGGGGATCATCTCGCTCGACGGGTGATCGCCTCCTGGCTCCCAGGGTGTCGTCCATGCGGCGTGTGAGTGGAAATTCCTTCGGCTAGATCCTGGGCCTCGATTGCGTAGTTCTGACGCTTCCGGCCTGCCCAGCAAGATGGGAAAAAGACCTCCTGTAGTTCGCAGGAGGTATTCTCGCTTGCCCGACACGCCCACTCGCAGGCCGAGGAGGATGGAAGAGGCTCGCAGGAGTCTGGCGTCTTTCGCGCCTCCTTCGCCTTCCGTTTCCGACTGGCTCGTCAACGCGACTGTCGGTGGCTTCCTGCTCGCCTATGTGACGGGAATCGTTTGGTGCGCGCGCTGGGTGCTCCGATGGCTGTCTGGTACGTGAGCGAGGGCGGGGCGCAGATCGTGTCGTCACCGGGCGGGCGGCAAGGCGACGAGGAGCCGCTCACCCTGGGCGATGTCGTGGACGCCGTGCTGCGCTTCGCCGTGGACAGCCGCGAGGCTGCCGTGGTGATCGAAGACCTCCTGGCCACCGGGCTCGTCCGCCTGATCCGCCCTGGTCCATCGCGTGACGGCAGGAATCGAGACGCCAGCGCTGAGCTCGCACTGTGCGTCGAGATCGCAGAGCGCGGTACCTCGGTTCCCTCGCACATCCCAAGCCTTAGCTCGGGCAGGACGCGCAGATTTAGTGACGGGTTTGCGTAGTTCTGCGTCTGGGCTCGACCCCATCGATCGATCAACCTGAGTGATAGCCCCCCCCGAGCGATTCGGGGTCGCCCCCTGCGCCGAAGGCCCCGAATCGCTCGGGTTCGCGGATCGCTCCCCGAAGCTCAGGTCCATCTTCCGACTGCAACCATCCCATGTGAGGAGATCCATGTCCCGACAGCACCAGTCCAGTGTGATCGTGATTGCGATCGTGGCTGTGGCACTCGGCGCGTGTGCCAGCAACAGGTCGATGCCCAAGTCCGAGGCCCAGCGTCAGCTCGAGCAGCGCGAGAAAGAGCTCGCCTCGCTGCAGAATACCGTGCGCGATCAGGAGAAGAACCTGTCGCAGAGCCAGTCGCGGGTTCAGGAGCTCGAGCGCGAGCTCCAGAGCGCGAGTCTCCCCGCGGTGTCCTCGCCTCCGCCGAGTAGCAGCGGAGCGATGGCTTCCGGCGCGGAACTGCTCCCGCCCGGCGCCAAGCCTGGCGAGTGCTACGCGCGCACCTTCGTCCCGCCCTCCTACGAGACGAAGACCTTGAACATGCTGAAGAAGGACGCTTCCGAGCGCGTCGAGATCGTCCCTGCTCGCTTCGAATCGGTCCAGGAGGAGGTCCTTGTCAAGGAGGCCACCGAAAAGATCGAGGTCGTGCCGGCCACCTACGAGTGGGTCGAGGAGCGCGTGCTGGTGCAGGAGGCCTCGACCCGCCTGGAGCAGGTGCCCGCCGTCTACGAGACGGTTGTGGAGCAGGTGCTGGTCAGGCCCGCCGAGACGACCTGGAAGAAGGGACGGGGCCCGATCGAGAAGATCGACGCGGCGACCGGCGAGATCATGTGCCTGGTCGAGGTGCCGGCCGAGCACAAGACCGTCACCAAGCGGGTCCTCAAGACGCCCGCGACGACGCGCAGCGCTGCGGTTCCGGCGCAGTACCAGGCGGTGAAGAAGCAAGTCGTGAAGACGCCCGCCACCACGCGGAGCGTGGTCGTTCCGGCCACCTACAAGACCGTGAAGGTGGCGAAGCTGGTCGAGCCGGAGCGCGAGCGCCGCATCGAGATCCCCGCTGAGTACCAGACGCTGAGCCAGCGCGAACAGATCTCTGATAGTCGCATGGGGTGGCAGCCCGTCCTGTGCGAAACGAACGCAACGCGCACGACCGTTCGCTCGATCCAACAGGCCCTCGGCAGCGCCGGGCACGACCCAGGCCCGATCGACGGCTTGATTGGCCAACAGACCCTCGGCGCGGTGCGGTCCTATCAGCAGGCCAAGGGACTCGCCACGGGTGGGCTCACTTACGCCACGATCGACTCGCTAGGAGTGAAGGTCGGGCGCTAGGGCCTGACCAAAGCAGGAGTTCTGGGCCCCGCGCTTCCGACGAGGAGGAACCGGGGCCTCGAACACCAATGAGGCACCCCAATGCCATCCGATACTGAAGACCTGGTCCGGCGAGGACGGGATCATCTCATGCACCTCACCCCGACCCGTGGTACCGGGGGAGTGATCGGCCTGGCACTCCTAGCCGCGGCCGGCCTCGCCGCGTGGACGGCCTTCTACACGGTGCCGAGCGACTCGGTCGCTGTGGTGCAGCGTTTCGGTCGATATCTCAAGGAGGTCCCGCCGGGACTCCAGTTCAAGCTGCCGCTTGGCATTGATGCGGCCACCATCGTTCCCGTCAAACGACAGTTGAAGCAGGAATTCGGTTTCGCGACCCCGGGCGCCCGCGATCCCTACCAGGGTTCTCGTGCCCGCGACGGGAAACAGGAAACGCAAATGGTGACGGGAGACCTCAACGCCGCACTGGTGGAGTGGGTGGTTCAATACCGTGTCTCGGACCCGGTCAAGTTCCTCTTTGAGGTTCGAGAACCGAGTGAGACCCTCCGCTATGTCTCCGAATCGGTCATGCGAGAAGTCGTGGGCGATCGCACCGTGGACGAGGTGATCACGATCGGCCGCCAGGAGATCGAAACGGAAGCGCTCACCAAGATGCAGGCGCTCTCGACCAAGTACGCGATGGGAATCAGCATCGACCAGGTGCAGTTGAAAAACATCAATCCGCCGGAACCGGTGCAGGAGTCCTTCAACGAGGTCAACCAGGCTCAGCAGGAGAAGGAGAAGCTGATCAACGAAGCCCGGCGCGACTACAACAAGGTGATCCCGCTGGCCGAGGGCGAAAAGGATCAGCGGATCCGCGAGGCCGACGGCTACCGGCTCAAGAGGATCAATGAAGCGGAAGGCGATGTCGCCCGCTTCGGAGCCTTGTTGGCGGAGTACAACAAGGCCCCGGAGGTGACCCGCCGCCGCATCTATCTCGAGACCCTGCAGGAGGTCATGCCGGGCGTGCGCTCCAAGATCATCGTCGATGAACAGACCCGCGGCATCCTGCCGTTGCTGAATCTCGACTCCCCGAATCTCGACGCCAAGAGGGGAGATCAGCCGTGACCAGGATCCTGCAGGTCGCCATCGCGGCCGTCGTGATGGTCGGACTCTACGTCTTGATGAGCTCGGTCTATACGGTAAGCGAAGTCGAGCAGGTGATTGTCACCCAGTTCGGCAAGCCGGTCGGCCAACCCGTCGTATCCGCCGGCCTCAAGCTCAAGCTGCCCTTCATCCAGGACATCAATCCGATCGACAAGCGCGTTCTCGAGTGGGACGGTCGTCCATCGGACATGCCGACCAAGGACAAGCTCTACATCTCGGTCGACCTCTTCGCTCGCTGGAGGATCACCGATCCCCTCCAGTACTTCCTGCGGCTGCGCGATGAGCGCAGCGCTCAGTCCCGCCTGGACGATATCCTGGGCAGCGAGACCCGAAATGCCGTCGCCAAGCATGAGCTGATCGAGATCATCCGCACTACCAAGGATCGCGTGCCCCTGCGTGACACCCTGCTGACCGACGCGGAACGGGAGCTCGATATGGGTACGCTGGTCCCGATCCAAAAGGGACGCAAACTGGTCGAGCAGGAGATCTTCTCCGCAGCCGCGGACAAGGTTCGCGTGTTCGGCATCGAGCTGCTCGACATTCGATTCAAGCGGATCAACTACAACGAGAGCGTGCGGCCGAAGATCTACGATCGGATGATCAGTGAACGGCGGCAGATCGCCGAACGCTTCTTGTCAGAGGGGAACGGCGAGGCCGCAAGAATCCGCGGCAACCGCGTGCGCGACCTGAACAAGATCCAGTCGGAAGCCTACCGGCAGGTCGAAGAGATCCGCGGGCTGGCGGACGCGAAGGCGACCGAGATCTACGCGAGGGCCTACAACCAGAGCCCCGAAGCGGTGGCGTTCTATGAATTCACCCGGACCATGCAGTCCTACAAGTCCATCATCGCCGCCGGCACGACCCTCGTCCTATCTACCGACAGCGACCTGTTCAAGTTTCTGAAGGGGATGAACCCGGATGAGATGCCGCTGGCCGGCGCACCGATCGCAGCGGGCCGGTCGGAATGAACGCGGGCCATAGGCATCAACAGGAGGTGAAGCGGATGAGCGGACCCAAGCTGAACGGCAGGAATCTAAGGCAGGAGGCGCGGATGGTCATGCACGAGGACGAGCACGAGATCATCAGGGCGATCCTCTGGAAGGCCCTTGGTGACGACGACTGCTTCGGGATGTTCGTTTCGAGCGATCGATCGAAGTCCGGGCGGGCGGAGGATCGACTCGTGCTCGCGAGGTTCCTTGAGCGGATGGAGCGCCAGTTCGAGCTTCGTGCGAACGGGCACAATCAGGACCCGCAGATCGAGCGGTCGAGGATCGAGGTCCTTTCGGCACTGTAGGAGAACAGGGCCCCTCGCCGACGAACGGATCGCGTCGAAGGGCGTCGCCGCCCCTCAGGGACCGTTTCTTTCACGAAGAATGGTTGGCTTTCTCCTTGGGTTTTTCCGCGATGAGCGCCTCGGTCGTGAGGAGCAGGGACGCCACGCTGGCGGCGTTCTGGAGCGCCGCACGCACGACCTTGGTGGGGTCGATGACCCCGCCCTTGACCA
>CAZTOE010000119.1:0-12802 GCA_964615045.1 uncultured Spirochaetales bacterium
CGGGCGGCCGTACTGACGTCATCGTATTTCGGGATCGTGTAGACCTTCTCTGTCATGACGGTCTTGATCGGCGAATCGCCGTTCAGGCCCGGCACGAGATCGGTGGCCGATACGATACCGACGGGTTGTCCCTCGCTATCGACCACCGGGATGGCGCTGACCCGATTGCGCTCGAGCATCTTGCTCACGTGCTCGATGCTCTTGTGGGGTTCGGTGGTCACAACCGATTCCGTCATCAGATCGGCGACCTTCACATTCATGACTCCCTCCGATTGCGGATGATTCGAAAGGTGATGATAGTTGGTCGGGAGCGAATCGATCACCGGCAAGGCGCGCGGCGCAGCGGCTTCAGGGTCGCGCGTCGGCGGGCGCGGCCTGCTCCGCGGGCACGTGGACGGCGAAGGTCGCCACTTCTCCGCTGGCGTCGAAGCCCAATACGCGATAAGTCTCGGGATTGGGACCCTCCATGCCGGGCGAGCCAATCGGCATGCGGGGCACCGCAAGGCCTGCGAACGCCGGACGTTCGCGCAACAGGCGGGCGATGTCCTGGGCCGGCACGTGACCCTCGATGACGTACCCGCCCACCTGCGCCGTGTGGCAGGAACTGAGCTCCGGACGGACCCCCATCGCCCGCTTCACGGTCGTCATGTCCTCCACGTCGCGGGCCTCTACCCGGAAGCCGTTTGCTTCGAGATGGTCGATCCACCCCACGCAGCAGCCGCAGGTCGGCGATTTGTACACCTGGATGAACGGTCGCTCGTCGGCCCGGGTGGCCAGCGGGGTGAGG
Source organism: uncultured Spirochaetales bacterium (assembly GCA_964615045.1). Lineage (GTDB taxonomy): Bacteria > Myxococcota_A > UBA9160 > UBA9160 > PR03 > JANQRO01. The sequence continues at coordinate 788 of CAZTOE010000119.1, forward strand.
AGAAGGGCGGCGAGCGCCAGCGTGTAGAGCGGCATTTTAGACCTCGGGGTTGGCGTCAATGGGAGGGGTAGCCAGTGCCGCGCGCGATGACGAGTCGGCGTCGGCGGGGCGCAACCTGCGGCCCTCAAAGGCGTAGATCAGAGAGGCGGCGACGATCGCTCCGAGTGCGTTGTAGATCAAATCCCAGCCGGTGTTCTCGTAGCCGCCGACGTTGGTGATCGTGATGGCCGTCGCAATGAACTCCACGATCTCGTTGAGTGCTCCAAAGCCCGCTCCGGCGGCTGCCGCGACCACCATCAGGCCCAGGGTCGGCCGAACCGGCCTGCCATTGCGGAGATAGCCGCGCAGCGCACCCCGCAAACCCTGCCAGCAAAGCCATGTGGTGACGCCGAACCCGTAGGCATGGGTGATCTGGTCGTACTTGAGCCAGCCGCCCGTTGATCCCGCCCCAGCCGCTTGCTTAGGCAGGATCCACCAGCTGTAAAGCACCCGGAATTCGCCGTCCACCGGCCAGTGGGCTGGAACCGGCATCAGGCCGCCGGCCAGATGCATGCCCCCCCAGATCGCCAGCGCCCAGAGCAGCCCCGGAGAGAGCGCGATCTGCGCGTGAATGAAGAGGACCGCGCCAATCAACACGAACATGACCGCGATATAGAAGATGAACTCGGTGTTGCGCGTGTAGGCCGCCGCCGCGATCGCCGCCGACAGATAGCTGCCGACGAAGATCCCGACACCGAGGAGTTGGCGCGTCAGAAGGGGCTTTCTGGCCTGTCCGGTCACCGCTCGGTCCCCACGCTAGCTCGGAGCGGCCACCTCACTCTCCGTGCGGGCAGCGGGCGAGAATCGCCGCTGCCAACTCATCGGCGCGCTGAGAGCCGATCGGGAGCCGTTTTCCGTCCCGGAACTCCAGCTGGACATCCCGGTTTCCGTGCACGTTATAGGCCTTGCGGAACGACTGCACCTCGCGAAAGCCGGCGCCCGGTGCCGCTCCGTTGACCCCATGAGCATGCCCCGGCGCTGGACTCCACCGCGTCCTGAGAGAATCCGCACCGCTCTTCGTCGCCGCGGGTGCGGCGACTTATGCGCTGTTGGGCGGCCTGCGCGCAGAGCCCGGTTCGCGTGAGCCGATCCCGACCAGGGGTGCTGGGCCGGGCGGCGAGGCCCAGAGTGTGGGCTCGCCGGGGCGCAGCCGGTTCGCACGCAAATAGTCGAATACGGCGCGGCAGGCCGGCGGCACCGGGCCGTCGGCGGCGTGGTGGGAGAAAGCCGCTTGCGCGAAGGCCCGCACGGCATCGGCGTTTGGATCCGCCTCGAGGCCCAGCCCGCGGGCGATGGCCAATACCGCCGAGAGATAGCCCTCGAGATCGGCAAGATCGAACTCGACGATGGGAAACGGCGCCATGCGATGGCGCCGCACGAGCGCCTCGTTGTAGCGAAGCCAAAGGCGGTGGCCTTCCTCGGGCTCCATGTCGTTGCGGGCGGCAAGGGAACGGGCGACGGCGGCGGGATGTCGGAAGGTGCCCACGAGGCACGCGCCCGGGACGAGCTCCTCCCAAACCTCGAGCATCAACAAGAGCCGCGGATCCTTCAGGCCGCACGGCGCGTGGCGCGCCAGCTGGAGGGCTTTTCGCCGCAGCGTCCAGCGCCGCCAGGATGAGAGCCGAAGCGTCGAGGGCGGTGTGCGCCAATCGCCGCCGCTCTCGCGGAGGATTCGGGCGTGGATTCGGGTGATCCACTTGGGCTCGTGGTTCCCGCGCGGATTCGCGCGGCTCGAGCGCGTGACGGGGCCCAGGTAGAGACCGCAGCGCTCCAAGCTTCCCGCGAGGCAACTCGTTCCGCTCCGATGCATGCCGACGATCAGGACGAAGGGACTCGACTTCGACACGTCGAGCGGCTACCCGCTGCCGGGGAGGGGCTGGGCGATCCCGAGGATCGGGCACACTGTGGCTTCCGACCCCAGCGTGAGTGCGTCGGGGCCACGCCGATGGAACTCGTGATTCTCCGTGCTGCGATCGGCCCCCAGTGCCGCGCACGGTTCGCGGTTCGGGAGGAACGCGACAAGGTCGAAGGCGCCCCCTCTGGCGACGCCCCGCCGCGGTGGTTCTCGAACCACGGGATCGTCGGTAGACCAGCCGGGCGCGCCCCCCAACAGCATCAGACCACTCCACCACGCCGCGGTGCGGAGGCGTTTTGTGCGTTGCATCGGCCCCCTTTTTGTGGCTGGACCAGGGGTTGACCCCGCGGCCGGACCCGCCGCTCGCCGCGAGGCCCCCGGCGAGGGTATATGCCTCAGCCCCTGCAATCTCGAAAGGGCGGCTGATCGTCCTCTGCCCGGGCTATCCTGCGTCGAGCTACGTCTCAAGGTTTCATCGAGGTGCGTATGTCCCCGAAGCATGAGTTTGAGATTCCGGATTTCGACGGATTGTTCAACAATTTGCTGGCGAACGTGAAAGCCGAGCACAGACCGCTGGTCATGGCGATGCTGGAGCGCGTCGCCGCGGCGCTCTATCGGGAGTGGGCTTCGCTGTCCGACCACCGCTCGAAGCACTCCGAGCTACTCGCGTGTGCTGACCGCGAGGAAGAGATCGCCTCGAGGGTCGAGGCGCTGTACCCCAACGCCGGGGCCATTCAAAAAGAACTCGCGGAAGCGATGCCGGAGCTGGCGCGGGTCGCCGATGATTTGTTCGGGGGCCGCACCGTCCCACATCAGATGGCGATTCTCGCGGCGGGGGAGCGCGCCGGTGGCGAGCTCTGGCAACGCCTGGCGCAGGCCGAGACCGCAGAAAGAGCGCGTGCCGCCATGTTGGCATGCGCGCCGCTCGAAGAGGCGAACGCGGTGGTCCTCGAGGCGATTCTTGCCGGGCGCTGAGGGGCCGCTCGCGGCAAAGCGGAACGATCCGAGCGGCGGAGACGCCGCGCAAAAACTGGCGCCGATGGTTGTGACAACCCTGCTGCTGACGCTGGTGCTGAGCCTGGCGGCGCGCGCCCGTGCCGACGGAATCCCGTGCGAGCGCTTCCTCGCGCTCCCGGAGGAGGCCCGCGCCGCCTACGTATGGGGTCTGGTCGACGGCGCAATGGCCATTCGCGCCAGCTATCAGCTCGACGTCCGCCTCCTCCGGAGCGAGGGAGATGAGCGACACGCGGAGCAATCGGACTTCGTCGCGCAAGCCATCGCGGAGAAACTCCGGCCCGCCCTCCATCGCCCCGCGTCGGAGTTGATCGCGGAGATCGAAGCGCGCTGCAAGGAGTACCAGATCCCCGTCCGGACCGTCTTGGCGTACCTCGACACCCTCGACCGCTGGCGTCGCGAACCGTAGGGGTGCGCCGGTGGGCTAGCGGGCCCGCCGTTTGAGGCGCGTCACGTCGTAGAGCTTCTTCGCCTCCGCCCCGGTCAGATCGTCGCCGTTGGTCGCGAACGTCGGGAGCAGGCTCGACGCGCTCCTCTGCGCGTTCGCAACCACGCCCGCTTGGGTCATTCCGCTTCCCTTCGCGTCGCGCGTTCACAACAGCCACGTGCCTGGGCCCTGACCCAGCGCGAAGCTTCCGAAACTGGTCGCGTTGTTGTCGAAGTCCGCCGCGGCGTGGTGTGCGGCGGTGTGAAGACTCTGCACCAAGCGCAGGATGGGCTCTCGCTCGTACACCGTGTTGGCTCCGGACGCCTCGAAGAGGCGATCGGCGGCGCGACAGCAAAGTCGCACGGCGTAGCTGGCCCGCCACTTGATCGCGATCCGCGTCGCATCGTCGGCGCGCAGGCCCTGGTCGACCAGGCGTTCAAGCTCGCCCGTCGTTTCCCGCACGAGGGCATCGGCACACTGGATTTCGGCCCACGCCTCGGCCACGCGCATCTGGGTCCCCGCCTTGCGCGCTTTCGATGAGCCGTCGTAGCGATCCCGACGTCCGGCCGTGCGCTCGACGTGAGCGTCATAGATTCGCTGGGTGATCGCGAGCACCGGGGCCGTGAGGAGGTACGTCAGCGAGGGAAGCACCGGGACCTGATAGACATGGGTCGCGTGGCGTGTCGCCGCCGGGCTTTCGGCCGAGAAGAGTTGACCGGTCGGCATCGTGCGGTGGGCGGGTACGAAAGCGCCTTCGACGACGACATCCTTGCTGCCCGTGCCGCGCAGCCCCATCACGTGCCAGGTGTCTTCGATGCGGTAGTCGCGGGACGGAACCATCACGTGCACGTGCTTGGGCTCGTTGCCGCTCGAGTCGGTCTGCTTGGCGCAGAAAAGCCCCCAGCGGGCGTGGTCGCAGCCGCTCGCAAACTGCCATTGGCCGCTCAACCGGAAGCCGCCGTCGACGGGCGTGGCTTTGCCCTGGGATGCCAGCGTTCCCGGAATGATCGTGTCGGGATCGTCTAGCGCGATCTCGTCCTGGGTTTCCTCCGGGAACATGCCCAAGACCCAGGTATGGGCGCCCGTCACGGTATACACCCACGACGTGGCGGTGCAGCCAGCTCCGAGGGCGCGGGCCACGGCGTGCAGGGTCGACAACCCCCGCTCGTAACCCCCGATGCGGCGCGGTTGGATCAACTTGAAAAGACCCGCGTCGCGGAGGGCGGCCACGCTCGCCGGATGGAGTGACCGCGCATCGTCGCTCTCCCGCTCGTGTTGGGCCACCACCTCGGCCACCTCGCGGGCGCGGCCGACGAGTTCGTCGTGGGAAGGAATCGGGCTCGCCATGGGATTCTCCCGGGTTGGGGTAGGAGGTTCAGACCGAATCGCGTCGCCAGAGCTCGGCGACCTCGTCACGCAGTACCGGGGCCCGCCGCTCGAGCGCGATTCCGAGTTTGGGGAGCACCCGCTCGATCAGCAGTTCATTGCTGCGCAGCAGGCCGTCGATCGGCGCCGGCCCGGCGAAGATCCACGGCACCAGCAACCGTGTCTTCGTGACTTCCAGCATCGCTTCGAGCTTGCGGGCCACGGTATCGACCGAGCCGGCGATCGAGTAGCCGCGCTCCCGCACCGCCTCCGGGGTATTGGGAACCGCGCCCTGCTCGCCGGGCCGGCGCAAGGCCTCGTTGAAGCCGAACCAATCGTGCCAGGTGGTCCACACATACCCGAGCCCCTGGTTCGAGAGGTGCTCGGCCTCAGCGTCACTCTCCGCCACCACGATCTCTCGAAAGTGCCCGACGCCCTCGCCCCAAGCGAGGTCGCGTCCCGCCTCGGAGGCCGCCTTGTGGTAGGCGTCGAGGGCGCCTCGCACGTACTCCGGGATGGGGGTGAACAAGATCGGGCGGGCCCCTTCCCGGGCGCACCACTCGATCGTCTCCGCACTCATCGTAAACGGAATCATGACCTCGACCTGCGTCGGGTCTTGCAGGGTCTGAGGCGCGATGCCGATCTGCTGCATCTCGCCAGCGTCGTTGACCATCCCGGGCGCGAGGCGGCGCGTCGCGGGGTGGTCCCAGGCAATGCCGCTCGGTGGGATCTCCCAGTGCCGGCCGCGGTGCGCGAACAGCGGCTCGCTCCAGGCGCGCCGGATGATCTCGACGTGCTCCTGGAAGAGCTCGCGGTTGATGTGGTCGTGCTCGCGAAAATCCGGATCGTTGGGAGCCGTCGAGAAGGCGTTGTACTTCTGGCCGATGGTGCGCACGTGGCGAGCCTGATAGCCGCGTGCAAAGCCGGCGAACATCCGGCCTTCCGAGAAGTGGTCGAGCATCGCCAGGTCTTCTGCGACCAGGATCGGGTTGCGAGCGGGCAACACCGTGCCCATCTGGCCGATCCGCAGGCGGTCCGTGAGGCCAGCGGCCCAGGCACCCAGCAAGATCGGGTTGTTCGAGACCTCGAGACCCTCGACGTGAAAGTGATGCTCGGAGAACGCCACGAAGTCGAACCCCAGCGCTTCGAGCTGTCGAATCAGGCGCGCCCCTTCCCGCAACCCGCGCTGGTAGTAGTTGGGATTCTGGCCGGCGAAGCCGCGCTCGATCGCCGCCGGCGGCGCGGCGACGCTCGGCAATACGAAGGCGCCCATGCGAAGCTTCATCTCGTCCGCCCTCCATGGCAGTGCGCCCCGGGATATTGAGTCTTCTCGTCATGAAGATAAAGCGTCATTTGTGGGCAGGTGCCGAGCAAGTACGTCGCCCATCTCGAAGAGCGGCCCCAGAGTGCGGCTTCTCAACCGGACGACGCGGAAGCTCGAGCCCGACCGAGTTCGTGGTGGATCGTTTCGGCGACACCCCCGAGTGGGAAATGCCATAAAGCTTCGCGATCAGTATCCTCGACCCGGTGGATCCCGTGGCCCCAATCCGTTCTGCAGCGGCTCGCTGCGGCGGGGAAAAGGAAAAGGCATGAGCACGGTGGAGAAGAAACTCGACGAACTACTCGATCGCGAGGCCATTCGCGATCTTCCGCTGCGCTACTGCGACTGTGTGTGGCGCGGCGACATCGACGGCATCGTCGATCTCTTTACCGAAGACGGCGCCTTCGTCGTGAAGGGACCGGATGGGGAAACCGGCGCACGCGGGCGTGAGGCACTCCGCACTTTCTACACCGAGGGTCTGAAGCTTCTTCCGCGCCCGTACATCCACAACCACGTGATCGCATTGCAGGGCGACGGGCGGGCGACGGGGCGTTGTTACCTCGACCTGCGCAGCGCCAAGAACAATATGGATTGGCTCGGTGCCGGACACTACGCCGATGAATACGCCCAGATCAGTGGCGAATGGAAATTCGCCTCCCGCTACTTCACGGTGGTCCGCATGGTAGAGGGGCCCGGTTCGTCGGGGCGCTAGCGCGCCGCGTAGTCGCCGCCGCCGATTCCGCCGAAGCGGAAGGTGACGAAGCCCCCGGCGGTCCAGAAGTCGAAGCCATCCAGGTCTCCCTCGGTCTGGAAGCGCGTTCCCTCGACGCCGACCGTGAAGTGATCGTTGACCACGAAGTCGACGCCGATCCCCCCGTGCCAGGCCAGATCTTTGTCGTTCGCGTCGATGCCTCCGGAAGAGACCTCGATCTGCGCCAAGCCGACTCCCCCTTTGATCCAGGGCTGGATCCGGTGGTTCCACGGCGCGTAGAGCTTCAGGTTGCCGAAGGTGGCCCATCCGCCGACTTCGCCGTTGGCACTCCCCAGCGGTGAACTCAGTTCGAGCTTCACGCCGTCGAAATACTTGCCTTCGAGCTCTACAGCCGCCCAGGGGGCCAGCCGGTAGCCGACCAGGGGGTTGATCTGCCACCCGGATTCCGAGTTGAAGTTGACGCCGCCGCCGGAATCGATGTCAAAGTCTTCGAGCACTGCGCCCCCACCGAGCGATAGATAGGGCCCGGGTCGGTTGTAGGCGCCGATGCCTTCGTCGAGCCAGCCGGCCTGCGCCGTGTGGAGACAGCCAAAAACGAGCGCCGACGCGCCGATCGCTGCGAGGGTGCGGTTCATACGAAGTTCCTCCTGCCTCGGCGCCGGGATCGGTCCCCGGCGGCGCTGACTTGAGCCTTTCCGTTCCAGCGCGCCGGGCCGCCTCGAGCCTCGCACGCGTCCCAAAGGCTCAAGTGGGAAGCTCGGGTTCCGAAAGACCCCGCTGGTCACGCGAAGCGCCGGCGCGTCTCGCTCCCGTAGACTCGCCCTCGGGGGGGGCCGCCGGGCGAGAGGTCCCGCGCATGGAAACGCGGGCTTCCCGACGTCTCCCGTACGCGGGAAGGAGCAGCCCTGCATGCGACCGCGCCTTTTCTTCGCGCTGTTCGGACTGGTCTGTCTGGTCCCTCGAGCTGGGGTGCAGGCGTTTAGCGACGTGTATTTCTTCGGGGACAGCCTGTCCGACACTGGCAATACCTGCGCGCTCCTCTTCGCGGGGGGATATGCACCGGGGCGGTGTTCGAACGGCGAGGTCTGGAGCGATGCCCTCGCCGCGTCGCTCGGCTTCACCGCCCAGGCGTCGATCAGCGGGGGCAACAACTTTGCCGACGGCGGCGACACCACGGCCGATCTCGACAACCAGATCACTCTGTTGGCGATTCGCGAATTCAACCAGGCCGATCCCGACGCCCTCTATGTGATCTGGCTGGGCGGCAACAATGTTCTCGACCTTCCGGCCGCGGCCGGTGCGATGCAAACCGCGGTGGACGAACTGGTGGCGGGCCTTCAGCGCCTTCGGGGGCTGGGCGCGCGCACCTTTCTCGTCCCGAACCTGCCAGATATCGGCCGCGCCTTTGGCACCTTCGCGTTTCCGACGGGGGTCGGCGCCGCGTTTACGCCGGCGGAGCGCGACCTCGCCAACCACTTGAGCACCACATTCAATGCACTGCTGGCGCCGGCCCTGGCCGCGCAGAGCGGGGTCACGATCTTCCAACTGGACATCTTCGGGCTGGTCGAGGAGTTGTTCGCCGATCCGGTTGCGTTTGGACTTCTGCCCGCGGCGATCGACCGCGCGAGCGACGACACCGACTTCGGAATCCCCTGCCTGAACGATTTCACTTGCGCGAACGCTCCCCAGAGCGCGGTCGCCGACGGATTCTTCCTCTTCGACGCGGTTCATCCCACCACGGCCATGCACGCGATCATCGCGGAGCGGGCGACGGAGCTCGTTCCCGAGCCCCGAAGCTTCTTGCTTGGTCTCTCGTGTCTCCTGACCCTCCTGGTCCTGGGTCGCCGTCCTCGGGCCATTTCCGATGGCGGTGTGTCCGTCGTGCAGCGCGGGTTAGAGTGCGTTCGCGAAGGGCTCTGGAAAGCAAACTCGGGGTTGGCGTGGGATCGATTCTTCGATGGCGGCCGCGGTTCGCCGCCTTGGCGCTCGTCGGCGCCTTGGTGCCCGTCTGCGTGGGCGGGTCGGCGCCGTCGGCGCTCCGTGACGCGACGCCCGAGGAATCGTCACGCTTGCGGGTGGTTCGCTCGGATCAGGTGGGGTCACGGGATTCGCTCCAGGCCGTCGCCAGTCACGATCGCCGCGTCGTCGCCGTAGGCGACAACGGGCTCCTGCTCGAGTCCGAGGACGCGGCGCTTCACTGGAAGCGACGCGTGATTCCCGAAAAGCCCCCGCTGATCGATGTGGCCGTGTGTCCGGACGGGCGCTTCTACCTGCTTGACTTCCAGCGGGGTCTTTGGGTGCGCGAAACGCCCCCGGTCCAGTGGACCCGACGCGAGATCCGGCTCGGGACCGCCGACGTCTCAGAATCCCCAGTTGCCGAAGCCCCGGAAGGGCGCGTCGCGCCCCGATCGCTGGCGCTGATCTGTGACGAGGCCGGGCGCCTGTGGGCCGTTGGAGAGCAAAGCTCCATCCTGCGCAGCGACGACGGCGGCGCCCACTGGCAGGCACTTTCGCCCGAAGACACCGATCGACTCTTGACGTCGATCGCTTTCGTCGATTCGCGGCGCGGGCGGGTCGTCGGCGAGTTCGGCACGTACTTCGAATCCGACGACGGTGGAGCGCATTGGCGCCGGGGGCCGGACATCCCCGGGGAGCTGTATCCCCAGGCGGCCCACTTCGCTTCGGACGGGCGGGCCTGGGTGGTGGGCAACTACGGCCGCATCTACCGGTTTGATCCCGGTGACGACGCTTGGGTGAGCGAGCCGTCCGACACGCAAGCTGCACTCTATGGGATCGCCCGGGTGGGCGAACGGTTGCTGGCCGTGGGCGATCGCGGGGAGAGCCTGGTCAGCGCGCTCGACGGGCGACCCGAAGGCTGGAACCGCTTGCCTTTGGGTTCACGCGAGAACGGAGCGGGAACCGCGTACTTGAGGGGGATCGCGGAGCTCGACCTCGCCGCCTTCGTGGTGGTGGGAAAGGGGGCCGCCCTGCGCGTCGAGCTTCCGTTCGTTGCTGCGCGCCATGTGGGCCGCGAACGAGGCCCGCGGCACGAGCCTTCGCGCGCGGACTCTCCTTGAAGCCCTCCGCCAGGAGCCCCGAGACGTGGGGCGAGCGGGTGAGCAAGGGGCTCTTCCGCTTCCCCCGTTTGGCCCTGCTCGTCATCCTCGGGCTGACGCTAGCCTTCGCGGCACAGCTTCCGAAGCTCTCGCTCCATTCGAGCTTCGCTGATCTCCTCCCCGCCCACCATCCGTACATCGAGTTGCACAACCGCATCCGCGAGACCTTTGGCGGGGCCAACTTCATCCTCGTCGCGCTTCAGGTGCAAGAGGGCTCGGTCCTGACTCCCGAGGGTCTGGCGCGGCTCGATCGCTTGACCCGCCGCGTCGACGGCATTCCCGGCGTCAACCACAACCTGCTGCGCAGCTTGACGCACCGCAACGTGCGCAACACCCGGGTGACGGCCGACGGCACCCTGATCTCGAGGCCCTATTACAACCCCCGCGCTTCGGCTCCGGATGCCGCTGCCCTGGCGGAGCTGCGTCAGTCGATCGAGGCCGATCCGGCCGTGTTCGGCGTGTTGATCTCGACGGATTTGACCACGGCATTGATTCAGGCTCAGCTCAATGACTCTGGTCTCGATGTGCCCGAGACCTTCGCCGCGTTGCAGCAGATCCGGGAGGAAGAGACGGTTCCCGGCGTGGCGATTCACGCCGTCGGACCATCGGTCTTGGCGGGTTGGGCCTTTCGCTATCTACCCGAGGCCGGTCGCGTGGTGCTGTGGACGCTGGGCATCATGGTGCTGCTCCTGGTGGCGCATTTCCATTCTCCCGTAGGCGTTTTCCTGCCCCTGCTGGCCGCCTTTACCTCCGCCGTGTGGGGGCTCGGTTATGTGAGCCTGCGCGGACAAGCCGTCGATCCGCTGACGCTGGTGGTTCCCTTCCTGGTGTCGGCGCGAGCCCTTTCCCATGCGGTCCAGATGTTGGAGCGGTTCCGCGAGGAGTGGCCCCGCTTCCGAGACTCCAAACGCGCCGCGCAGGTGGCCTTCGAGAGCCTCCTCACGCCAGGTCTCCTGGCCATTGCGGGTGACGCCGCGGGCATCTGGTTGATCTCGCTGAGCGACATCCCCTTGAACGACAAGTTGGCCGGATACGGCTCCTTCTGGGCGCTCTCCATCGCGGTGAGCGGGCTCTTGCTGGTTCCCCTGCTACTGATCTATGTGAAGCCGCCCGCCGGCGGTCGTCTGGCCACGCTGCTCCACCACGCGCTCCCGCTCTGGAGCGCTTTCCTCACGCGCCCGGCGGCAGCGCGGCGGTTACTTCTGCTCTGTGGCGGGCTGTTCGGCCTGGGGCTCTGGCTCAGCGTGGGCCTGCCGGTCGGGGAAACGGAGCCGGGATCGTCGCTCCTGTATGAGGACCACGACTACAATCGCTCGGCGGCCGCCATCGCGAGCAAATTCGCGGGAACGGCGCCGCTCTACCTGATTGCGCGCACGGCGGAGCCCGGCGGCGTACGGAGGCCCGAGGTCCTGCACGCCCTCGAGTCGCTCAACGAGGAGATGTTGCGAGACCCCGCGATCGTGGCGTCCTACGGACTTCCGGAGTTGATCCGAACACTGCACCGTTTTACGCGCAATGGCGACCCGCGCTACGCGCAGCTGCCCGAATCCCCCAACGACACCGGCGGTCTGATCTACTCCTACCTCATTACCGCCGCCATTCCCGATGCGCTGCGCCACCTGTTGGACGCCCCGCATCAGGAGACCAATGCCATTTTCTATGCTCGGGACCACCGCGCCGAAACCGTTGCGCGCCTCGTCGAGCGGGCCGAAGCCTGGACCCGATCCCCGGACGCCCAAGTCGATGGGCTCGAGATCCAGCTGGCGGGTGGCGTGGTGGGCGTCACCGCCGCCATCAATCAGGAGATCCGCGCCTCGAGCCGGCGGATCCTCCCCGCCGTGCTCGGGTTCGTCTTTCTCTCCGTGCTCCTCTTCTACCGCTCGTTCCATGCGGCGGCCCTGATGTTGATGACGATGCTCCTGGCCACGGTGCTGACCCACGCCTACATGCGCCTGGCCGGAATCTCCATGAATCTCAACACCGTGGCCGTCGTCGGAGTCGGAATTGGCATTGGGATCGACTACGCCATCTATCTGATGGATCGGATTCGCTGGGAAGTGCAGGAGGGGACCCCAAACCTGCGGGAAGCGGTGGAGCGGGCGCTCTGCACGACCGGGCTCGCGATCGGCTTCACGCAAGCCCTGTCGAACCTCGGCGGGGCCGTGT
>CAZTOE010000120.1:0-12786 GCA_964615045.1 uncultured Spirochaetales bacterium
CGCAGCGAGCCGTAGGCGAGCGAAGATCAGCCGAGCAAGCGACCGGTGAAGCCGGTCGCGCGCAGCGAGCCGTAGGCGAGCGAAGATCAGCCGAGCAAGCGACCGGTGAAGCCGGTCGCGCGCAGCGAGCCGTAGGCGAGCGAAGATCAGCCGAGCAAGCGACCGGTGAAGCCGGCCGCGCGCAGCGAGCCATAGGCGATCCCTTCTCGGGCGACGAGGAGCAGGGTGCCGCTACTCCGGACGTCGCGGATATGGCTCCCTACACCGTGAGCTCGGACCTCCCACAAGCTCACGCGAGCCCCTCGGTCCGGCGGCTCGCCCGCGAGCTCGGCGTCGACCTGCACCTCGTTCCGGGCAGCGGCCGCAAGGGCCGCATCCTGAAAGAAGACGTCCAGGGCTACGTCAAGGCGAGCCTGGGCGGCGCGGGCGCGAGGGGGGGCGTCCCAATCGCCGGGGTGCATGTGGCGGCCCCCGTGGATATCGATTTTTCCAAGTTCGGGGAAATCGAAACCACGCCCGTGAACCGCATCCGCAAGCTTTCCGCGGCCAACCTGCACCGCAGCTGGGTGACGGTGCCGCACGTCACCCAGTTCGATGAAGCCGATATCACCGAGCTCGAAACCTTCCGGAAGGCTCACCGCGCCGACGCCGAGAGCCGCGGGGTGAAGCTCACTTTCCTGCCCTTTATCGTGAAGGCCAGCGTCAGTGCGCTGCGCGAATTTCCGCAGTTCAATGCCTCGCTCGATGCCACGGGCGAGAACTTGATCCTCAAGCGCTATTACCACATCGGCGTCGCCGTCGAAACCGAACGCGGCCTAGTGGTGCCGGTGGTGCGCGACGCCGACCGCAAGGGGCTCTTCGAGCTCGCGGCCGAGCTGCAAGAGCTCTCGTCGCGCGCCCGCGATCGCAAGCTCCGCCCCGAACACCTGCAGGGCGGAAGCTTCAGCATCTCGAGCCTCGGAGGCATCGGCGGAACCATGTTCACGCCGATCGTGAATCATCCGGAGGTGGCAATCTTGGGAGTATCCCGGATGCAGTGGAGCCCAGTGTTCCAGGACGGCGCGTTCGTGCCGCGCCTAATGCTGCCGCTCTCCCTCTCTTACGACCATCGGGTGATCGACGGCGCCGACGCGGCGCGGTTTACGACGCAGCTCGCCGGGTACCTCGGCGACCTACGCCGCGTGCTCCTCTAGGAAGCGTCAGTGGCACTGATTCAAGTCGCAGTCCCGGATATCGGCGAATTCGAAGACGTCGAGGTCATCGAGATCCTGGTGGCAGTCGGACAGCGGGTGGCCCGCGAAGATTCCCTCGTGACGCTCGAGAGCGACAAGGCGAGCGTTGAGATTCCCTCGCCCTATGAAGGCGTGGTGCGCGAGATCCTGCTCTCGCTCGGCGACCTGGTGAGTGAGGGGGCGCCGATGGTCGCAATGGAGGTCGCGGACGACGCCCGCGCCGGAGCGGGCGGACTGGTGGTGCGCGAGAAGGGCACACCTGAGCAGGCGCGAGCGACGGTGACCGGCCGGCCCCGCTCCGGGGACACAGCGCGGCGCGCCGGCGATCACGCCGAAGTCGTCGTCATGGGCGCCGGGCCGGGAGGCTACACCGCCGCGTTCCGCGCGGCGGACTTGGGTAAACAGGTCACCTTGGTGGAGCCCGAAGCGACGCTGGGCGGTGTGTGCCTGAACGTCGGATGCATTCCTTCGAAGGCGCTTCTGCACATTGCCGGCGTGATGGAGGAGGTTGCCGAGCTACGCGATCAAGGCGTCAGCTATGGAGACCCTCAGGTCGACCTCGGCCGCATCCGTTCCCACAAGGACGGCGTGGTGGGAACGCTTACGGGGGGCCTCGCCCGCCTGGCCAAACAGCGCGGCGTGGAGGTTCTGCGCGGCATCGGCCGTTTCGCCAACCCGAACGCGCTCGAGGTCGAAACCGCGGACGGCGTGCGACCACTCACCTTCGATGCGGCGATCATCGCGGTGGGCTCGCGGAGCGTCGACATCCCCGACTTCCCGCACGAGGATCCGCGTGTCATGGATTCGACCGCGGCTCTCGAACTGGGTGAGATCCCGGAACGCCTGTTGGTCGTCGGCGGCGGCATCATCGGACTCGAGATGGCGACGGTGTACCACGCGTTGGGCTCGCGGATCACGGTGGTGGAGCTCCTTGAAGTTCTGATGACCGGCGTCGACCGCGATTTGGTGCGACCCCTGCACAAGCGCCTGGAGGCGCGCTTCGAGAACCTCTTCACGGGCACCAAAGTGACCGCCATGACGGCGCGCGGCGACGGCATCTGGGTCTCCCTGGAAGGCGAGGGCGCGCCGGCGGAAGACCGCTTCGACCGCGTCCTAGTGGCTGTGGGAAGGCGCCCCAACGGTGACCGCCTCCGCGCCGAGCTCGCCGGTGTGCACGTGGACGAAAGGGGCTTCATCCCGGTAGATGAGCGCTGCCGCACGAACGTCCCCCACATCTACGCGATCGGCGACGTCACGGGACCACCGCTCCTGGCCCACAAAGCCACCCATGAAGGGAAAACCGCCGCCGAAGTGATCGCGGGACTGCCCGCTGCCTTTGATCCCGCGACGATCCCTTCGGTCGCGTACACCGACCCGGAGATCGCCTGGATGGGTCTCGGAGAGGAAGCGGCCCGCGAGCAGGGAATCGAGATTCGTGTGGCGAAGTTTCCGTGGGCCGCCAGCGGGCGCGCGCTCGGGTCGGGTCGCAGCGAGGGCTTCACCAAGTTGATCTTCTCGGCAACCGACCGGTCCCTGCTGGGTGCCGGGATCACCGGGGTTCACGCGGGTGATTTGATCGCGGAGGCGGTCCTTGCCCTCGAGATGGGCGCTGATGCGGAAGATCTGAGCCTCACCATTCACCCCCACCCGACATTCTCCGAGAGCATCGGGATGGCGGCCGAGGTTGCTCACGGGACCGTGACCGACCTCTATCTCCCGCGCTCCCGCCGGAAGCCGGGGTAGCCGCCCATGCTCGACGAACTCTTCGATCTCGACGCCACGGCTCTCGCGGAGCATGTTCGACGGCGTGACGTGAGCTCCCTGGAACTGGTGGAAGCTGCGATTGCGCGCATCGAGGCCTTGAATGAACGGCTGGGCGCGGTCGTGACCCCGCTCTTCGAAAGGGCCCGCGAGGATGCTCGCGCGGCGGTGCGTTGCGCGGGGCCCTTCGCCGGCGTCCCGTTTCTGCTGAAGGATCTCGGGTGCCTGCGCGCCGGCGATCCCATCTCGATGGGCACGCGCCGCCTGCGCGAAAGCGGCTTTCGCGCCACCCGCGACTCGTACTTGAGCGAGCGGTTTGCAGCCGCGGGGTTGATCCCGCTCGGTCGCACCAACACGCCGGAATTCGGGCTGACCTTGACGACCGAATCCGCGGCGCACGGCCCGGCACTCAACCCGTGGAATCCCGACCACTCGACGGGCGGTTCGAGCGGTGGCAGCGCCGCAGCGGTAGCAGCGCGTTTGGTTCCGATGGCGCATGCCAACGACGGCGGCGGTTCGATCCGCATCCCCGCGAGCGCTTGCGGTCTCGTCGGGCTCAAACCGACCCGCGGGCGCGTTTCCCTGGGCCCCGACTACGGCGACATGTGGCACGGCCTGGTGGTGGAGGGCGTCGTCTCGCGCAGCGTTCGCGACACTGCGACGATCCTTGACGTGATCTCGGGTCCGCGTGCCGGCGACCCCTATTTCGCGCCGCCCCCCACTCTGCCCTTTCGCGAGCAACCGGGCCGCGATCCCGGGCACCTTCGCATCGGGATGATGGTGGAGCGCACCCTCGGCGAGGAACCCGTCGCGGCGGACTGTGTAGAGGCGGTCCAACGCGGGGCGAAGCTGCTCGAGTCGCTGGGCCACGCGGTGGAGCCCGGCGCCCCGGCCGCGCTCGGCGAACTCGAGAGCGTCGTCCACTTCGAGACGTTGGCCAGCGCCCATTCGGCCCACCTCGTGGATGAGATCGCCGCGTGGCTAGGAGGAGAGGCACCCGAGGCGTCCGATTTCGAGGCCTACACGTGGCACCTGGTCGAGCGTGGACGGGCCGTCACCGGCCCGGGATATATCGCCTCGTACGAATGGCTACATGGCTGGTCGCGACGCATCGCCGCTTGGTGGGAAGGCGGCTTCGACCTACTGCTGCTTCCGACCCTCGCGGCGCCACCCCCGCGCCTCGGATGGCTGGCCGACTCCGCGGGCGCCCCCCTCGAGATCCTCGCCCGCGTGCTTCAACTGGGCCCGTTCACTGCGGCTTTCAACGTTTCGGGACAGCCCGCCGTGTCGCTTCCCCTGCACTGGAATTCGGCCGGACTTCCGATCGGCGTGCAGCTGGTCGCGCCTTACGGTCGCGAAGACCTGCTCCTTCGGGTTGCGCATCAGCTCGAAGAGGTGGCGCCGTGGTCGGGTCGCAAACCGCCGCTGTGCGCGGGCTGAGCGAACCCAATCGCATCAACCTCCGAGCTTTACGTCCGCTTTTGCCCCGTTTTGTGACTTCGCTCGGCTTCGCCTCGCTGCGCGGATCGCTTCGCGATCCTTGCGCGTGACTTCGCTCGGCTTCGCCTCGCTGCGCGGATCGCTTCGCGATCCTTGCCACCAATCACCCCCCTCCGAGCTTTACGTCCGCTTTTGCCCAGGCCCGCTCGAAGCCTTTTTGCACCCAACGGGCGTCAGCGTCACGCCCTTGGCGACGCAGGCTTTCCCCCAATCCGTAGAGGCCCCAGCCGTTGCGCGGATAGTTCTGGAGGTTGGCGCGAAATACCGCTTCGGCGCGCTCGAGCTCTCCCGCCTCGAGCAAGGCGTAGCCGAGCGGGAGTCGCGATGGGAGGTACCAAGCGGGAGGTTCGACGTAGTTCAAGCCGTCTTGAAAAGTGACCGCCTGCTCGAACGCAGCAATGGTGCCGGCCTGATCCCCCTGGCTGCGGGCGACTTCACCGGCGAGATGTGAGCGAGCGATCGCGAGCTTTTGCCCCACCGTGTTGCCGCCCGGGTCGTGGACCAAATCCGCGAGCTCCGGATTGGCGCTCGCCGCGTCGACGGCGGCGAGCTCGGCTTGCGCGGCCTCCGTGTCGCCCTGGGCGGCGTAGGCCAGTCCGCGCACGTAGTGCCAGACCGCCGTCACAAACGGCTGGTTCGCAGGCGGTGCTTCGGCGCCAAGAATCTCGTCCCAACGTCCGAGACGCGCCAAGGTGACCCACGGAACGGCAAGAAAGTCCTCTAGAAAGGGCCACTGCTCGAGCTGCTCGACGGGGACTTGCGACTCGAGGCGACGCGCCGCGGTGAGCGCCGCGTCACCCTGGCCAGCCGCGAGCGCTGAGGCCCACCGGAAGTGCAGATTGTGGGTGTAGTAGAGGCTCTGGTAGAAAGGCGTGCTCCGACACCACGAGAAGAGCGCCTCGTCGGCGGCGGCGGCGAGAGCGTTGATGCGGGCAGCATCTTCGTAGCGTCCTACGCGCCAATAGATATGAGAAGGCATGTGGACGAGATGGCCCGAGTCGGGCGCCACCTTGGCCAATCGATCGGCGGCCGATTCGGCGCGCTGGGGATCGAACTCTTCCAAGGCGTGGATCAGGTAGTGATTCGCCCCGGGATGGTAGGGGTCACGCTCCAAGACGGCTTCGAGGAGCTCGACCACAGCCATCGTGTCGCCCTTGGGCTGCCCATCCTCGGTCCAGTAATCCCAGGGCGAGAGATCCATCACCGCCTCGGCGTACAGCGTTGCTGCGTCCAGGTCGTCGGGGTAGCGCTCGTGCACGGCACGCATCGCCTCGGCGTAGGCGCGGTCGAGGGTGGCGCGATCGACCTCGGGCGCATCGGAATATCGCGTGGCCAATGCCGCGATGTATGCCTGCTCGGGCTCGCTCACGCTGGGCGCCAAGGCCTCGGCCTGGCGCACCGCTTCGAGCGCGCGCGTCCCGGCCTCCGGTCCCATCGGGGCGTTGATGTTCGGGCCGAGCGCTAGCGCGATCCCCCAGAAACACATCGCGCACTTGGGGTCGAGACGGGTCGCCTCCCGGTACGACTCCACGGCCAACTCGTGGTTGAAGCCAAAGGTGAGGGTCAGTCCCTGATCGAAGAATTGCTGGGCCGCGGCCGACGAAGTGGTGATGGGATGGTGGAGGTCGCCCAGATTCCGCTGCAGCCGCAAGGTCGGCTCCGCGGGCTCGCCGGGTGCGCACGCCGCAAGCCATCCCGCGGTCGCAGCGCTCCCCAACAGCGCGAGTATCACCCCAGTCCGAAACCCCTGCCTCGCCATCGCCCACACCTCCTCTGCTCCATTGTAAGCCGCCGCCCCCCCGGTTTGCCGCTTCTGCCCGGCCATGCTCTCATGGGGAGATGTTCGATCTTCTCGCACCCGAGCTCGTGGCCAACCCCCACCCCGCGCTCCACGCGCTGCGGGTTCGGGATCCAGTCCACTGGAGCGAGCGCCACCGCGCATGGATCGTGACGCGCTACCGCGATGTCGCGGCAGGCTTCCGCGACCTACGCCTCTCGAACGAGCACACCGGGCTGGGCGATGAACGAGACGCGTTGGTGAGGGTGTTGCGCAATTGGATGGAGTTCCGCGATCCGCCCGATCACACCCGGCTGCGGCGGCTGGTGCAACGGGCCTTCACGCCGCGGGTCGTCGAACAGCTCCGACCTCGCGTCGCCGCACTGGTGGACGAACTGCTCGGCGCGCTGTGCGAGGCGGGTTCCGCCGACTACATGCAGGCGTTTGCCTACCCGCTCCCCGCGATCGTCATTGCCGAGATGCTCGGCGTCCCCCCGTTGGATCGGGACCGCTTCCGCGCCTGGTCGGAAGACGTGAAGAGCTTTGTCTTCGGCGGGCTTGAGGATCCGGAGCGCATGTCCCGCGCCCGCCGCGGCTTCGAGGAGCTCGACGACTACTTTCGCGATCTCCTCGCCCAGTACCGGCGCGAACCGGCGGCGAACCTGCTCTCCGCGCTCGCCGCCGCCGAGAGCGAGGGCGATGCGCTCTCGATGGAAGAGATTGTGGGGACCGGCGTGCTGCTCCTCTTCGGCGGGCACGAGACCACTTCGAACCTCCTCGCCAATGGACTGCTGGCCCTCGAACGCTTTCCCGCCGAGCGCCGCTGGCTCGTGGAACACCCGGAGCAGATCCCGAGCGCCATCGAGGAGTTCCTGCGCTGGGAGGGACCGACCGCGCTAATGGTCCGGGTCTGCCGGGAAGACCTCGAGTTCGCGGGCCACACACTGCGGGTCGGCGACCGGGTCTTCCTCCACCAGGGCGCGGCGAACCGCGATCCGGAGGTGTTCGAGGATCCGGACCGCGTCGACGTTCGACGCGCCAACGCCGGCAGCCACCTCTCCTTTGGCTTCGGAATCCACTATTGCCTGGGCTCCCCGCTGGCCCGGCTCGAGGGAACCCTCGCCTTCGAGCGCTTGATCACCCATCGCCCCCGACTGCACATCGAGCCCGGACCGCTCGAATGGAATCGCACCATGCTCGCGCGCAACCTGAAGCGCCTCCCCGTCTCGGTGCGGCCAGAACCGCGAACTGCGGTCGCCGAAGCCGCAGCCCCATTGGCCTGAGGAATGGCGTGGGTCACCCATCGCGGGGGTTGCCACTGCGGGCGCGTTCGCTTCGAGATCGAGGCGCCGGCCGCCCTCGAAGTGGACGAGTGCAACTGCTCGATTTGCACCAAGTCCGGCTATCTGCATCTCATCGTGCCCCAAGAACGGTTTCGGCTGTTGTCCGGCGAGAACTCCCTCCGCACCTATACCTTCAACACCGGCACCGCGCGCCATCTCTTCTGTGAGGTCTGTGGGATCAAATCCTTTTATGTTCCCCGCTCCCACCCAGAGGCCTACAGCGTCAATGCGCGGTGTCTCGACCCGGAGACGGTCGTGGCTCTCACAATTCATCCCTTCGACGGGCGGCACTGGGAGGCTTCGATTGCCGCTCTTCGCGAGCGCGAGGCTCAGCGGTAGCGTCTGCCGCGCAGCTCGATGTAGCCCCCGGGCCGGCGTCCCTCTGGGTCGTGGTGGGTCCAGTGGACGACGCCGCCGAGCTCATTCCACTCGTACTCGCCACGGATGCGCACCCGGTCTCCTGGGCGCAGTGCCTCGACGCGCGGCGCCAAAGCGAGGTTGTGGCTCACGAGCAGCGTGTGGCGCGGGCCCACGCGAACGATGAAGCGTTGATGCGGCGATCCCTCCCAGTCGTCGGGAAGTCGCCGGACCACCACCGCCTCGACTTCGACCCAGACGTCGCTGCGTCCAGCGCGGTAGGCGTCGAGGAGCGCCGGCTCTTCGGTCGTGTCGCCGATGCCGGGGCGTACCTGGGTTCCACCGCGCCACGCCTCGAATCCGTAGACCGCGATCAGCAGCAATGCGGCGGCGACGCCGCCGTAGCGAGCGCGCGCGTCGAGCCGACGCGCTCGCCGTCGTCGGCGCAAGCTACTCGGCCCAGGAATGGTCGCCTTCAGCGCCCAGCTCCACGGGCTTTCCCATCGCGAGGCTCACCGGCGCGTTCACGTCGAACGGACCCGCCAAGCCGAGCTCCTCACCGATCTCGCGCACCGCCGGCAACACCTCTTCGCCGAGCAACCGAATGCAGGAGAGGCAATCCTCGTGCGGCACCCGGCCGTCATTTCCCCACAGCGAGAGGATGCCGGGCCGCGTCTCCTCGAGGAGCGTGCGAAGCTGCGCGATGCACTGCTCGGGCGTCCCGTGGATGATCGAGCCCGCCGCCGCCTGTTTCTCGAAGGGAAGCTTCCCAGCCATCGCGCGGCGCCCGTTGCGAATCTCGGCCATGGCGCGGCGCGCCTTGGGACCGAGATAGCCCGACGGCGCACCCCAGATCGGATGGAGGAGCCCGACGAACTCGCCCTGCATCCACATGAACTCCCGGGCGTTGCGCTCGGCGCGCTCCGCATCCTCTTGACAGTGGATGCGGATCAGATAGCCGCGGTGCTCTGGGCCGGCCCGGAAACCCGCCGCTTCCGCGGCGGCGTCGTAGGTCGCCCAGATGCGTTTGCAGATATCGATGGTGGCATTGAGCACGATGTAGGGGTACCCGTGGGCCGCGGCCCACTCGATCGTCTCGGGGCTCGAGACGCCGGGGATCCAGATCCGCGGGTGCGGGCGCTGCAGCGGAATCGCCCAGGGATTGACCACTCGTTGGTGGTAGTGATTGCCTTCCCAGCGGAAAGGGCCGGGCTGCGTCCACGCGCGCACGATCAAATCGTGGGCCTCGTCGAAACGCTCGCGATTGTAGGCGGGGTTCACGTTGGCTGCGATCTGCTCGGTGCCCCCGCCACGCACGAATCCGGAGACCAGGCGGCCCTTCGAAAGCATGTCGATCATCGCGAGCTCTTCGGCGAGCCGCACGGGATTCTCTGCCAGCGGCAGTGGATTTCCGAGCAGCACCAGTTTGAGCCGCTGGGTCGCATGGGCCAGCACCGAGGCCATCACGTTGGCCTTGGCCTGCATGCAGAAGGGGGCGTTGTGATGCTCGTTGAGCATGACGCCATCGAAGCCGACAGTTTCGGCGAGTTGATAGTGTTCGATGTACTCGTTGTAGAGCCGGCTTCCCGCGACAGGGTCGAAGAAGCGATTCGAGAAGAGCAGCGCGGTGTAGCCGAGGCGGTCGCCTTCCTCCTGCGGGTAGGTCTTCATGGGCTGCTCGGTAAAGTACATGATGTGCATGGGTGAATCTCCTGCGCCTTCAGCCGACGAAGTGTCCCAGGATCAGCGAGGCGAGCTCATCAGGCCGCTCGAGGTCGGGAAAGTGGCCGCAATCGGCAATCTCAGCGAGGCGCGCGCCGGGAATTCGCTCGGCGTATTGTCGCGCACAGATCGGCGGCACGATGCGATCTTTCTCACCGCACACGACCAGCGTGGGGGCGTCGATCCCGGGCAGCATCGGATCGAGGGCGGGGTCGAACAGGTAGGGTTTCCACGCGACGCGTGTCGTCATCTCGCGGTTGATCTCCCAGATCACGAGCTGGTCAACGTCGGGCGGATCTCCGAACTGATGGTGGTAGGCTTCGCGATCGCAAAACCCGGCGCTCACATACTCCTCGGAGTTGATCAGGAACTGGTCGAGGATTTCACCTTCCCGCGGTTTCAGGCCCATCGGGTTGACCAGTGCCAACCCCGGCAGCGTGCCGTGGGCGAGGGTCGCAAGTTCCGCGGCCAGGAAGCCCCCAAAGCCCAGACCGACGAGGTACGGGCTTGGAAGCTCCAGCTCGTGCAGGATCCAGCGGTACAGCGCCGCCAGCTCGCGCACACTGCGCATCCACTCGGGCCGGTCGACGCCGTCGAAGCCGGGATGGGTAGGGACAAAGACGCGATGGCGGGTCGCCAAGGCGTCATAGAACGGAATCCAACCGGGATTTCCGATGTCGTGGTGGAGCACAACAAGCGGTGCGCCTTCGCCACCGACCAGGACCGGAACGCGCAACCTGGCCGCGACGACTTCCCTCGGCTCGAAGCTCACGGCAACCTCCTCCCGTCTCCACTGTTTGGAGATTGACGGGAGTGTGGCACGGAGTCCGGCGGGAGGGCTACGCCGGGAGAATTGGCGTCGCTTAGAGCAGCGGGTGGGCGATCTCGAACCAATTGCCCCACTGCCGGACTTCGCAAGAGTAGAGCCGCGCGATCTCACCGTTGGCCAGCGTGACCACGATCAGCGCGTCCTTCCGGGAGGATGGACAGAAGCGGTGCGCGAGTTCATCGGAAGTGGCGAGCTCCGACTCGGCAGCCGACGCCAGATCGGCGAATCCCACCATGAGGGTGGGACGCTCCTCGAAGAGCTGATAGTGACATGAGACGCCCGCGAGCTCGCCGGCCCGGCGGCATTCCTGGAGCATCTCGTCGAGGCCGGGATGCCCCGCCGTCGCCACGGGAGAGAGCTGCTCTGCGGCCTGCGGGGGCTTCGCGGGGAGGATCGGGTGCGGCTTGGCGCAACCCAGAACCAGCAGGATCCCGAGCCCCTGCAGGATCGCGGGCCCCGCCGCCCAAAACCCCCGTCCCATTGCCGTATTTCCCATCGCCATCCTCGTCGACGCGGGGCGCTTCCCGCCCTCTCCTGCAGCGTCTCCCATCGGCAAACCGGGCGTGGCCATTGAGCAAAAGTCCTTCCGTGGGCGGCAAGCCCCCCGGGCTCGAGCCGATTCCCTTGCCTAAGGTCTGACCGCTGGGAGACCTCGAAGCATGACAAAGATCGGCGAGATCCGCGGTTACCACGCTCACGTCTACCACCGTGACGACATGACCCGAGAGGTCGCCGCGCAGCTCCGGGAGGCGTTGGCGGCGGAATTTCCCGTCGAACTCGGGCGGTGGCGCGAAGCGATGGGGCCGCACCCTACCCCGTTCTACCAGGTGCGCTTCGAACCCGAGGCGTTCGGCGCGATCGTCCCGTGGTTGGCGCTGAACCACGGCCCGCTCTCGATCCTGATCCACCCCGAAACCGGCGACGACCTGGCCGATCACACCGCCCACGCCATCTGGTTGGGCGAGGCGCTCCAGTTGAACACCGAGATCTTTCGCTGATGGCTCCGCTGCGTTCGGGGCTCCTCGTGGGGTTGGCCCTCATGGGGTTCCGAGCGGCGCGGCTCCCCGCCAACTGGTCTGGCGGGCCGTGGCGATGGCGCGTGAAGATGTTCCTCAGGTCGAGCTGGCGGTGGCGTTCAACTAGCCGGCGCGCCGACGATGGCCCAGCGTCGCCGGGGCCACGCCAAAATCGCGCGGGACCACCATCCCCTGGCTTCGCAACAAGAGCGCGATGAGCGCGAAGTGATGGACGATGTGGGAGGCGACGAAGCGCAGCTCGCGCGCCAGCGTCGAACCCGTCCAACCCGCTTCGTCGGGGAGCTCCGGCTCGTCGAGGCGAACCCGAAGCACGTGATCCGCTTCCTTTGCCAACCCCTGGCGCAGCGAGCGGGCGAGCGTATCGAGCCGGGCTGAGGCGGCACGGCGGTCCATTTCGATCCGCGCGTCGCGTCGGCGCCGGTCGTAATCGACCCGGCGTTCCGCCACGCCGTCGAGCAAACACGAACACGCATCGATGCAGTGGCGGATCTGGGCGCCGATGCCGCCCTCCGCGCCGAGCAGGCTTACGCGGTAGAGCTCGTCGGGGAGGCCCCGCAGCAGGACCTGCGCCTCATCGAGAAGTTCCGCGCAGACGTCCGCCAGTCGCGCCACCTCGTTCGTGCTGTTCATCTATTCGGGAACTCCGAAAGGTTTTTGGCGGAGGGGGCGAGGGTATAGCAGCTGCTCCTCGGCCTCGCTGTCGAAAGGGACGGACAGGGTCGCACTCTTATTCGATGCCTCTCGTCACGGTCGCGCTTCACGACCGCAGCCGCTAAACGTCTCGAGGAATTCAAGGAGGGATCGCGGCAGACGGGGCGCGGCGTGTATCGGTGCGCTCCGGTGCACAATCGCCCCCCGGGTTGAGTTTGAACCGTGCTGCACACCAAGTCAGTGTCTTCGCCGATCGAAGCGCACGATGGCCTGCGCGTCCTCGCGACCCGCTTTCGCGGGCGCGGTCTCTCCGCTGATCGCTACGACGTGTGGATGGCCAACCTCGGCCCGAGCGAGGCGTTGCTGCGCGACTTCCAACGCGGTGCGATTCCCTGGCGCGCGTTTTCCACCCGATATCGCGGGGAACTCTTCGCCACAGCGGCCATCGATGACCAGAACCGGACGATCCGCAATCGCGGCCAGAAGTTCACCCTGCGTTTGATCAAATACCTGGCCGAGCGCGGCGATGTGACGCTTCTGTGTCACTGCGACGAGGCGCAACTCCACTGTCACCGTC
>CAZTOE010000121.1:0-12735 GCA_964615045.1 uncultured Spirochaetales bacterium
TCTGGAACCACGTGCCGGCGCCGGGAAAGACCGTGGTCTTCGACCGCTCCTGGTACGGGCGGGTGCTGGTTGAGCGCGTGGAAGGCTTTGCGCGCGAGGACGAGTGGCGCCGGGCGTACGCCGAGATTCGCGACTTCGAGGATCAGCTCGCAGAGGGCGGCATCTCGGTCCTGAAGTTCTGGCTCCACATTGATCCCGACGAGCAGTTGCGGCGCTTTCAGGCGCGCGAGCAGACCGCCTTCAAGAAGTACAAGATCACCGGCGAGGACTATCGCAACCGCGAGAAGTGGCCGGACTACGAGCGCGCGGTCGACGAGATGGTCGAACGCACGAGCACGCGCGCCGCCCCCTGGCACCTCGTCCCCGCCAACGACAAACGCTTCGCCCGCGTCCAGGTCCTCGAACGCTGCATCGACTCCCTCCGCACGCGACTGAAGCAAGGCTGAGCGCCCCCTCGTAAGCGTTCCGCGCTACCCTCGGCGCGATTGGCGCCGGCTCCGCTGCCGACCCCGGGGAACCACCCCGGGCGAGCGCGGGCGAGCGACGGGAGCCAACCACACCAGGAGAGGCGCACATGAACCTTCGGTTTGGCCTGCTGTGGCCGTTTCGAAACCCCGACTTCAACCGCGTTCCGTGGCAGGATCTCTACCGATCGCACCTCGACCTCATCGTCGATTCCGAAGCGATGGGATACGACAACGTATGGCTTACGGAGCACCACTTCGTCGACGACGGCTACTCGCCCTCGCTCCTCCCGATCGCGGCGGGGATCGCGACCCGCACCTCGCGGATCCGGATCGGCACCTTTCTCGTCCTGCTTCCGCTGCACAATCCGATTCGGATTGCCGAAGACACCGCGACGGTCGATTTGATGTCGCAGGGCCGCTTCGATCTCGGCGTGGGCCTCGGCTATCGGCGCAAGGAGTTCTCGGACCAGGGGATCTCCCACACCGAGCGCGGCGCCCGGCTCCAGGAGGGAATCGCCCTCATCCAGCGCCTCTTGAGCGACGAAGAAGTGAGCTTCAAGGGCCAATTCAGCCACTTGCACAAGATTCGCATCGTGCCCCCGGCCCTCCAACGCCCGCACCCCCCGATCTGGCTCGGGGCCATCGCACCCAAGGCCATCGAGCGCGCCGCGAAGATGGGATTCCACTTCCAGGTGGTCGGACCGCCGGCCCTGGTCGAGCACTACGACGAATGCCTCGAGGCTGCCGGTCGCGACCCGCAGGAGTACAACACCGCCCAATTGCGCTGGGTCCACGTGGCTCAAAGCCGCGAGCAGGCCTGGGAGACCGCCGCCCAATCGCTTCACTATACGGCCAGCCGCTATGCCGAGTGGTTTGCCGAGGCAAACGACAAGCCGGGCGACGATCAAGCGCTCGCGGGGCTTCCGAGCATCGATGACATCATCGCGAAGCAAGCCTTCGATGTCTTCGGCGAGCCGGCGATCGTCGGAACGCCAGCAGACGCGCGCGAGATCATCGCCGACTACGTGAGCCGGGGCCGGGTGACCCATCTGGTTTGCGGCATGGCGCTTTCCGGGCTCGATCCCCACCACATTCGAAGCAGCATGGAGATGTTCGCGAAGGACGTGATTCCGGCGTTTCGCAAGTAGGCCGAGCGCGGCCGATCCATGGATCGGCCGCTCGCCCGGGGAGCCCGCGCTGCTAGGAGATCTTGCCGGAGACCGGCACACCAAGCAGTCTGGCGAGCTCGGAGTACGACGACACGACCCAGTCCGCTTCGGGGCCGTCGCTGGTGTCGTCGTGAGGCGCGCGGATGCGCACCGTGTGCATGCCCAGCTCCCGAGCACCGGCGACGTCCGTGCGGCGCAGGTCACCCACATGGAGCCCGTGTTCTGGCGCGATCCCCAGCGGCTCGAGGGCAGCCAGGAACGGGCGCCGGTCGGGTTTGGGAGCCCCAACCTCGTCGGAGAAGGCCTGCACCCTCAGGTGCGCGAGCAGGCCGACCCGGTCGAGGAGCTGGCGGACCACGCGCCCCGGCGTGAGGCCGGTATCGCAGACGAGGACACAGGGCGTGCCGGCAGCGTCCAAGGCGGCGAGCAGCCCGCAGGCGCCCTCGAGCGCCATCACGTGGCCCGTGTGTGACGCCTCTTCAAAGCGGCGTACCAGGTGCTCCCGCGCCGGATGGGCACCCTCGAGCCCCAGCGCGGCGAGTGCCCAAGTCGCAACCTCGGGCGCACCGGTGGCCTCACCGGCTTCCCAGCGCAGCACGTGCTGCTGCCAGGCGGCGTTGAAGACGCGTTCCGCTTCCTCGTCACTCAGCGGGCACCCGGCTTCGCGAGCCGCCTCGCGCAGTGCCATCACGCGCAGCGCGTGCGCCCACGGCCAGTCCTTTTCGATGAGAAGCGTGTTCCAGCAGTCGAAGCTCACGAAGCGGGGCGAAGAGGCTGCGGCGCGAGCAACTGACGTGGCGGGCCTCCCCCCCGCGAGGCGAGCGGCGATCGCGTCGACCGCAGGCCCGGTCGGCCCCGCGCCCGACACCACGAGGCGCTCGTCTGGGTCGAGCTCATCGGGGGGCTCGAAATGGGCCGCCAGCCGTCGGTGGATCTCCTCCCATCCGGGCCGCCCCACCGCGTCTTCGCGGGCGAGGAGACGCGCGCGGGCCGTAGGCTCGGGCACCCGACACTCGGCGAACAGAAAGACTGCGCCGTGGCGCGCGGCGAGCGCCCGCGCCGCATGCCGCTGCGCACTACGCGGGAAACACGCATCCAGCACCACCGAGCGCCCCCCCGCGAGCGCCGTCTGCGCGCGGCGCAGCAGGTCGCCGTAGATCTCTTGTTCGAAGCCGGGGGAGAAGTCCCGGCGCCAGCGCGCCTCGGCCCCGGCCGGCTCCGCCTCCGCGGCCTCGAGGAGCGTGCCGCGCACGCGGTCCGCTTCGAGTCGAACCGCACCGAGGCGCTCGCATAGCACGCCTGATATTGTGCTTTTTCCGCTCGCGACGAGACCGCCCACCACCACGACAAAGCGCCGCGCCGCGCCCCCGCCCTCCGCGCTTTCCGCCATCGGGGCACTCTAGCGCCCGCCGTGGCGCGCCGGGCCGGCGGCTCGTCAGGGCGTGATCGCGACCTTCAGAACACCGTCCCGCTGGGAGGCGAATAGATCGTACGCAGCCTCGATGTCGTCGAGCTTGAAACGGTGGGTTACCAGGGGTTCCATGTCGACGCGGCCCGACGCCACGACACCCATCATGCGACGCATGCGCTCGGCACCTCCCGGGCACAGCGTCGTGACGATCTCGCGGTCACCGAGTCCCGCCGCGAAGGCGTCGAGGGGAACGCCGAGATCGTCCGAGTACACGCCAAGGCTGGAGAGCGTCCCGCCGGGTTTGAGGACGCGGAGACAGCTCTGAAAGGTTTCCTGCAGACCGAGCGCTTCGATCGCGACATCGACTCCGCGGCCTTCGGTGATCCGCATGATCTCTGCGACGGGGTCGGTCCGCCGGAAGTCGATCACCTCGTCCGCTCCCATGCGCTTCGAGATCGCGAGCCTCTCGGCGACGGTGTCCACCGCGATGATGCGGGTCGCCCCCAAAAGCCTCGCCCCCGCCGTCGCACAGAGCCCGATCGGGCCTTGGGCGAAAACGGCCACGGTATCGCCGATCCGAATCTTCCCGCGCTCCGCTCCCGCGAAGCCGGTCGTCATGATGTCGGGACACATCAGGACCTGTTCGTCCGAAAGCCCTTCGGGTACCAGAGCGAGATTCGCTTGCGCGTTGGGGATAACCACATACTCCGCTTGAGAGCCATCGACCGAATTTCCCAGTTGCCACCCACCCATCGGTCGGCCGCCACATTGGGAATGGTGGCCCTGAAAACAGGAAGCGCATTGGCCGCATGGTGTAATCGCGCCGGCGATGATCCGCTGCCCCTCCTCGAAACCAGTCACGCCCGCGCCGAGAGCCTCGATGACACCCACAGGCTCGTGGCCAACGGTCAGTCCCTTTGCCACCGGGTATTCGGCCTTGAGAATATGAACGTCGGTGCCGCAGATCGTAGTCGTCGTGACCCGAACCAGGGCCTCGCCGGGTCCGGGCGAAGGGATCGGTTTCTCATCAAGAGTGATCCGGCCGGGCTCCACAAAAACGGCCGCTTTCATCTTGGCCATGCGATCGTTCTCCCTGTGACTTGTCGTGTGCTCCGCCTGTTCAGTCGCCCGAAGGCGGCGAAGCACGCGGGTCCTCCCGAGTGGGTCCGATTCTTGTGCGCTCCCTCGCCCTACGTATTTAGCACGCCGCGCCAGCCACCCCGAGCAGCGCGCCGGACCTCCGTCTCGCTTCCAGGACCGTTCGATCGCCCCGCTTGCACAGCACCAGGAGCGACCCCCATGCGGCTGTGGCAAGCTTCGGCAGCAACCACCGAGGGACGCCGCAAATGGAGCTGCGCGCAGCAAACCCGCCGATGCGCCGACGGAAACCTTTCCTCGAACGGTCCTTCGCGCTCTCGATCGTTGTCTGGGCCCTTCTCGCCGGCATCCCCCCGGCGGTTGCAGCCACGCTCGAGAGCGCCGAAGACATTCGCGCCTGCGCCCGCCGCAATCTCCCCCAGGAGACCAGCCTCCAGCACATCGAGATCGAATCAGAGGACCGGGTGGGCGCGCGTCGCAGCCTCGAGGCGCGCGTGCACTGGAAGCGGTTCGAGGATCACCCGAGAGTGATGATCAAGGTGGACGAGCCGCCCGAGATCCGGGGCGCGGCGTATCTCGCCATCGAAGCGGACGAGGGGGAAGACGAGACCATCTATATGTTTCTACCCGCGCTCAAGACGATCCGTCGCGTCTCAGCCAACACGGCCGCCGATTCGCTCTGGGAGACCGACTTCAGCTACGAAGACATGAAGTACCTACAAGGTGTCGCGCTGCGGGGAGAGCAGGAACGACTCCCCGACGCGGAGGTCGAGGGCCACCCCGCGTATGTCCTGGCAGTGGTCCCCGCAGATCCTACGCAGTCAGCCTACGAACGGGTTGTGGTATTTCTCGACCAGGAGACCTGCGTCCCCCTGCGTACCGACTTCTACGAGCAAGGAGAGCGACCCCGCAAAATTCTGTCCGCGACCATCGCCTCGATCCGCGCGGACGGTACCCGTTGGAGCGCGCGGGAGTACTCGATGCGCGACCTGAAGACCGAAACGCGGACCTGGCTGCGCGTGACGAAGAGCGAGATCGATTCCGATCTGCCCGATCGACTCTTCAATCCCAACCGCCTCGACCGCGTGCGCTAGCTCCCCACCGCGCCCTATGGACACCTGGGTTTCCCTGATCGTCAACCGGCCGGTATGGGTGCTCGCGGGGATCGCCGGCCTCAGCCTGCTCGCGTTCGCCGGGTTCTTCGATTTGGAGAAGCGAACGCCTCGACTCTGGATCGATCCCGCGATCGAACGCCTCCTACCGGCCGACGACCCAGACCGCGTCTTTGCCGACCAGGTACGATACGAATTCGCCGGCGACGCGCCGATCTTCATCGCGCTCGGAACCGCGCCGGGTGAAGCGGTCTTCTCGGAATCCCACATGGCGCGGGTCGAGCGGATCGCCCAGCGACTCGAGCAGATTCCGGGCGTTCACGAGGTCAATTCTCTCGCGACCGAACCCAACCTGCGCGCAAGAGACGATACCATCGAGCTCGAGAGCTTCGCGGCGGCGCTGCGTGGCGGCGAAGACCCGAAAGCTCTGGTGGAAGACGCGAGGGGCAACCCCCTGGCGTGGGGAACGCTCGTCTCGTCTGATCTGCGAAAAAGCGCGCTGGTGATCACGCTCAAGGACGTCGACGATCGCGACTTCCTGACGCGCCGGCTGGGAGAGCAGATCGCGGAGATCGTCAACCAGGAGCGTGGCGACGCCCCCTTCTGGATGACCGGCCTCCCCCTCCTGAAAGCCCACACGAGTCGCGCACTGGTGCACGATCTCGTGGTGGCCCTCCCGGCGATCGCGGCGCTCGGGGGCGCCGTCCTGTTGCTGGCCTTCGCAAGTTTCCGCGGGGTCGCGCTTCCGCTCGCGACCTTGTTGCTGTCGCTCCTGTGGACCCTCGGGTCGCTCGCGGCGATCGGCCGCCCCCTCAATCTGGTAACCGCCCTCGTTCCGCCGCTGATCATCACGGTGGGCTTGGCGTACGCGATGCACCTGCTGGCCGACTACGCCGAGGCCTGCGAAGTGCCCGACACGGACGAGGCGGCGCGCTTGCGGGACGCCCTGCACGGCGCTGGGCTTCCACTCCTGGTGGCCGGGCTCACCACGGCGGTCGGCCTGGGCTCGCTGGTGTTCAGCCCGCTGGCTGCCATCCGAGAGTTTGGCGCGCTGGCGGCGTTGGGCGTCGGGTATACGGTGTTTCTGTCGCTCACGTTCCTGCCCGCCATGCTTCGGCTCTGGGGCCGTTGGCGCCCCGGTCGGCCCGGGCCCGCCGGCGAGACCTTCGCCAACTTCGGTACCGCCTTGGGACGCTTCGATATGCGCAACCGGCGGGCGCTGGTGGCCATCGGGGCTCTCTTTCTGGTGGTGTCGCTGGGCCTCGCCACGCGCCTCAAGGTCGGCAATGTCTACATCGAGAACTTCCCCGCGACCGATCGGGTTCGGCTCGACTACGAGGCCGTGCGCGACGCTTTTGCAGGTGCCAATCCCCTCCAGATTGTGATCGAGACCGAGCACGATCAAGACCTCCTGCGTCCCGAGGCATTGCGGGAGATCGAGTCGCTGCAGCGATGGCTCGAAGCGCAGCCCGAAGTCGGCGCGACGGGATCGATCGCGGATCACCTGCGGCTCCTGAATCGCCGACTTCGGGGCATCGACGATCTTCCGGAGGAGCCCGGCGTGGCGAGACAGTTGCTGCTCTTCGCGGGGGGAGAGCGAGTCCGCCGTTATGCCGATTCGCTGTATCGCACCGCGCGGGTCGAGCTGCGCGCGACGGTTGACGGCTCCCGCGAGATCTCCGCCCTGCTCGAGCGGATCGAGGACCGGCTCGCCCAGCTGCCGCGGGCGATGGAGGCCCGCGTCACCGGACGCTCGGTGCTCGTCAACACCACCCTCGAGCAGATCGCCCGAGGCCAGGTCCAGAGCATCGCGGCGGCGTTCGCGATCATCTATGTCATTTTGGCAGCGCTCTTCTGGTCTTTCCGGATCGGCTTGCTGGCTCTGATTCCCAACGCGATCCCCGTTGCGTTCTATTTCGGAACGCTGGGTCTGTTCGGGATTCCGTTGGATTCCACGACCAGTCTCGTCGCCTCGATCGCGCTGGGGATCGCAGTGGACGACACGGTCCACTACCTGGTGCGCTTTGGCTCGGCCGCCCGTCGCGCGGGGGATGAGACCCAGGGTGCGCTCGAAACCCTGCGCGCCGTCTTCCGGCCGGTCACTCTCACGAGCTTGACCCTGTGCCTCGGATTTTTGGTGCTCACCACCAGCCAGCTCCACAATCAGGTGCTTTTTGGGGCGCTGGCGGCGACCACCCTGGCGCTCGCCTGGGCCACCGACGTCACCGTGACACCCGCCCTCACCGCGGGCGCCAAGGTGGTGACCTTCTGGGATATTCTGCGCTTGGACCTCGGACCTGACCCGCAGCGCGTGATTCCTCTGTTTGACGGGCTGAGCCATCGTCAAACGCGGGTCTTCGCCCTGATGATGGACATCCGAAATCTTCGGGCAGGAGACACACTCATGGCCGAGGGGGACGTCGGCGTGAATGACGTCTACGCCGTGCTGGATGGTCGGCTCGAGGTGTTTGTCACCCGTGGGGGCGAGCCGCTGCGCGCCCGCGTCGCCGATCGTGGCCAGCTCGTGGGCACGTTGGGCTATTACGCAAAGCATCGCACCGAGACCGTGCGCGCCGCGACCGACGTCCGGCTGCTCCGGATTGAAGAGCGCGACCTCGCCCAGCTTCTACGCCGCTACCCTAGAATTGCGGCGCGAATCTTTCAGAATCTCGGCCGGGCGCAGACCCAGGAAGCCCTGGCCGCCGCCGAGAAGCTGAGGGAGGTATCGTGAGCACCGAGCGGTCCATCGGGAAGGAGGGAGGCTCGCCCGCCCCGAGCGCCCGGAAGACTCGAGCAGCTCGCCGATGAAGATCCTCGCGGTCGAGCACGCGCTCCCTTCACGCCCGCTGACTAACGAAGGCCTGCTCGAGTGGATTTTCGAAGAGAACCCCCACTTCGACGCGAAAACCCAGCAACGCATTGTCAACGCGCTGGAGGCATTCTGGGAGCGCTGCGGAACCAAAACCCGCTTCATCCGGGAGCCGGGAGAATCGGCGCTGCGACACGTAGCGGACGCGTCGCGCGCGGCAGTCGGCGCCGCCCAGGTCGACCCCGACGAGATCGACTTCCTCATCTACTGCGGGATCGGTCGGGGATGGCTCGAACCCTCGACGGCGAGTGTGGTGCTGGGGGAACTCGGGCTCGCTCGCGCGACCGGCTTCGACGTGCTCGACGCGTGCACGGGTTGGATTCGCGCCCTTCAGATTTCGCAGGGCCTGCTTCAATCGGAAGCCTATCGGACCGGCCTCGTCGTGAGCGGCGAGTTCAATATGCTCGAATACCACGGTCTCGCCGTCCGAGAACCGTCGGAGATCATCGAGCGAGCGGCGGCCTTCACGGTGGGCGAAGCGGCCACCGCGACCGTCGTCTCGGCAAGGCCGGACGCCCCGCCCTTCGACTTTCGCTTCCGCAATTTCGGCGAGTACTACGACTTGAGCATGATTCCACTGCCCGGCGCCGAGGCGTGGGCCCGCCGTCGATTTCGCTTCCGCGATACCAAGTTCCAGCCCCTGACGTTTCACACCGACGCTTCGCGACAAACGGCCCTCGCGGTGCGTCGACTCGTCGAGACGATCCGCGAAGCTCCGGCCTATGACGTGCCCTCTCACGACGCCGTGTTCGGACACGCCGTGAGTGAGAAAGCGTGCGACCTCGTGTGCGATGCGCTGGGGATGCCGCGAACCCTGCTCTACCGCACACACGCGGGATACGGGAACACGGCGTCTTCTTCGGTGCCGCTCGCTATGAGCCTGGCGCTCAGCGACGGACGGCTCGCGCCGGGCAAGCGCTGCTTCGTGGGCGTCGCAGGAGCCGGCATCTCGGTCGGCGTCTGCTCCTTCCGCTATTAGGCGAAACCGAGCGGGCACGGACGATGGCCGAGGCGTCGAGGTCGATTCTGATCACCGGGGCTTCCAGCGGGATCGGCTACGCCTGCGCACTTCACTTGGCCGAACGGGGCTGGACCGTCTTTGCCGGGGTCCGCCGGGCGGAAGACGCACGTCGCGTCGCGCGCTCGACGGACCGCGGCGGGGTCGTCCCCGTCCTTCTCGATGTGACCTCGCGCGATTCCCTCGGCCGGGCCGTCGCGCACGTGCAGGGCGCTGTCGCGGGCGGCGGCCTCGCGGGTCTCGTCAACAACGCGGGGATCGGAGGGTCGCCGGGGCCGCTCGAGTTGCAGGATCTGCGAGATTTTCGGACGACCCTCGACGTGAATCTGGTGGGTGCCCTGGCGACCACCCAGGCGTTTCTTCCGATGTTGCGGAAGCAACGCGGTCGTGTGATCAACATGGGATCCCTGCAAGCGTGGCAGGCCGTACCCTTTGCGGGGGCCTACGCTTCGAGCAAGTGGGCGATGGTCGGCTTCACGCAGGTTCTGCGGCTCGAGCTGGCACCCTGGGGCCTCTTTGCGAGCGTCATCGAGCCCGGCGCCGTCAAGACTCCGATCTGGCGAAAAGCCGCCGACCCGCTGAGCGCCTTCTCCCCGGGCGACGACGCGCCGGGAGCGGAACTCTACGCGCCCTACGCCCACCGCCTCGGTGCGGTGTTGGAGCGAGTCGAGCGGCGGGCGATCACAGCCGACGCGGTGGCGCGCGTCGTGGAGCGGGTTATGCACGCGCGCCGTCCCAAACTCCGCTACGTGGTCGGCGCCGAGGCACGGGTCGTATCCTTCGCCAGCCGGGCGCTGCCAACCTGGTTGCTCGACCGGGCGCTCCACGCGTTCTTCCACATTCCGCGCTCGCGCCCCCCCTCCTAGCGATCGGGGGCCCGTCCCTTTGGCGCGAACAGCGGGTGCCGGATCTGCCAATCGGGCGCCCAGGGCCAGCAGTGAATATCGACCCGGATATCGGTCTCGCCGTGCGAGAACTCGAGACTCTCCAGGTCGCACTGCATCGGAGCGCGAACATCCCGGAAGGCTTCGCTCGGGCGGTTGCGGCCCCGGAAATGATCGAGGCGCAAGCGACGTGGGGGCTCCGGAATGATGTCGGCGTAGTTGAACTCGAAGAACCCGTAGTTTCCCGAGAACAGGTCGAAGGGGGCGTCGTCGCGGTGTACCTCTACCGGGTGCGGATAGAGCGCGACAATGCGCCCCCTTCCGATCAAAAAGGTTTCCATCGAGAACTCCGTGCCTGCCGGCAGCTTCCCCGTCGCCTTGCGGAGCGTCCCGCGGATTGGAAAGACGGCCGGCACCGAATAGGTCCGGTCCAAGAAGGCCAACACCTCGCGATCGAAGAGAAGGACGCGGGGGTCTTGCGCAAAGAGCGGGTGGGCAAAAAAATGCATGCTGCCCCAGCCCGCCTCGATCATCGCCTCCAACACCTCGCCTGCGCGCTCCTCACTCACCTGCAGCACCGACTCCCGCGGCGCATCGCGGAGGATCTCGGGATCGCGCCGTCGCAGCGCTTCATAGACCGGGGCGGAAGCCGGGGCGAGCTCCGCAAAGGTGCAGGAGGCAAAAGTCTCGCCACAGGTACTCGGGGCAGTGAGCCACGGGAATCCCTGCTCGGCCCGGGCGGAGCGAGACGCGACGAGCCACACTAGCATCAGCAGGGCGAGACCCCCGGCTCTCGCCCCTACGACCCACCAGAGGCGCGATGCGCTGCCCGCTCGAGTCGGCCCATTGATCGACCCGCTAAATTTCGCGGTCGGATTGTTCGGCGTTTTTTTCATTGGACTCGGGACGACCGGCGTCCTCTCTCCACCCTACCTGTTCGCGGCGTTGTCGTGGTGGCACGCCGGCGCCAGACTCTACCTCGCAGCGGCGGCCCGGGTCGTCTTGGGATGCGTCCTCGTCCTGGGCGCCGCCGGTTCCCGGGCGCCGCTTGGTCTCCAGATGTTTGGGGCCGGTGCGTTGTTGGCCGGCCTAGCCACCCCGCTGTTCGGAGCCCGACGCTTTGAAGCGCTGTTGCGTCGATGGCGCGCGGCCCCACGGGCGCGGGCCCGCTTGGGAGGCTGTGGAGTCGCACTCATCGGCGCGAGCCTGCTATGGGCCGCTTTCCCGCCCGGTTAGGCATCGGGGCGAGAACTCCGACCACTACTCAAACGGCTTCCAGGCCGAGGTCGCGAAGGTCCTGAGTGATATCGCCCTGCGAGCCGCCGCCCTCGACGCGCGAGCGCGGTAGGATCGGACCATGGTCGAGACGGTCCGAGAACCGGCGCGAGACACCCCCGTCTACAAACACACGGAGGTGCTCGTGGTCGGGGGGGGCGCCGCCGGCGTATCGGCGGCGGTCGCCGCAGCCCGCAGTGGCGCGGACGTGACCCTGGTCGAGCGCTACGGCTCGCTCGGGGGCTTGGCGACGGGCGGGTTGATCGTCCTGTTGCTCACTCTCGACGATGGACGAGGCCGGCAGGTGATCGGCGGTCTATGCGAGGAAGTAACCCAGCGGCTCGTCGCGGCCGGCGGAGCCTTCCATCCCCCGCGCGAGAAATGGGGCGACGACGCTCCCGAACAGGTGCGGCGCTACTTCCGATGGGGATTGGTGTGGGGCGGTTCGAAGGCGCATCACCGCGTGCGTTACGCGGTGGCCTACGATCCGGAACTCATGCGTCAGGTGCTGAATGAGCTCGTTTTGGAGGCGGGTGCCGAGCTGCTCTTTCACATGTGGGCGACCGACGCTCTGTTGGAAGGCGACCGCCTGCGCGGGGTTGCACTGCAGTCGAAAGCGGGCCGGGAGGCGATCCTGGCCGATGTGGTCATTGACGCGACGGGCGACGGCGATGTCCTGGCTTCGGCGGGATGTGCGATGGAACGCGAGACGGTCCACCCGTGGCTATGGTTTCGCGTCGGCGGCGTGCGGGACGTCGAGGCCGCACAGAAGCGAGGCGCGGGATTCTTCCGCACCCCCAACCCTGGGGTGGTGCTGTTTCCGTGGGGCGCCGCGGCGAGTGGCGGCGCCAAGATCGATCCCATCGACCCGCGCGATTTGACCCGCGCCGAGATCGAGTGTCGCGGCAAGGTGATGGAGCAATTTCGCGCACTGCGGGCTTCAGATCCCGAACTCGCCGCCACCCACCTATGCAACATCGCGACCCAGCTCGGTATCACCGAGAGTCGCCGCCTAGTCGGACGTGCGGTGCTTACCCGCAACGACATGGATCGCGATTGTAGGGACGCGATCTGCATCACCGGACACTGGACCAAGTACGGCGCCGTCTACGCGATTCCCTACCGCTGCCTTCAACCCCGCGAGGTTCGCAACGGCCTCGCGGCGGGGCGCCTGATCTCCGTGGATCATCGCGTCCACCACGCCACCAAAGAGATCCCCGCTTGCATGGCGGTGGGCGAGGCGGCGGGCATCGCCGCAGTTCTGGCGCTCGAGCACGGAGGAGATGTGGGCGCGGTCGACGTCGGGATGCTTCGAAAGCGCCTCACCGATTCTGGTGCCTTGTTGGACTACTTCACCGAGATTCGAGCCACTCCCTCACCGGGCGGCACGAGGACCCGATCATGGAATTGCGCCGTTTCCATCCCCGCGTCC
>CAZTOE010000122.1:0-12668 GCA_964615045.1 uncultured Spirochaetales bacterium
CGCCACCTCTGAACGCGTCGCTAAAGTACAGATTGTTGTCGCGGTCGGTTCGCGGTGCCTCGACCAGCTGGTAGCCCCAGGCCAATGTTTCGAGTTTCATGGTCCGACTCGTAGGCCAATGCCTATTTCTTGACCGACTCGCCGTTTTTCCACTGACCCTTGAAGAGGACCGTGCCGTTTGGACGGTAGGCCGTGCCTTCACCGTTTCGCGCGCCGTCCTTCCACTCGCCCTCGTAGGTCTTGCTTCCGTCGGGCCGGTAGAGGGTTCCCTGACCGTGATACTTGCCGTCCTTCCAGAGGCCTTCGTGACGATCCCCGTCCGGCCAGTGAAAGACACCCTTGCCGTGCTTCAGATTGTTCTTCCACTCGCCTTCGTACAGCTTGAACCCGTCCGTGAGGTACGAGCACCCCTGGCCGTGACGCTTGCCGTTCTGCCATTCGCCCTCGTATCGCTTGCGCCCTTCACTCCAGTACAAGATGCCGTGTCCGTGGGGTTTGCCATCCTTGCGCTCCCCTTCGTAGAGAGGTCCGTCGGGCGGTTCCGCGAGGTTGCGATCCTCGTTCTGCTCTGCCATGTCTGGTTCTCCTGACGGCGTCAAATGAGGAAGTCGAGGTCGCTAATCGATCTCGCACATGGTGCTGAGTTGGCGCATGTAGCGCCGCCCGCTGGGCTCCCAAGCGTCGCGTCGGTGCATGGCGCCCAAAGTATCGAACATCACCAGGTCGCCCACCTGCCAGTCGTGGGCATACACAAATTCATCCCGCGTCGAGTGAAGGTGAAGTTCCTTGAGCAGCTGACTGCTCTCTTCACGCGGCATGCCGAGGAGGAAGCGCGTGATTCCCTTGCTCACGTACAGAATCTCGCGTCCCGAATCCGGATGCTTCACCACCACGGGGTGTACGGCCTCGGGTACAGGGGGTCGCTCGACCCCGAGTGCCTCGTCGCGGCGGCGCTTGGCTGCGAAGCCCGAATCCAAATCGTGACCCGCTTCGGGATCCTCTCGCTCGGGATCCAAGAAGTCGGAGATGCTGTGGTAGGCACGCAGCGATCGCAGCCGCTCGACCCTCGTCCTCGGCAGCGTCTCGAGTGCGATGTACTGGCTGCAGAAGTAGGTTCGGGGGGGGTCGGGCGGCAGCTCGACGGCGTTGAGAAAGCTCTCTTTGCCGGGCCGGTCGACGTAGGAGTAGTCCGCGTGCCACTCAAACTGGGCGGCGCCGCCAGTGCCGAGGGGAATGCCATCGTCGCCCACCGCGTTGGTCACCGGGAGGATCTCCGGGAAAGCCCCGCTATCCCGAAACCATTCCGACCCCTTCACCAGCTCGCCAAAGCCCTGCGCGAAAGCCACGAGCTCCGCGTCGCGAGGTTGGGGCTGGCCGCGAAACACCAGCACCAGGTACTGTCGCAGCGAGCGCAGCAGCTGAGCCTCCTCCTCGGAGCCCAGTGCGTGGGCAGGATTCCACCCCCTGACCATCGCGCCCAACGGTTGGGCGAGCGGCTGGATTTCGAGTGCCACGGCCGACTCCTCCGTTGAGCGAGAGGATCGCGAGGGTTCAAGGCTCTTTCAAGCCGGGAGAGTTACGGAGTGTCCACGCTGTATCTCGTCCGACACGGCCAGGCGGCGGCCGGCTTTGGTGCGCACCTCGATCCGGGCCTGAGCGCCGTCGGTCGACGTCAGGCCGAAGCGACCGCGGAGCGCCTCGCGCCGCGCGGGCCGCTGTCCCTCTACTCGAGCCCGCTCGCGCGTGCCCGAGAGACCGCCGCGCCGCTCGCTCTCCGCTGGAACCGCACGCCGGTGATCGAGCGGCGCGTCTCCGAGCTCCCCTCGCCCACACGCGATCTCGCCGAGCGCGCTCGCTGGGTGCGCGAAGTGATGCAGGAATGCTGGTCCGACCTGGACGCGGAGCTACAAGCCTGGCGGGACGCCCTGCTCGGCTGCGTGGCCGGCTTCGGGGCTGATTGTGTAGTGTTTTCTCATTTCATCGCCATCAACGCCGTCGTGGGCGCCGCCATCGGCGACGCTCGCGTGGTGGTGTTCCATCCCGACCACGCCTCGGTCACCACGGTGTCGACGCGCGCCGGCGGGCTCGATGTGGTCGCGTTGGGCCGGGAGGCCGAAACCGACGTCCGTTGACCGCAGCGGAAGTGCCTCCGAACTCACTGCTCGCGGGTCGCGAAGAAGCGGTTCTCCGGACGCGGCAGCCCGAGATTCTCGCGCAGCGTCTTGCCTTCGTACTCCCGCCGGAAAAGTCCGCGGCGCTGGAGCTCCGGAACCACCTGCTCGACGAAGTCGTCGAGGCCACCGGGCAGATAGGGGAACATGATATTGAAGCCGTCGCAGGCATCGGAGAAGAGCCACTCTTCCATTTGATCGGCAATCGTGCTCGGGGTGCCGAGCATCTCCAACACGCCGAAGCTGCCACCGACGCGTTGGGCCAGCTGGCGCACCGTCAAGCGGTCGCGCGAAGCGAGCTCGCAGAGCTTGCGCCGCGCCGACTGGCTCGCATTTGATTCCGGCATCTCGGGAAGTGGGCCGTCCAGATCGAACCCGGAGGCGTCGTGGCCGAGCAGGACCGACAGCGTCGCGATGCCACTATCCGGGTGGACCAGACCATCGAGGCGCGCCTTTTTTTCCCGCGCCTCCGCGGGGGTCTCACCGACGGTCACGAAGCAGCCCGGGAGCACCAAGAGGTGTTCCCGAGAACGTCCCAACCGCTCTACCCGCGCCTTGACGTCGGCGTAATAGCGCTGCGCATCGGCGAGTTCGCTGCTCGCGCCAAAGATGACCTCCGCAGTTTCCGCAGCGAGCTGACGGCCGGCTTCCGAGGCCCCCGCCTGGACGATCACGGGCCAGCCCTGAAGCGGCCGCGCCACGTTCAGCGCGCCCCGGACCGAAAAATGCGGCCCGCGGTGGTTCAGGGGGTGCAGCTTCGCGGGATCGAAATAGATGCCCGCGTCGACGTCCCGGATGAACGCGTCGTCTGCCCAGCTATCCCAGAGGCCGGTGACGACCTCGATGAACTCGCGTCCCCGCCGATAGCGGGCGTCGTGTTCGAGATGCTTCTCCTGACCGAAGTTGTGTGCCTCGTCGGGGTTGGCGGAGGTCACCACATTCCACCCGGCGCGCCCGCCACTCAAGTGGTCCAGTGAGGCGAACTTTCGCGCGACGTGGTACGGCTCGTTGTACGTGGTCGACGCCGTAGCCATGAGCCCCAGGTGCTCCGTCACCGCGGCCAGCGCGGGCAGCAGCGTCAGCGGATCAAAGGAGGTCACCGTGGCGCTGCGCATCAGCGCCGACATTGGCATGTTGAGCAGTGCCAGGTGGTCCGCCATGAAGAGCGCGTCGAAGCGGCCCCGCTCGAGCGTCTGCGCAAAGCGCTTGTGGTGGGCAAAGTTGAAATTGGCATCGGAGAAGGCGCCCGGGTAGCGCCAGCCGGCGGTGTGGATGCTGGCCGGGCGCATGAACGCGCCAAGCTTGAGTTGTCTTGCCGAAGCCATCTGCCCTCCCCCCTCGAAGCCGCTCCCCCAAGCTCGACTTTATTCGAGTCCCGAGCGGATAACCATCTGAAATGACTTATAGTTCGGTGGCCTTGCGCGGGAAGACCACGGCAGCCCCTGCGAGACGTGAAGCCGATCGGAACGACGAGGAACCTTCGCCATGGCCGCCCAGCAAGACCGTCACCCCCTGCGCGTCGTGATCATCGGCGCCGGCATGGCCGGCATCCTCTCGGCGATCAAGCTGCGCGAGGCCGGCTATGGCGATCTCACACTCTACGAGAAGGCGGAACGCCTCGGGGGCACCTGGCGCGAGAATACCTATCCCGGCCTCGCCTGCGACGTGCCTGCGCACCTCTACACCTACTCCTTCGAACCGAATCCGGATTGGAGCCACCTGTTCGCTCCGGGCGAAGAAATCCAGGCCTATTTCGAGAAGGTCGCCCGGAAGTACGACGTCGAGCGAAGCATTCGCTTTGGCCAGGAGATTACATCGTGCGAGTTCAAAAACGGGCGCTGGCAGCTCGAGACGCGAGGTGGAGAGCATGACGAGGCCGACGTCGTCATCGCAGCAACCGGTGTCCTCCACCACCCGAACCTCCCCGCGATCCCGGGTCTCGAAGGGTTCGATGGCGCCTGCTTCCACAGCGCGCGCTGGGACCATACGGTTCCCGTCGACGGCAAACGGGTGGGAGTGGTGGGCACCGGCTCGACGGCGATCCAGATCACCTCCGCGCTGGTCGGGCGCGTGGCCAAGTACGTGCTGTTCCAGCGCACCGCACAATGGATCATGCCGGGCGCGAATCCCGCCTATTCCGCCGCGGAGCGCAGCGCATTCGCGCAAGATCCCGCCCGCCTGCAGGCCCTTCGCGATGAATTGCACCACGTGATGATCGACACGATCTCCAATGCGGTCATAAACGCGGATTCGCCGGAGATGAAACAGATCGAGGCCGCGTGCCTCGCCAACCTGGAAGACAATGTGCGCGATCCCGTGCTGCGCGAGGCGCTGCGGCCGAACTATCGCGCTGCCTGTAAGCGGCTGATCTTCTCGCCCGATTTCTACGAGGCGATACAGCACCCGAACGCCGAGCTCGTCACCGCGAACATCGAGCGCGTCGAGCCGAAGGGCGTGCGGACTCGGGAGGGGCAGCTCCACGAACTCGACGTGCTGGTGCTCGCGACCGGCTTCCGCGCGGATCGCTTCATCCGGCCCACCGTGGTCCGTGGTCGCAACGGGGTCGATCTGGATGACGTCTGGGCCGAGCGACCGGTGGCCTATCTCTCGCTCTCGGTCCCCGGCTTCCCCAACTTCTTCATGCTGAACGGTCCGAACGGTCCGGTGGGGAATTTCTCCCTGATCCAGATCGCGGAGTTTCAGCTCGGTTATATCCTTCAGCTCATGGCGCAGCTTCGCGATGGCCGCTGCCGCGAGATCAGCGCGAG
The DNA here is from genome assembly GCA_964615045.1 of uncultured Spirochaetales bacterium. GTDB lineage: Bacteria > Myxococcota_A > UBA9160 > UBA9160 > PR03 > JANQRO01. Next base: position 4,940 of record CAZTOE010000122.1, read on the forward strand.
CCCTGGGGCCACCGCCGCTTTTGACGCGGCGCGCGTCGAGGCCGCCAAGCACAGCATCTGGGCCACCGGCTGCAAGAGCTGGTACCTCGACAAGCACGGTATCCCGGCGAGTTGGCCGTGGACCTATGGGCGTTTCGCGGAAGAGATGACCGCGCCCAAGCTCGAGGCGTACGAACGCGTGGCGTGAGCGCGGGCCCGGATCACGCGCGCGCACCGAACGCGCGCGTGATCCCCCGCCTCAAGCGTGTCCGTGGCGCAGGAGCTTGCCCGGCGTGGCACCCGTGCACTCGCCATCGGTGAAGGTGACTTCGCCGTTCACCATGATGTAGCGATAGCCCTCGGCCTTCTGGATCCGCCGCCACTCGCCGCCCGGGAAGTCGTGCGAGACCTCCTGCGGCGTCGCGTGCAGCCCCTCGAAGTCGTAGATCACCAGGTCCGCCGGTCGACCCTCCGCGATCACGCCGCGGTCGAGGAATCCCGCCATCTTCGCCGGCAGACCGGAGAGCCGGTAGTGCGCGTCCTCGAGGCTCAGAATATCCTTGTCGCGAACGAAGTCGGAGAGAAACTCCGTGGTGTAGCGACCGAGCGTCACGAACTTGGTGTGGGCCCCCCCGTCCGACACCCCCGGCACCGTGTACTCGTTCGAGAAAATCTCCCGGTTGAGCTCGATGTCGGTATTGAAGGGCGGCGTAAAGATCACCGTCTGGAGCTTCTCATCAACCACTAGGTCCAACATCGCATCGATCGGATGCCGTCCCTGGGCCTCGCCGAGCTCTTGGAGGTTCATCCCCTCCCACTTCTTGTTCTCGGGCTTCACCGTCTCCTTGATGATGAACTCGCGGATCGGTCCGGTCGCGACCGGCATGCGGCCGTGGTCGTAATCGTGGCGCAGCGCCTCGCGCATCGCCGGGTCTTGCATCTTGCGCATGCGCTCCTCGACGCTGCCGAGCGTCACCTCGCGCCAATCGTCCTGACCGTCGAGGAGGTTGAAGTCTTCGAAGGTGTAGGTGAGGTCATTGCCGACGTTGACTGCCTGGAGAAACACCTGGTGGCCGCGCTCCTGAGCCTTGTCGGCCCAGTCGAGGAGCCGGCGACTCTGGCGCGGGTGGTAGTTGTTGGCGGAGACCACGTTGAAGAGCACCGGGCTGCCCGACACTTCGGCGAGCTTCTCGACGAAGCGGAGATCCTCATTGATGTCGGTCTTGGCCTGCGTAATCTGGATGTGGCCTCCGCCGCGCTTGCGGAGCACCTCGGCGAAGGCGAGACAGGTCGCGTCGCTCATGACGTCGGTCACCATCGGAGAGCCGTCATAGTCGCGCTGGACCGAGGTAAAGCCCTCGCCCAGGCGCTGCACCGACCAGCCGCAGGCCCCGGCGTCCATGCCGGCCTCGATCAGGCGGCACATCTCGGCAAGCTCTTCCGCGGTGGGCTCGCGTTTCTTCGCGTCCTCGAGCCCCATCACCCAGATCATCAGCGGCCCGATCGGCACGTACGAAATCACGTTCACCCCCTTTGGGATGCGCGCCAGCGTGTCGAGCCATTCCGGAAAGGTCACCCAGTCCCAAAGCATGCCTTGCTTCATCGCATCGAAGGGAATCGCCTCGACGCGCGACATGCTGAGCATCGAGCGCTCGCGATTCTCGGGCGCCACCGGGGCGAACCCGAAGCCGCAGTTCCCGAGTACGAGCGAGGTCACGCCGTGCCAGCCAGAAAGCGTGCAGTAGGGATCCCACTGAATCTGGGCATCGTAGTGGGTGTGGAGATCTACGAAGCCGGGAGCGACCACCAGGCCCTTGGCGTCGATCACGCGTGCCGCGTCCCCCGCGTCGAGCCCGACCCGGGAGATGGCGACCACCTTGCCATCGCAAATTCCCAGATCGCCCCGGAAGCGCGGCGCGCGGGTCCCGTCCACGATCGTGCCGTTCTGGATGAGGGTGTCGAATTGGGCCATGGGGTCTTGTCCTTTCGAGGAAGGGCGGCGCGAGAGGCCGCCCGTGCGGATTTCGGAATGGTGGCTCGCGGCGGGGGTCTCGAACGACGCACCGCGTCCAGGCTTCCACAGCATAGGCCCCGCTTTGAATTCGTAAATCCGGACGATATGATGGATAAGTTCGGTTATTCGATCAAACAAACCGACATCACTGACCGGAGATAACGCCGGGAAGGCAATGAATCACCGGGAAGAACTCGAAACCCTCGTCGAGCTGGCCCATGCCGGCAACATGCGTCGCGCCTCCGAGAGCCTGGGGATCTCTCAGTCGACGCTCAGCGAAGTGATCACTCGCGTCGAGGCCTCCTACGGAGCCCCCCTGTTTCTCCGCGACCGGCGCGGCTCGCGACCCACCGTCTACGGCGAGGTCGTCGTCCAGGCCGCGGCGCGAGCCCTGCGCATCATGGACGAGGCCCAGCGCGAGATCGGCCTCATCAAGAGCTCCGAGAGCGGCCGTTTGTCGATCGGAGCGGAGCCCGGCTTGATCGAGGCCTATCTGGCACCCGCGATCGCGCGAGGGCTGAAGCGCTATCCCGATCTTCGCTACCGGCTGCAGGCCGCCGACTCGAGCACGTTGGTCCATGAGTTGCGGGAGAAAAGGATCGACTTCTTCTTCGGAACGCGCCCCGACGTTTCGACGCGGGGGCTCGCCCTGCGAAGCGTGGGGATCGCGCATGTCGTCCCCTTCTGCCGCACCGGTCACCCCCTCGCGCGCTCCGAGCCGCGCGAGCTTCGAGAAATCGTGGGCTTCCCGATCGCGCAAGGGGCTGCGCCCCGCTGGCTCCTGAACCGCATTGGCGAGGAGCTCGATCTCGGTGCCGGAGCCCACGCGAGATTGAGGAACGCCGCCGTGATCGTGAACGAGTTCGGGGTCGTCCGCTCGGTGGTGGCGCAAACCGACGCGATCGGTTTCGTCCCGTATGGGGCCGTGCGCGCCGAAATCGAGCGCGGCGTATTTGGGCAGATCCGCTTGACGCCCCATCAGCAGGAGTTGCTGGACATCCCGATGCTGATCGCGACGCTGGAGGACCGGACCCTCCCGCCGGCAGCCTTGGCGCTGATCGCGGAGCTCGAAGCGGTGATCGAAGCCTGAAACCCCTTGGCCTGATGAGCGCGGCCGCCTAGGCGGATCGCGGGAGCTCGACGCGGTGCCGACGCAGGAAAGGCACCGCGAATCGCGCGATCGACCGCGCGTGGTTCACCCAGGGAGCGTGGCCCCCGGAAACCCGGTGAAATTCGGCCGTCGGCAGGGTCTTCACGGCGCGCTCGCCCGCGGCGGGGGGTCCGAACGGATCTTCCTCGCCCCAAATCAATTGTGTGGGCTGTGTGAGGCTCGAAAGCTGCTCTGCCGTAAGGGCGACCTCGGGACGGGGGCCGCGCAGGCGGAGCGCGGCGTGAAGCATGGCAATAAAGGTGGGCTCGAAGCTCGGGAGTTGCTCGCTGGCCAGCAGCAACTCGCGCAGCTCCGGCACCCCGGAGAGGTCCTCCCGCACCATCGCGGCCACGCGATCGACCTTCGCAAGCGAGGGGGGTTGTAGCCGCCCCAACAGGCGACCCAGTGGCTCGCGATCCTTCAGCGCATTGCGGATGAGGGCCAGCTCGCAGACGGGTGGACCGTCGAAGCCGCGGGGGATCTCTTCTTCGCCGTGACGATGCCCGGCACGTGGCGCGAGCTCACCCGCGAGATGGGATGGACGCCCGCTCAGTACGGCACGCGCATGACCCAGCTGCTGCTCGGCAGTTTCCTGGCGACCCCGACCCACGCGCAGCCCGCGCCCCAGCGGAACCCGTAATGGCCGCGCGGGATCGCGCCCTCCGACGCGAGCTTCGCTCGGCGCTAGCTGAATTTCGGCATCAGCGCGGCAATCGCATCGAGGCGGCGCAAGACCGGATCCTCACCGTGGTCCGGCACAAACAAGACCACGCGCTCGAAACCCAATTCCTGGTAGTGGGCAAAGCGGTCCGCATCGGGTTTCGCCGGCAAGAACACGGTTTTTTCGATACTGGACGGATCGCGCCCCGCGCTGCGCGCGCGTTTCTCGAGAGCGGCGACCGACTTCGTGAGGCTCTTGCCCGCATCGATGTCAATCGAGATCCAACCGTCGCAGAACTCGATAACGTGTTTCAGACCGGCGCCGCGAATTCCCCCCAACAAGATTGGGGGGTGCGGCTTCTGAAGAGGCTTCGGATCGGACCAGATGCGCTCAAAGTTCACAAACTCACCGGCGTAGGATGCCTCCTCTTGGGTCCAGATCTGCTTCATCGCGAGGACGCGCTCCCGGAGCACATCGAAGCGCCGGTCGAACGGCGTGCCGTGGTTGGCCATCTCCTCGGCGTTCCAGCCACCGCCAATACCGAACAAGAAGCGACCCTGCGAGAGCCGGTCGAGGGTCGTGACCTGCTTCGCGAGGTAGATCGGATCATGCTCGATGATCAGGCAAATGCCCGTGCCCACGCGGAGTCGCTCGGTCGCCGTGGCCGCAGCGGCGGCCGACGCGAATGGATCCATCATGTGCCAGTAGACATTGGGAAGCTCGCCTCCAAAGGGATAGGCGCTCACGCGCGAGGCGGGAATGTGCGTGTGCTCCGGGAACCACGCGGACTCGAAGCCGCGCTCCTCCAGTGCCCGCGCGAACGGCACGGGCTGAATCGAAAAATCGGTGTTCCCACAGATGGCGCCAAAATGCATCGCTCATCTCCTATCGTCGCTATCCGCCGGCCCGGGAGGCCGAGTCCGATCGGGCGGGGTTTCAACGCGATCATTCTACTCGAAACCGTTGGAGCGCTGGGGAACTCGACCCCCTGACCGGAACCGGTCATCGGTCGCCTGCCTCACCGAGCCATCCCCGCCGGCGGAACCAGAACAGGAGGCCACCGCCCAACGCGATCATCAGACCCCAGCATACGGGATAGGCCCAACGCCAGCGCAGCTCCGGCATGTAGTCAAAGTTCATCCCGTAGACGCCCGCCACAAAAGTGAGCGGGATGAAGATCGTCGCCACGATTGTGAGCGTCTTCATCACCTCGTTCAGCCGGTGGCTGGTGCTCGAGAGGTAGAGGTCCATGAGCCCCACCACCATGTCCCGAAACGTCTCGATCGCATCGAGGGTCTGGAAGGCGTGGTCGTGCGCGTCGCGAAGGTACGGTTTCACCGCCTCCGCGATCGGCAGCTCCTCGTCGCGAAGGATCGCCGCGATCGCGTCGCGCTGGCGCCACTGGATCCGATGGAGCGTCGTGAGCGTGCGGCGGGTCGCATGGATCCTCGTCAGGGTCCCGCGGCTCGCGTGCTCGACGATCTCTTCTTCGAGCGCATCGATGATCCCGCCGAGGACCTCGATCACGGGGAAGTAGCCATCGATCACCGCGTCGAGCAGCGCGTAGACCAGGTAGTCCGCCGCCATGCGGCGAATCCGCGTCGTCGTCAATCGAATCCGCTCGCGCACGGGATCGAAAACGTCACCCGGCCGCTCCTGGAAGCTCACAACCCAACCCGGACCCAGAACGAGGGTCACCTGCTCGACGATGATGTCGCCGGCCTCGGTGAGACGCGCCATCTGGAGGATGATCAGGAGCCGCTCATCGTGGAGCTCGGCCTTGGGCCGCTGCGGAACGTGGACCACGTCGGCCATCGCCAGCGGATGGATCCCGAGCACTTCGCCGATCTCGGTGAGGACGGCCTGGTCCCCAAACCCCTCGACGTCGATCCAGGCAGTGCTGCCTTCCATCTGAACCAGGTCTCGAAGCTCATCGACACGCTCGACGTCGTGCTCAACCAGCCCTTCCTCGCCATAGGCCATGACGTGGATCGTGGGCTTCGGTGAATCCCCGGGTACCACCATCGCGCCCGGCACGGAACCCGGCGTCGGGCCCCGACGCCGAGGCCGGTGCGCGGTTCCGAGGAAGCGGACCGGGTCGCGCGCGATCTCGGCAGACTCCTCAGCGATCCGCCGCCCGAAATCCGTCGGTGACTCGAGCTCCTCGTTCTCCTCGCGATCGAGTGTGCTGCCCATCGATTCCTCCTTTGGATCGAACGACACAAGATAGGCGGGGCCGGGCTCGATGGTGGCGGTATCCTGAGGGCGCAGTTTCCCCCCCACCCGCCAGGAACTCGCGCATCCCCTCGTTTCCCCGTTCCCTCGTTCCACATGGAGGTGAGGTGATCTTCGACTTCTCGCCGCTTCGCCTCGCGCGGCGTCCATCTGGGTGAACAACGCCTCGCAGCGCTGGCGCACTATGCAGAGCCCCTCAGACCCGTGCGAGCCTGGAGGAAGAGCGGATGGATGTCCGAATACTCGAAGATGCCGAGGCCGTCGCGCAGGAAGCGGCGGTTTTCATCGCCAGTACCCTCCGCGAGGTGGTCGCCGCTCGGGGTCTCGCCACGCTGGCGTTGAGCGGTGGCCGCACGCCGGCCCGGATGCTCGCGCTGCTGGCGGACCAGTCGGTCCCCTGGTTAAAGGTGCACCTGTTCCAGACCGACGAGAGGAGGGTCGCGAGCGACGACGCGGCGAGGAATGCGCGCTCGCTCCGTCATCTGCTGACGGAACGAGTCCCGCTTCCACCGCAGCAAGCCCACTGGATGCCGGTGGAGTTAACGGATCCGGAGGAGGCGTGTCGCTCGTATCAGGCGACGCTGCGCGCCGTCGCCGGCTCCCCTCCTCGACTCGATCTCATCCATCTGGGCCTCGGCGCGGATGGACACACGGCGTCGCTGTTTCCGGAAGATAGAACCGCCTTGGATCGCGGGCGGGACGCCGCCGCTGTGCCCGCCCATGGGGGCTGGCCGAGGATCACCCTGACGGCTCCCGTCCTTGAGGCCGCGCGCCACCTGCTTTGGGTCGTCTGCGGAATCGACAAGCGATGGGCCCTACGGGCGCTGCTGCGGGCAGATCCGTCGACTCCGGCGGGCCGACTCCCCCAGGAACGCGCGCTGCTGATCGCCGATCGCACAGCCGGCGCTCAGGAACTCCCTTCCCCGTGATAGAGAACTGAGCGAGCTCCACAACATCCATCCGCATCGGGTGCCGGACAACCTCTAGGTGCCCCTCGAATCCCATTACCAGCGCACTGCAGCGCTCCGCTACCGGCTCCCGTGCGGCAAACCTGGCGCGGGCTGGATTCGGGGTGTCGAACATGAACGCGATTTCATGCAGCCGAAATCCTGGCTCCACGCCACCGTCCTACTCCTCCTGCCACGAACCGCGCCCACAAGCAAAGGAACGCGCGATGGAAGCCTCGCAGAAGATCTCTCCTCTACGACACGAAACGCGCCACGCTGGAGTCTCCGAAGCCCGCGCGGGGTTCGACCGGCTCCGCTGCTATATGGAGAGCCGAATCCTCGGCCAGTCGGCGTTGATCGAAAATCTCATGGTCTGCCTGCTGGCGGATGGCCACCTGCTCGTGGAGGGCGCACCGGGCCTAGCCAAGACCACCGCGATCAAGACGTTAGCCGCGGCTATCGAGGGAGAGGACCATCGCATCCAGTTCACGCCGGACCTGCTTCCCGCCGACCTCACTGGCACCGAGGTGTTCCAGCCGGAGACTGGCAGCTTCCGTTTCGAGCGCGGTCCGATCTTCCGCAACCTGATCCTCGCCGACGAGATCAATCGGGCGCCGGCAAAGGTCCAATCGGCGCTGCTCGAAGCAATGGCCGAACGCCAGGTGACCGCGGGACGCCACTCGTTCGCGCTGCCGGATCTCTTCCTGGTGTTCGGGAGACTGAACCTCCTGGGCTTCCAATCC
>CAZTOE010000123.1:0-12618 GCA_964615045.1 uncultured Spirochaetales bacterium
GGTGTGGGCGGTGAAGGATCCGACCTCGGGCAACCTCGACCGCATCCAGATCGTCAAGGGCTGGACGAAGCACGGCCAGAGCTTCGAGAAGGTCTACGACGTGGTCTGGTCGGGAGACCGCAAGGCCGACCAGTGGACGGGAAAGGTCTCGCCGCTCGAGAGCACGGTCGACATCGACAAGGGGAGCTACGAGAACAGTGTGGGCGCGACGGAGCTGAAGACGCTCTGGACGGACCCGGATTTCGATCCGAGCCTGCACGCCTTCTACTACGCCCGCGCGCTCGAGATCGAGACGCCCCGTTGGAGCACCATCCAGGCCAGGCAGCTCGGCATGGCGCCGCCCGACGTGGTGCCGACCACCGATCGCGATCGGGCCTGGAGTTCGCCCATCTGGTACGCACCGACGGCCGAGGCTCGGAAGGCGGGGGCGCCCGGCCTCACCGTGGCGACCCTCACCGCCAAGGGCACGAAGCCCCTCAGCGATGGCGAGCTGAAGAAGCTGATCGTTGGTAAGTCGATCTGGGTGCGCAACAACGTTACCGGTGAGTCGTTCAAGATCCGCTACGACGAGTCAGGAAGCGCGGTACTGCTGCACGTGGGTCGGAGCGCGGAGCTGCCGAGCCTCTTCGGTGATCTTGCACGCGCGACCTACGAGACGACTGCGACGCCGTACACAATCGCGGAGGGCAAGCTCACCACGCAGCTGTCCGCTACGCCGATGACGATGGCCGTCTACAAGTCTGGCGACCGGTACTACGGCGCGCGCGGAAACGAGTTCGGCTACGCCAACTACGAAATCCTGCTCAAGGGCCCGGCGAACCTGGTGAAGCTCGGCAAGGGCGAGTACCAAGAGAAGGATCAGTCCACCTACCTGCACGTCACGGAGTGAGTACCGGCTGGCCGCCGTGCGCCGACGACCGTCCGGCACCGGTTGAGACTCCTATCCTCCTCCCATGAAGCGACTTTTGAGCGAGCCGTTGCTCCACTTCCTGCTGCTTGGAGTCGCGCTCTTCACGGGGTACGCCTACTTCCAGCAAGGGCATGAACGTGCGGTGTCGCCGCGAGAGGTTCGACTGACCCTCGACGATCTCGCACAGCTGGAAATGCTGTTCGAGTCCCAGTGGCGACGTCCGCCGACCCCCGAGGAGTTCGCCGCCCTGGTCGAAAACAGGATCCGGGAAGACATCCTCTACCGCGAGGCTCTGGCGCTCGGCCTCGACAAGGAGGACACGATCGTCAAGCGCCGCATGGCGCAGAAGATGAAGTTCCTCGCCGACGACGTGGCCGCCGCAAGGGAGCCCACCAACGAGGAGCTTCGCGCCTGGTTCGAGGATCACGGCGACCAGTTCGCGCTGCCGCCCCGGATCAGTTTCCGGCACCTCTACTTCTCGGCCGACCGACGCGGCGGGAAGGCTCGGGACGACGCCACGACCGCCCTGGCGAGGTTGGCCGGCGAGCCACAGGACTCGGATCTGGCGGCGTCGCTCGCCGACCCCTTCATGTTCCAGGACTACTACGCCGACTCGACGCCGGGGGAGATCGCGAGGGAGTTTGGGCCCGAGTTCGCTCAGGCGATCCAGAAGCTAGCGCCCGGCGCGTGGCAGGGACCGGTAAAGTCCGGCTTCGGCTGGCATCTGATCTTCGTCGATACCTCGATCCCGGGCCGCATTCCCACCTTCGAGGAAGCCGAGCTTGACGTGAGGACCGCCTGGCTCGGAGAGCAGAAGGCGAACGCCTGGCAGAAGGCCTACGCGGAGATGCGCAGCAAGTACACGGTGCTTCTGCCGGTGCCGCCCGACGGCGCAACGCCTTCCGCGTCCGAGACCGTCCGTTCCCCGGATGCACGTGCGCGGGACGGCGGGGCGCCGCTGTGAGCCGTTTCGCAACCCCGGTGCGCAGACTGCTTGTTGCCCTGTTCTTGGTCTGGCTCGGTGCCGTTCCGGCGGCCCGGGCCCACGAGGCGCGTCCGGCCTATCTGGAGATCCAGGAAACGGCGCCGGGCCGCTACACCCTGCTGTGGCGAACCCCGGTGCTGGCCGGGATGCGTCTACCCGTCGCACTGCGTCTCCCGGAAGGAGTGCGCGACCTGCGGGAGCCGGTCGTCCAGGAGCTGAGCGATTCCCGGGTGGAACGCCGCTGGATCGAGGCCGGCCCGCAGGGGATGGCCGGTAAGCGCATCGACTTCGCCGGGCTGCAACTGACGATCACCGACGCTGTGGTCCGCGTCGAACTACTCAACGGACGGAAGTGGATGGCGATCGCCAGGCCCTCGCAGCCGTGGGTCGAGATCGAGGCGGCGCGCGGCACCTGGGCCACCGCCCTGGGCTTTCTCAGCCAAGGGATCGGGCACATCCTGTCGGGGCCAGACCACCTGCTCTTCGTGTTCGGCCTGCTCCTGATCGTGCGCACCACGTGGGCGCTGGTGGAGACGATCACGGCCTTCACCGTCGCCCACAGCATCACCCTCGCGGCGGCGACACTGGGCTATGTCCAGCCTTCCGCGCCGCCCATCGAGGCGGCGATCGCGCTCTCCATCCTGTTCCTGGGTCCCGAGATCCTTCGCGCCCGCGAGGGTGGGACGAGCTTCAGCATCCGCCATCCGTGGGTCGTGGCCTTCGCGTTCGGGCTGCTCCACGGTTTCGGTTTCGCGAGCGCGATGTCGGCGGCGGGCCTGCCGCCATCGGACGTCCCGTTGGCGCTCGTGTCGTTCAACGTCGGCGTCGAGCTTGGCCAGCTGGCCTTCGTGTCAGTGGTGCTGCTCCTGGAGCGCGGCGTCCGCGTGCTCGGCGTGAGCTGGCCCCGACCGGTCGAGCTGCTGCCGGCCTACGTGGTGGGCTCCCTGGGCGCGTTCTGGGTGACCCAGCGCTTATCTCTCCTGTGAAATTACTCGCCGGTCGCGATCGCGTTCGCACGGCGCGGAGGGAGACGCCGATCGGTCGACAAGCTCTAAAGGGAGCTGACAGCGGTCGCTTGCTGCGGTCCGCGGCGAACCATCAGGAGCTCTGGAACCAGCGCGACCACGAGAAGTTCGACAAGCTCCCTCACCGCGCTTCGCACGCCGAGGTCCGTGCGTGGAAGTACCGCCAGAACAACGCCACCGGGGGTGGTGTGGGTTTCCCCCCCAAAAAACCGTCCGAGTACGCTTGACGGGGCGCGCCCGGCGTTGTCTCCTACGACGGCGTGCCCGTTGGCAGCCATCCGAAACGAAAGGATTCGAAAGTGTCCTCGAGAGTCTCGCTTCTGCTCTCCCAGTGTGCCGCGCTCGGCCTGGTGTGGACCGCTACACCGGCCGGCGCCGATAAGCTCAAGAACATCACTTGCGACCAGTTTGTGGCCATGGATCCGGAACAGCAGGACAACATCGTCTACTGGATTGAGGGCGCTGCCGTCGGCGCGTCCAAGAAGGAAGTCGGCGCCGAGGAGATCGATGTGGGCATCGACGCCTTCGGCCGTCCGGTGGCCGAGGTGGTGTCGGCCTGCATGGCCGACCGCAAGGCATCGCTCTTGGACAAGGTCAAGAGCGAGTTCCACAAGATGAAGTCGAAGATGTAGGGAAGGAGGCGCCGCGATGACCGAGAGCAGCGTGTCATTTAGACCGGCGGAGCACCGGGGCTGGCTCCGGGCGCTAGCGATCGCGTGGATCGTGTTCGGCGTCCTGGCCATCGTCATGCCGCTGGCGGCCTCGATCGCCATCGAGCTGCTCGTGGGCGTCCTGCTCCTGGTGGGCGGCGTGGCGCAGACCGCCCAGGTGTTCCGACTCCACGGCTGGGGCGGACGCGTACTCGCCCTCGTCCTCGGGATCCTTTACGTCGTCGCGGGCCTGATTCTGCTGGCCTTTCCACTGGGGGGTCTGTTCACGCTTACGCTCGTGCTGGCCGCCTATCTCCTGGCCGGCGGCGTGGTGAGGATGGTGCTCGCGTTTCGCCTCCGGCCCGAGCGGGGGTGGGGAGGCTTCCTGCTGAGCGGCGTGCTGGGTCTCGCGCTGGGCCTGCTGCTCTGGCTCGGGCTGCCGTCCACGGCCGCCTGGGCTCTCGGGACGCTGGTGGGAATCGACATGGTGTTCGGCGGCTTCGCATTGTGGGGCGTGACCGGCGCCGCGTCCTCGACGCCGCCCCCAGCAACCTCCACCGCCGCGTGAGGAAAACGGCGGTCGAGGCCGGGTGCCGGGCTCAGTGCTCGACTGTGAACATCGTGTAGTCGGAAGTCCACGTCGCGCTTCGCCTCCGTACGGCGGGTGCGATGCCGAACCGCATCGGCCCGGGGCGTGTTCTTCATCTTCGGACTGACGCCCCTGATGTGGCCGGAACACGAAGAGATAATCCTCTACTGGTCCAATTTTCTGCCGCTCGTTTTCCTGCTGGTCATCACCGTGGGAACCGCGCTGCTGGGTTGGGCCACCGAGGAGCGCGCCGCTTGACCAAGGACAGCGAGGAGACCCTCCGGGCCGCGCTCGAAAAGGCATGATTCCGGTCGGCGTGCCCAGATCGAGCTGAACGCTGTTCCCGAGATCGAGACCTTGTCCAGCACCCGATCTTCGGCGATCGCTGAATGACTTGGCTCCTGCGGACGCAGGGCGCCCGTCAGCAGCTCCCTCGTTCTCACGACGCAACCTCGACCTTGGTGGCAAGGACGGCTTACGCGGCGCGCGACCCGAGCTGGTAGACCCGCCCCAGCTTGTCGACGATGGACATCTGCAGTCGCGCGAGCACCAGGTAGTCGGGGTCGTCGGGCCGTAGCCGCATCGCCTGGCGCTCCAGCAGTCTACGGACGCGATCGTCGATCTCCAGGGCTTCGCGCCCGGCCGGTTTTTCCGTTGAACAGGGTGTTGGCGTTCGCCAGCTGGCGCGGCACGTCGGCCGCTGCACGGGCGACACCAGAGAGCTCCGGCGCGGCGGGCGAGATGCGGACGGCCCAATCGGCGAGGAGCGACAGCAGGGGAAGCCACAGGAGCGTGCCGACAACGTTGAAGATCAGATGTACGACGGCCGCCCGGACGGCCATGGTGGGTTTTCCGATCGCTGCCAGCAACGCCGTGGCGCAGGTGCCGATGTTCGCACCCAGTGCGAGGGCGAGCCCGCCCGACAGGCTCAGCAGTCCTTCGCTCGCGAGCGCGATGGCGATGCCCATCGTCGCTGCCGACGACTGTACCAGCGCGGTGAAGAGTGCCCCGGCGAGTATGCCAAGGGCGGGTCTCTCCATGGTGGCGAGCACCTTGATGAAGGGCGGGTAGCTGCGCAGGGGCTCCATGCCGTCACTCATGATCCCCATGCCGAAAAACACGAGCCCAAGCCCCATGAGCATCATGCCGTACTGACGCACGCGCTCCCGCTTGCCGAGAAACATCGTGAAGAAACCGATTGCGATCGGGGCCAGTGCATAGGCGGATAGATTGAATGCGAGGACCTGGGCCGTCACCGTGCTCCCGACGTTGGCTCCCATGATTACGCCCACCGACTGGGACAGGGTCATCACCCCCGCAGTCACGAAGCCGACCACCAGCACAGTGGTGACCGAAGACGAGTTCAAAATTCCCGTGACGACAGCGCCGGTGAGTGCTCCCGCAAAGCGATTTACTGTGAGACGCGCCAGGACCGTCTTGAGCGTCGGACCCGCCGCCTGCTTGAGACCCTGGGAAGCTGCTCGAGCCCGCCAAGAAACAACGCGAGGCCGCCGAACAGACCCATTCCGACTTTGAGCCAATTCACTTCCATGGAAGGCTTCTCAAGGCAGCATTGCGGACGCCGAGATCCGCTCCGTCCCGCTCGGCGCGGCGGATGATCTCTTCGCAAACTTTGTGATCGTAGCTGACGCTCGACCGTTGGCGGAGGGATGCGGAATGGCCCTGGCGCCCGGCCCGCGTGCGGAGTCGAGGGCGTGGCGCCCCGTCAACTTCCGAAGTAGGATGACCGCCCGTGCGCCCAAGCCATGCGGTGGCGGAACACAATGATGGCCAACAGCTGCTCTGCGGTCCGCCGCCACGGGCCGAGCCTCGTGCCGAGTCTTGTTTTTTGGATTCTCGTATCCGCTATCCCGAGCCACGCGGCGCAAATCGACAACGGCACTTCGGTCGAAGGCTGTATCGGCTGTCACGCGGCAGGGACCGCGCTGCCTGTCGGGAACATCAATGATGTTCGCGATGCCCACTACGCCGACCTCAATCCGGCGGGTCCGCAGACGCGGTCGGGCTATCGCCAGCTCGAGGTGATCCTCGAAGCGGTGGACATCACTGGTGCAAGCGCCGTCGTGACTTTCGCGGTGAACGACGAGAGTGGTACCGCGGTCACCAACCTGTTTGCCGCGGACGGTCGACTCACGATCGCGAAGCTGGTTCCGGGCGCCGTCTCCGGAGACCCGACGGAGTGGCAGACCTTGGTCTCCGCCGAGCGCTTCACGTCGTCGGGCGGCCTCTTCGAGACCCTCGGCGAGGGCGCATACCGCTACACTTCGGCCTTTGACCCCACGACCGTCCCGGTCGCGCCCGGCGATACGCTCCGGGGTGTCATCCAAATCTCGGCAAGCGACCTGCCCACCGGCAACGGATGGTGCGACTTCGACGCCAGCCTGGCCGCGCCCAGTATTTGTCCCGGCAGCCCAAGCTCGACGCGCGACATCATTCCGACGGCGACCTGCAACGGCTGCCACGGCGTCACCAGCGACGCCAAGCTCTCGTTCCACGGTGGCGGTCGAACCGAGGTCGAGTACTGCGTCGCGTGCCACAACCCCGGAATCGGGGAGACGGACATGACGTCCTTGATCCACAAAATCCACTACGGTGCAGGCTTGACCCAGGGATTCCGGCGCTGGTCTCATGTGAACTTCACGCGCGACTCGGACAACTGTACCTCGTGCCACACGGGGGGTGGCGCCGACGAGAACAACTGGGCCACGGTCCCCTACCGCGCGGCCTGTGGCTCGTGCCACGACGATGTGAATTTCGATACCGGGGAAGGCCACGGGGCGGGTGGCGTCCAGACGACCAACCGCTTTTGCGCCAATTGCCATCCGGCCTCGGGACCCTGGACCGCCAGCCAGCTGCCGGTCTCGACGGTGCATCAGGGGGTCGCTCGCGCCGCCGAAGCCGGCCGCTACCGCGGCGCCACCAACGGCTTTTTCGTCGATCGCGCGGTGTACGACGCCGACGGCGATTCTCTCACAATTGACTACTCGGTTGCCAGAGACGGCGCAAAGATGACGCTCCAGTCGGATCCGGCGTGGAACAACGGGAGCGCCGCCCTCCGGCTCACCGTGGCGTGGAGCAGCAGCGAGTACACCAACGAAGGTAGCGAGAGCTCCCCCGCCCCTGCGCAACCGATCCGCATCGACGCCCTCGACGTGGGCGGCGCGGTCGGCGACCTGGGCGATGGGGACTACCGCGCCGTTCTCGCGAGACCTTCGGGAGCCTTCGGCGTGGTCACGGTAACACTCGAGGGGCGCCCGGTTGCCGATGTCCGTGGCGACGGAACCTATGTTGCGCTTCCGGTGCAAACCGCGGTCGCTGATGTGAGCGTCGAGCGCCGCCTTCCGGCCTCGCCGCGCCGCGCGGTGGTCGACGTCGCCAAATGCAACGCTTGCCACGACGTCGCCGGGGCCGGGCTCGCCTTCCACGGCAACAACCGCACTAGCGAGATCGTCGCATGCGCCACCTGTCACAATGCCGATGCCACCGACATCGCCCAACGCCCCGCAGACCCCGCGACCACCCCGGACGGCAAGCGCGAGGAATCGATCGACCTCAAGCGGATGATTCACGGGATCCACGCGGGCAGGGCTCTCGAGAACGGACTGGTCCTCTACGGCGCTGGCGGCGCCAGCGATTTTTCCGACGTGGGCTTTGTGGGGAACAACGCGAACTGCTTGACCTGCCATCTCGCCGGCACCTACAGCACGGAAGACGCCTCGGCCACCCTCTCCTCGACGATCGACATTGGGATGGATGTCACCGATCCCTTCGACGACCTCAATATTTCCCGAATCACCGCGACGTGTTCTTCTTGCCACGACGGAGCGCGCGCTCGGCAGCATATGGTGCTGAACGGCGGCTCCTTCATGGCGCTCGATGAAGATATCGCGATCAACGCGCCGGAGGCTGGGCGCGGAGCGCTGGCGCTGGCGGCGATGGCCGTCCTCGGGTCGCTGTGTCGATTCAGACACTCCGCCTGATCGTGGCGATTGTCCCGCTCGGCGCGACCATCGCCTGCGGAAGCGGTTGGACCCTGCCCGAGGCAACGGGATACCGGCGGACCGAGCCCGTGCAGAACGCCGGCGCCGCCATCGGTGCCGCGGCGTGCGCCGACTGCCACGCGTCGTACGAGGGACACTTTGTGACGAGCGATTACCACGCGGACTGCGAAACATGCCACGGGCCCGGGGAGCGGCACGCCTACACGGCCCGCGCTCGCGACATTGCGCAGCCGGGCAACAAGCGCTGCGAGGCTTGTCACCAGATCGGAAGCAAGACGCTCCTCGGTTGGCCGACCTCGCGGCACGCCCGAGCGGGCGTGCTCTGCAGCGACTGTCACAACACGCACAACCGGGAGCTTTGGCACGTTCGGCGGGTCGGGAAGCTCGAGGCCGGCATGCTCCCCTTCGCGAGCGGCACGACGCGCGTGTGCGCGAGCTGCCATCCCGGAGTGGTCGCCCAGTTGAACCTCCCCTCCCACCACCCCGTGCGCGAGGGAATGCTCGAGTGCACCGATTGCCACGGCGCACACGAGGATCGGGCCACGTCGCTCGGACCGGACACGCGCGTTTGCACGACGTGTCACCAAGAGGTCGCGGGCCCCTGGATCTATGAGCACGCCCCGGTGGGAGAGGATTGCGGGTACTGCCACACCCCCCACGGTGCGACCGCTGATTTCCTGCTCGGGGTTCCCCAACCGGCGGGCTGTATCTCCTGTCACACCATCCCGATCTCGGGCGCCGTGCACGACCCGTGGGCGTTTACGACCCGCTGCACCGACTGCCACAACGCTATCCACGGCTCCTACACCGATCCCATCCTGAGGCGCTGAAGGCGAGTCATGCGTCGGCTTGCTGACACATGTCTGGTGTTTTTTCTGACGAGTGTTGTCGCGGCCGGCGCGCAATCGGAAACCACGATCGGTGCAGCGGCGGGCTCCGAGACGATTCTCTGGTCACTGACGCCGCTGTTGCAGTGGAGTGTCATCCAATCGCCCGAAGCGGACGACCACCTCGGCGGGTTCTTCGACCAGTACGAGTTCACACCCAACAAGGGCAGTGAAGTCCCGTTCGAAATCGGTATCCGGGACGGGGCGCTCGACGTCCTAGGGGACAACGACACACCGCGGCTCCAGGTGCGATTGGCGAGTCCGACCTCGAACCTCGGCGCGTCGGGATCGCAGATCGACGATCCATTTTTCAACCAGCGACTCGTCGCTCTCACCCGTCTCGAGGGCGTCGACCTCGACCTGCGCTATCAGCGGATGCGCACCGAACAAATTCGGCTCTTCCCCAACACAGCGGGCGCGGGCCTGCGCTTCAACGATCTCACAAGCGAGAACAATCGCTTCTATCGCGATCGCACCGGGTTTCTGGGCGAGATCCGCGTACGTCCCCGAGAGCTCGGTCTTGCCGAGGGAGCGTGGAGCGAGTTTCTCGCCCCGGAGCTCTCCGTGCGCGGGGGTTATCAAGCACGGGATGGAAAGGCGCAACGCCGCGTCCACATCCCTCCCTCGAATACCTGGTTCGGACTCCCCCAGAAGACGGCTCGGGAGCTCGCGGAGGTGGGGGGTGGTGTCCTGGTGGCGCCGGGTGGCTGGCTCACCCTCGCGCTCGATTTCGACTACGAAGGCTTTCGCTTCGACTCGGACACAATCACCGAGGCCGATCTCGGCTTCGCGCCGCCCCTCGGTAGCCGGGCGATCGGGTTCATCCCGAGCAGCGACCGCTACACCGGAACGGCGCGCTTCAAGGGCAATCTCGGAGAGCGCGTCGCTCTCGAGGGGGGCTTTCAGGTCAGCCAGCTCACGCAGGCCGACGGTAGGGCGCCCGACCAGAGAAGCGCGGGGCTCAACGATGTGCAGGTCCGCTACTACTCCGCGAATACCTCGCTCGGTGCTCGCATTTCTACCGATCTTTCGTTCAACGGTTTCGTCAAATACGATCGGCGTGAGAACGACACGTCGCAAAACACGGCGCTCTTCAATCCGGAGAACCAAATCGTTCCCTTCGTCAAACACTGGGAGCGCTTTGTCGCGGGCGCCGAGCTCGAGCTGCGGATGGCCCGCGGCAACCGGGCGGCGCTCGGCGTTCGCTACGAGGACGTCCAGCGAGACCTCGACTTTGCGCGTGGGGCGTTGCGCATCTTCCCGGAGAACGCGCTACTCCACCGCGACACCGAGGTCATCACGGTCTACGGACGAACCTCCCTTCGCCCCTGGCGCGGACTCAGTGTCAACGCCGAGCTCGGCTACCGGAAGGCGCCCGATACGGGGTACGCGGTCGAGCTCGACGACAATCTCTACGGGGAGCTCCGCGCTTCCCATGGATTCGGATGGAAGCGTCCGCTGGTCCTCTCGGGCTATGTCCGAGGAAGCAGCGGGGAGAACCGGGACTTCCGGATGATTTCGGCGCACAGCTCCACCCCGGCCGGCCCGCGCGTGAAGCGCTCCTACGATCGCTGGAACGTTGGGTGGGGAATCACGGCGAGCCAATCGCCCCTGAAAGCACTACAACTCTTCGCCTCGTTCTTTTACGGGCAGGAGGAACAGGACAGCAGCCTCGATCTCTCGAACTTCCAGCGCTACTTCCAGAACCAGGGGCTGATCTTTGCGAGAGATGGACGCAATCGTCTCCGCAACGCGCAGATGAATCTGATCGTGGGCAGCCGCTATCGCTTCAACCCGCAGACCGATGCCCAGCTCAACTACACCTTTACCTCGGCCAAGGCCCGCTATCGGGACGCGTCGACGATCCCACTCGAGGAGATCCGGGACAGTTCCCGCATCGATTTCGACATCCACGCGATCGAGCTCGAGATTGGGCATGAGCTCCGGACCGGCCTGCGGGTCTCGGCGGGCTATCGGCTGCGAATCTTCGACGACCAGTCACCGGTGACGGAGAGCGTCGCGAGCGCGGTCGCGCCCTTTGATCAATCGTACCGCCAGCACACCGTGACGGTCGCGTTCACCTTGACGAGCGACTTGCTTTCGCCCTAGTCGACACGAGCAGGTGCGCGGGTCGCGCTCAATCGATCGTGAGGCGCTGCATGACCCGGACACCGTTCTCGAGAACGAGCGGCTTGATGGGGTGAGCGAGCCCCTTGTGGCAACGCATACACTCGGTGCCGCGCTCCGCGGCCGTCTCGTGGTAGCGGCGGGCTTTGGGCGTCTGTTTGGCGAGTACTTCGGGTGTCTGGGCGTGGCAATCGAGGCAGCGACCCGATTCCAAAGGACCGTGGGGGTTGTGGCATCCTGCGCACGTGAGCTCGCCACGGCCGCCGAGCTGCCGGCCCACGGCGTGACTGAATTCGGACGCGCCGGCCGCCTCGATCAGGTCGTTGTGGCACTCCGCACAGACGCGATTGAGCGTCGCGTTGGTGGGCACGATCCGGTCGGGATCGTGCACGCTGTGACAGACGCTGCACACCACGTCTTCGTAGCCGTGGGCGCTCGCGTTCCACGCTTCCTCTTGCTCCCGCGTCCCGTGACAAGCGATGCACATCTGGTTCTGATCCGCCGCCTTGGTCGACGAGTGTCTACCGAAGTGCACGTTCGCCACCTGCATCGGAAATTCCATATGCGCGGCGCTCGGGCCGTGACAGCTCTGACACTCGCGTTGCGCCGCTGGCGTACGGGGATCTGCAGAATTGGCGTGGGCGGTGTTCAAGATCCCCAACACCTCGGGCGTATCGTGGCAGTCGATACACGCCGGCGCGCCCATTTTGGAGGACTCCTGCGCGGTAGCCACGCCAAGGGCGGTCGCTTGCGAGATCGCGATGGCCGCGAGAACGTACACGGCAAACCGGATCATCAGGGCCTGCCTTGGAGCTCGGTGTCCTCGCCGACTTCTCGGGGCAGCCTGTGTGCGAGCCCCTTGTGGCAGTCGATGCAGGTCTTTCCCTTCGCGAGGGCTCCGGAGTGATACTGCCGGGCTTTGGCGCTCTGGATCGCGAGGTTCCAACGCGTTTGACTGTGACAGTTTCGGCACTCGCGCGAATCAACCGCCCTCATGTAGTTCCAGGTCTTGGTCGCCATCCACATCCGGTGTTCGTCGTACTTCGCCGGAGTGCTGATGGTTCCTTTGAAGTGGTGATAGATCTCGGTCGTGGCCCGCATTTTTCGCCAGATCTTCGGCAAAAATTCCTTGGGCAAATGGCAATCGCCACAAGACGCGGCGACACCCGTTCCGTTCGAGTCATG
This sequence comes from uncultured Spirochaetales bacterium, assembly GCA_964615045.1. Classification (GTDB taxonomy): domain Bacteria; phylum Myxococcota_A; class UBA9160; order UBA9160; family PR03; genus JANQRO01. The sequence continues at coordinate 12,381 of CAZTOE010000123.1, forward strand.
TGAGGTTCCCCTGAACTCGGCGAGGGCATTCTGTTCGAGTTCGTGGCAGGAGACGCAGAACTCGTCGGTGCTAGTCGCGGCCATCCCGTAGTTGAAGCCGAGGACACCCAGTGTCCCGAACAGCGCCCCGATGACGATGAGAGTTCCCAGCGCGTGGCGGCTCGTCGGCGAGGTGAGTTGTTGCCACATGTTTCGCAGGGCCAACGGAGAGTCTAGTTCCTCGATTTTGGCGAGTGCG
>CAZTOE010000124.1:0-4968 GCA_964615045.1 uncultured Spirochaetales bacterium
TCCCGGGTGGCCGCGCGGGGCGCGGTGCTTCTCCTCTCCGTGCCGCTTCACCCATCGCGCTGGACTGCGTTCGACGATTTCGTGGGTCACCGGCGCCGCTACGACCCGGAGCGATTGCTTGGCAAGCTGGCGGAGCACCGCTTCTCGGTGGAGCGGAGTGCCGCCTACGGGATGCAGCCGCAATCGTCGCGCCTGCTCGATCTCGGGATGTGGTTTCTCACGCACCGCCGCGAGAAGGCGATGTGGTGGTACAACCGCGTGTTGATGCCGCTGGGTGTGCGCTTCCAGAAGAAGCTCGCCTTCACCCGTGGGATGATAGACTGCGAGAAGGTCGATGAGATTCTGCTCGTCTGCCGCTGGGGAGGCGCCCCCCACAGCATACCGTGATCAACCACTCCCCCCTCAGGGCGGGGCCGCGCAGCGGAGGCGGAATCAACATTGGGTTTCGAGCCACGACTTGACCCGCGCAACGCATCGAGTGTATACGAGTCGTCGTCCGTCCAATCGGGCAGGGAGGGTACATGACAAGAAAATTGGCTACGAGCGCAGTCTTAATTGGTGTCACCATGGGCGCCACTGGATGCATGATCGTCGATACGCCGGTCATGGGCGTGCTGGGTAGCCGCGTCAGATGGGGCGAGTTCGCACAGGGGGACGACAAGCCCGGCCAGAAGGAGGGCAAAGCCTGCATGGAGACCCTTCTCGGCTTGCTCGCCCGCGGGGATGCGAGCGTCAGGGCTGCGAAGGCCAACGGGGGGATCACCGAGGTCTCCGTGGTCGATCACTCTGCAAGGAACCTCCTGAACATCGTGGGAGAGTATTGCACCATCGTCAGGGGAACCTGACCGTGAGCTGACCCTATTCATTTACCAACCCCTCGCCTGCCGCATGGGAATGGCGACCGGACGCGTCATGCCATGCCTCCGTTCACCCCGATCACCTGTCCCGTCACATACGCGGCGTCGTCCGAAAACAGAAACGACACGACGGCCGCCACCTCTTCGGGTCTTCCGATCCGGCGCATGGGGATGAGCTTCTCGATCTCGTTCCGGGGCAGGCCTTCGATCATCTCGGTCTCGATCAGGCCGGGGGCCACGCTGTTCACGGTGATGCTGCGCTTGGCGAGCTCGATCGCGAGCGAACGCGTGGCGCCGATCAAGCCGGCCTTCGACGCACTGTAGTTCACCTGACCGCGGTTCCCGAGCACGCCGGAGACCGATGCGATCGTGACGATGCGCCCGCCTCGGTGAGCACGGACCATCGGCATGACGAGCGGGCGTAGCACGTTGTAGAAGCCATCGAGGTTCGTACGCAGGACGCGATCCCAGGCCTCGGGAGCGAGCGCCGGGAAGGGCGCGTCGGCGTGCGTGCCGGCGTTGCACACGACGCCGAAGAAGGGCCCGTGGGCGGTGAGGTCGGCCTCGAGCACCCCCGCACAGGCGGCGCGGTCCGCCACGTCGAAGGCCAGGAGCTCGGCGGTCCCTCCAGCCTCCAGGACTTGCGCCAGGGTCTCCTCCGCAGCGCCCTTGCGTTCGCGATAGTTGATCGCCAGGGAGAATCCGTTGCGAGCGAGCCTCTTGGCGATGGCGCGTCCGATCCCGCGGCTCGCGCCCGTTACGAGCACTCTCCGAATCACGCCTACTTCCTCACGGCGCCGACGCCGGGCGTGAAGCAGCTGAGGCGCCCCTCGGCGAGGAGCGCCCCGGTGTCGGCGTCCGCGATGCTGCAGTCGAACGCCACCATTCCCTGGGCTCCACCCCAGACCCGCCGCGCCTGGACCGTGAGCTTCTGCCCCCGTCGGAAGCTGCTTGCGTGGAACGTCATGCGTCGGCCGCCGACGAGAAATCCCACCCGCGGCGGCTCGCCGCCATCGAGGCCGACCAGACCCGAGTGGGCCGCGATGCACTGCGCCATGTACTCGAGACCCATCCACGCGGGAACGTCGCCCGAGGGACCCCGAAGCAGGGCGTCGTCCTCGATCTCCGCGGCACAGACGGTCACGTCCCCGGTGTGCCTCATGACCCGCCTCAGCAGCAGCATCGAGCCCGAGTGCGGCAGGATCTCCGCAACCGCGGGGAACTCGGAGACCGAACCCAGCGTCGTCCTCCTTCCAAGGTTCGCGACGGAGGAGTCTAACGCCGCCACGACGCATGGACCCAGCGGACGATGATCGTAAGGAGGATGAGGAGGGTAGGGGTTCACGGTCGCCTGCTCCCAGCGTCCTCGACCACGATCCGCCCGAGGGAGAAGGTCGTCGCTCCTTGCTCGATCCGGAAGCGGAAGCTTCCCCAGCCCGCCTCGCGCTCGAGCACGAGCGTCAGGGCCTGTCCGGGTAGGATCAACTGCTTGAACTTGAGGCCTTCGACGCGACGGGGCCACGTTTCGCCGCCCAGCCAACGCGCGAGGAGCTGCATCGCCCAATCGAGCTGGAGGACCCCGGGGAGGATCGGCCGGTCTGGGAAGTGGCCCGGCCAACAGCTCAGGTCCGCGGGCACTCGCAGGTCCTGCTCCCAACGGTCGGCAGCGCGGCGCTCGGCGAGTATCTCGGGATCGAGCCGCGGCCAGTCCGCCGCCGGGGGCTCGCGCGTGCGGTTACGCTGCGCCATGGGGCCTCCAGCCAGTGCACGCCTCTCACGGAGGGTTCGGGGGGAAGATCCGTCGGAATAGCACGTCCGTCGGCGCTCCCACGTAGCGCCGGAAGCGCCACCGCCGGTAGACGAACTCGCAGGTGAACAGCAGTCCCAGGAGGACGTAAGCGATGCACCCCGTGCAGAGCGCCCAGGCCCCCCTCGAGCCGGCGACCGCGCCCACTTGAGCGCGCGCGAGGGTCTCGATCACCGTCTCCGGCTGGCGGAACGAGAGCCCGAACGCGAGGAGCAACGCGAAGCTCACGAGCGCGGGAGTGAGGAAAAGGCTCGCGGCGTCGTTCCAGAGCGCCGAGGCCAGGATGGCGCCGACGAGAGCCAGCGCGGGCAGCCTCGCGAGCCGCGCAACAGTCACGAGTCGGTCGGGAGCGGCGAGGGAGAGTCGCACCGCGAAAAGGGCGAGCGCGCACAATGCGACCACGCGAGGCGGCGTGACGCCGAGCGCGAAGTAGATCAGCATGGGGTAGGTGAGCGCGAGCAGCGTGTGGAGAGCAGCCATCACCAAGGGGGTTCCATTCATCTCGTGCCTTGCGCGGGGTCGCAGCGTCCGGGAGTTTCTCACGAAATGCCAGATCGCCGGTGCCCCGGCGCCTTCCCTATAGTGTCGAAACGGCGTGGGAGACGCCCCTTGTCCATGGGACGCGGGAGAAGCGCAAGGAGCGAGCTTCGACGATGAGCTCCGCCCTGATCCGAAGGCTCGAAGAGCACGCGCGTTCTCGCCCCGACGCCCTCGCGGTTCGCGAGATCGGCGACTCGGGCGAGGAGCGCTGCGTCACGTGGCGCGAGTTCCGGGCCTCCGCCGGCGGCCTCGCGTCGCGACTGCGCGGATGCGGCCGGGATGGCGAGGTCGTGCTCGTGGTCTCGCCGAACCGGATCGAGCTCCTCGTGGCGCTGCTGGGCGGACTCTGGGCGGATGCGTCTGTCCTGCCCGTCCCGCCCGAGCTCCCGAAGCTCGAGCTCGTAGCGACCGCCCGCAGGTCCAGGGCGACGATCGCAATCGGCGAGCGCGAGGTCCTTGAGGCGCTCGCCGGTGCGGTGCCGGAACGGATCCAGAACGACAGCCTCGCGGCCAGAAGCCCCGGGGAAGCGGAGCGCCCCGGCGCATCGGGCGGCGGCTCGCTCCTGCTCACCACGTCGGGTACGACGGGTCTGCCCCGCCTCGTGCGCCGCGACTCGGCGGCCCTCGACGCCGTGGGCGCGAGTTGCACGCAGGCGATCGGCATCGACGCGAGCGACGTCATGCTCGTCACGGTTCCCCTCTACCACTCCTACGGAATCGACCAGGCCGTGCTGACCGCCGTGATGGCCGGCTGCGCGATCGAGCTGCACCGTCGCTTCGATCCTTCCCGGGTGCGCTCGGCCCTCTTGGAGCGCGGGATCAGCGTGCTTCCCGCGGTGCCCGTGATGTTCGACGCCCTCGCGCGGCAGGCGAAGGCGCCGGGCCGCGCGCCTCGGCTCCGGCGTGCGTACTCCGCCGGGAGCCCTCTCCCGCGGCGGATCTTCGACCAGTTCGCGCGCGTCTGGGGCGTCCGGATCGGTCAGATCTACGGAGCCACCGAGTTCGGACCGGTGACGTTCAACGATCCCAACTCGGCTGAATTCGACCCGGAAGCGGCTGGACAGCCGCTGCAGGGCGTCGGGCTGCGCATCCTCGACGCGGGTGATCCCGATCTGGAGCGTCCGCTCCCGCCGGGGGCAGAGGGACAGGTGGCTGTAGCGGCGCCTTCGATGATGCGCGCCTACGTCGGCGCCGCGCGACCTGCCCTCGTTCGCGGCTTCCTGCTCACGGGCGATCTCGGGCGGCTCGATGGGTCCGGGAGTCTGCGGCTCACTGGGCGCCTCCGGCTCCTCGTCGATGTGGGCGGGATCAAGGTCAATCCCGTCGAGGTGGAGTCGGTCCTGACGCGCCACCCCGGCGTGCGCGAGGCCGTGGTACTCGCCTTCCCCTTCTCGGACACGACGACCCGCCTCAAGGCCATCGTGGTCCCCGAACCCGGCTGCGAGCTGCGTCCGCAGGAGCTCCGGCGCTTTGCCCGCCAGCACCTGATCCACTACAAGGTCCCGCGCGTCTTCGAGATCCGGACGACGATGCCCCGCTCGGCCACAGGCAAGATCTTGGGCAAGCAGATCGAGAACGAGTGCGGGCTCGGGGCGCCGTCATGAGCACTCGCTCCCGGCGGCATCCCCCCTGCGCGCTTTCGGGGCTCGGCATGGTGAACGCCCTGGGATCCTCTCTCGACGAGATCTGGCCGCGGATCGTGGCGGGCAACCAGTCGCGCTTTCGGCTGCGCGAAGACCTCGTGCCGGGCGAAGCCTGGTGGTT
>CAZTOE010000124.1:5068-12552 GCA_964615045.1 uncultured Spirochaetales bacterium
ACCAGTCGCGCTTTCGGCTGCGCGAAGACCTCGTGCCGGGCGAAGCCTGGTGGTTCGGCGAGGTCGAGGACGAGCTCCCGACGATCCCCGCGGCGCTTTCCGCCTACGCGTGTCGGGCCAATCGCCTCGCTCTCGCGGCGTACGCCGGGATTCGAGACGCCGTGGAGGCATCGAAAGAGAGCTTCGGTGCCTCCCGCATCGGTGTCGTCGTGGGATCCAGCACGGGTGGGATCGCGGAGGCGCAGGCGGCGTTCACTCGGTGGTCGCGCAGCGGAGCGATCCCGGAGTCCTTCCAGCTGGTCCAGCTCGAGTTCGGTGGCGTCGCCGAATTCCTCGCCCGGATCGCCGGCGCGCAGGGGCCGTGCTACACGCTCTCGACCGCCTGCTCGGCGTCGGCCAAGGCCCTCGTTTCCGCACGGGCACTGCTCGAGCTCGACGTGTGCGACGCTGTCGTCGCCGGTGGCGTGGACACCCTGTGCGGGCTCACCGCGAACGGCTTCGCCTCGCTCCAGGCGTTGGCCAAGGAACTCACGAACCCGATGAGCCGCAACCGCAGCGGGCTCACGCTCGGGGAGGGGGCCGCGCTCTTCGTCGTGAAACGGGAACCGGGTGGCGTCCAGCTCCTCGGCGCCGGTGAATCGAGCGACGCGCACCACATGTCCGCCCCCGAACCCGAGGGAAAGGGCGCCGAGGCGTGCATGCGGGCGGCGCTGGCGGATGCGGGCCTCGAGCCCGAGGCGATCGCCTACCTGAACCTGCACGGCACGGGGACGCCGCAGAACGATGCGGCGGAGAGTGTCGCGGTGGAGCGCGTCTTCGCGCGCCCGATCCCGTGCAGCTCCACCAAGCCGCTCGTCGGTCACGCGCTCGGCGCCTCCGGGGCGCTCGAGGCGGGTTTCTGCTGGATGATGCTCTACCGCAGGGATGGGGCGCGGATCGCGCCGCCGCCGCACCGCTGGGACGGCGTGCGCGATCCGGATCTGGCTCCCCTCGCGCTCGTGCCCGAGGCGACTTGGATCCACGCGCCGCCGCCGGCCGCGATCATGAGCAACTCCTTCGGCTTCGGCGGCAGCAACTGCTCCCTGATCCTCGCGGAGGAGCCAGCGTGAATCGCGTCGAGCTCCTCCGCTGGGCGGCCTGGGCTCCGGGGATCGCGAGCCAGGAGGAGTGGCAGGCCTGGGCCCGCGCCCCGTACCCCCCCTCGGGAGGCGGTGCCCCCGAGGTACGGTTCCTGCCCGCGCTCCAGCGGCGCCGCTGCGATGCCCTGAGCCGCAGCATGCTCGAGGTCGCGCAGGCGTGCTGCCCCGAGCCGCTCCTCGCCGAGGTGGTGTGCGTGTTCGCGAGTCGGTATGGCCCGCTCGCGACCACGGTGGGGCTGCTCCGGGATCTGGCGGCGCTTTCGGCGCTTTCGCCTGCACGCTTCACCCACTCGGTCCACAACGCACCGGCCGGGCTCTTCTCGATCTGGGCACGGAACCCGCAGCCGTCCAGCTCCCTCGCCGGAGGCGGCGAAACCTTCGCGTGCGGCTTCCTGGAGGCCGTCGCGATGCTCCACCGCGAGGCCGGGCGTCAGGTGCTGTTCGTGGTCGCGGATGAGCTCGCGCCCGAGCCATACAGGGCGCTCGCGGAGCCGCTGGACGGCGCCTACGCCGTGGCGCTTCTGCTCGGCCCCGGAGACGGCGAAGGCTCGCTTCAGTTCCGTCTCGAGCAGGCGCGAGGCCCCGCCCCCTCGAGCGCCTGGCCCGACGCGCTCGAGTTCCTGCGCTGGTGGGTCGCGGGAGAGCCGAAGCTGTGTCTCACGCGCGGATCGCGCATGTGGGTCTGGAGCCGACGTGACTAGGTGCCGCCCCAGCCTCAGCTGAGCGCATCCTTCACGTCATCGATGGCCTTCTCGGCCTTCTCTTTGACCTGGTCCTGGTGGTGGACGCAGCAGCCGCGCCGGACTATAAACGACCCTCGAACGGCCGGTCCTCGCCCTGTGCACGCCGCGCCTCAACGCTGGCGCGCCTTCTTCCGGCTCGTCGCCTTCTTCGCCCGCGGGCGGCCTGCCGCTCGCCCGCGCTTCGGCTGGTGCGCCGCGTCGGGAACCAGGAAGCGTGCCACGTCGGCCCAAAGTGCCTCGAAGCGCCGGCGGTTGAAGTGGCTCCCCGATACGAGCCAGTCGACGTGGGGAGGATCGTGCTCCGCGTCCCCGAAGTGGCCGAGGACGTCGAGGTGGTCGGCCACGGCGGCGTGGATGACCTGCCCCCAGGCCTGGGAGAGCGTCGGTCCGCGCTCACGGCTGGGCTTCGTGATGACCTGCCAACCAGCGAATCGGCGGCGGCGAGATTCGTCACCGATCGTCGACGACCAAAACAGAGGCGGCGCCAAGGCGATACCCGGGGCCGTCCAAATCTCAGCAGTGTGTGGAGGGCGTTCGCCTCATCGTCAACACGGCGGCGTCGGATTGCGGGCCAAGAATCGATGGGCCTCCTCAAGCTGGCGCAGCGGGTACGGAGGCTCGGTGAGCAAGATGAGCCGTTCCACACCGAGGCGCTCCAGCCGGGTCCGTGCTGAGCTCGCGGGATCCAGCGCATCGACAGAAAAACCCGCGAAGACGGTGACGACGAACGGAGCACGGGTATCGCGCTTTGCATACGTGTCTCGAGCGAGTTCGAGCAGTTCATCGAGGCGGGGGTGAAACGCCTGGGTGTTAAAGCCGTTGCCACAGCGGCCCGCGAGGGCGGCCATCTTCGGTCCGAAGCCGCCGACGATGATCGGCGGCGGGGGAGTTGGCCGTCGGTATCCGCTGGGCGATTCGAGTTGGTAGTGGCGTCCATCGAGGTCGGATGCGTCCCCCGACCAAAGCCGCCTCAGGATCTCAATCGCCTCCTCGAGCCGCTGTCTGCGAACCGCGTCGGACTCGACGGGCCGTCCGATCGCGAGTTGCTCGCGCGCATACGGGGTCTGCCGGCTTCCTCCAGCGCCCATCCCGAGCAAAAGCCGCCCGCCGCTGACCTCCTGCAGGGTCGCGGCGGCATTGGCCAACTGAGCGGGGTGGTGGGAGATCGCGTTGAGGACGAGCGGGCCAATCGAGACCCGCGAGACTGCCTGAGCGAGGGCGGTGAGCGTCGTCCAGCATTCCGGCACGCCTACGGGACTTCCGCCGGGGTCGCGCAAGTGATCCCAGGTCCAGATACCGTCGAAGCCGGCCGCCTCCGCAACCTCCGCCGCGCGCTGCATCTCTGCGTAGCGCGCTCCCATCGGAACCAAGAGCAGGTCAGTCTTCATCTCGCCAAGATACTCCAATGACTCCGCGTGGAATGCTGGCCCGATCTCATCGTCGAGTGGACGAGGATCGACACAAGGAAAGAACGCAATTCTTCGACAAGCCACACCGGACAAGCGCGCCACCGACCGCGTTGCGCTACACGAGCTGCTCAGGTCGAAAGGCGCCGAGGTGGCAGGTCGGCACGCATTAACCAAGCGTGATTGGGACGGGAGCCAAAGCGTCTCGCCCGGTTTTATCCCACAGACGAACGCCCTAGCGCGGTACACTGGTGGATGGACGCCGAGGTGCTGTCGCCACGGCGCATGCGCCCAGCCAGGGAGGTCGAGATGCAAGAGCGGGTCGTGCATTTCTACAGTGAGGGTTCGAAGCTCGAGGCCGACTACTACCTGCCTGACGACAGCTCGGCGCGTGGTCCGCGTCCGGGGATCGTTCTATGTCATGGCTACAGCGGGATCCGGTCCGTAATCCTTCGCGACTACGCGAACTACTTCGTCGAGGCGGGGTATCCAACCTTGGGCTTCGACTACCGCGGCTTTGGTGGAAGCGAGGGGACGAAGTGGCGAATCATCGCCAACGAACAGCTTCAGGACATCCGCAACGCCCTTACCTGGCTCGAGGCGCAGCCCGAAATCGACCCCGAGCGGCTCGGGATCTGGGGCACCTCCAATGGCGGTGCGCACATCGTGGCCGTCGCCGGGATGGACTCGCGCGTCAAGTGCGCCGTCGGGCAGGTCGGATACGGGAACGGTTGGCAGGTGTTGACCGAGAACTACGCGCCCACCGAACGGGAGGAGTTCCTCCGCACGCTTCGGGAGGACCGCCGCAAGCGAGTTCTCACGGGCAAGGGCGAAGCCGTGCCGGTCGCCACTCTTCTCCACAGCCCGCAGACTGATAAGTTCTTGGGCGAAGCCGTTAGCGCGATGCCCGAGCTGTACAGCGAGATCTCGTGGGAGAGCGCCGAAGCAACGCTGGAGTATCGGCCCATCGACGTTGCAGACAAGATCGTGCCTCGGGCCCTGATGCTGATCGCGGCCGAACACGATGATCTGTGCAAGGCGGATCGTTATCGCGAGGTGTACGACCGCGCGGGTGAGCCCAAGCGCTGGGTCAGCTATCCGATCCAGCACTACGACATCTACCAGCCGGATTGGGTCAAGCGTTCCGCACACGATGCGCTGGAGTGGTTCGATCTTCACCTCAAAGGCTGAGTTAGCTACGAAGGAGCGCGACGAATCAACCCGCTCATCGAAGGTGAGCGATTGTGCGACAGAGTCTCAGACCAGCCTGAAACAGGCGAACAAAAGCCCGCTTTTAGCTCAAGCCGCGGCGGGGGGACGGTCGCGCCGAGGGGAGTCTGGAGATACTTGAGGAGGCGCTGGCAACGGTCGACCGAACACCAACCTTCTCGGTCCCGCCGACCTACCTCGGTCAGCGATCGCTCGCCGATCAAGCCATCGTTGATGGGTTCAACGGTTTCACTGGGAGGGTTTTACGTACGCCGGGCGGTAGAGAGTGGTGGTCCCAATGGGGTCCAACGTTTCCCAAGGAATTCTACGAAGCGAACAGTCTCGTGATCCAAGTCCAAGAACAAGAAGGAGCGACTGAACTTTTTGAGCTCGCGCCGTGGTACGTCTCCAGCTCTCGCGAGGGGAGAGCATAGTGATGGATCTCACCCAACTCGCGAATCTGGGAGAGTTCGTTGGTGGTGCTGCGGTCTTGGTCACGCTGGTTTATTTGGCGGTGCAGATTCGGCAAACGAAGGACCTCGCGGTTTTAGAATCTGCGCGTTCCACGTCAAAAGACTACACCGCCTTTCTCTTCCAGCTTATGAATCCAGATCACATGGAGCTGTTCCGCCGCGGGCTCAACGATTTCAACGGTCTATCCGAGAACGACCAAGCGCGTTTGCATGTCTGGCTCCCCGCCGTCTTCATGTCGGCTCAAACGACCCATGCGCTTTGAAGGCGGAACGTCGCCGAAGCGGAGATGCAGTTCATCGTGGAAGGCTTCAACGCAGCCATGATTCGATCGCCGGGAATCTCAGAGTGGTGGTCCAAAGCGAATTTCATCTGGGATCCGGAATTTCGCGACTACGTGGAAGCTACCGCTGAGGCGCAACGCGGTGATCCGCACGTGTTCGAGTCGCTTTCTTGGTACGCACTAGACGATGAGTCGAAGGAACGCGCGTCATGAACTGGGAAGCCGTAGGCGCCATCGGCGAAGTTGGCGGCGCAATCGCTGTGGTGGCGACGCTCCTCTATCTCGCGGCCCAGATCCGTCAGAACAACCGGCAGATGCAAGGCGACGCCCACATCGCGATGAACACGATCGCCCAGCGGATCACCTCCGAACTCCGCGGTTATTCCGCGCTGGCTTCGATCGTTCTGCGCGGCAACGCCGACTGGGACTCGCTGACACCGCAGGAGCAGTTCCGGGCGCACCTGTGGAATCTACAGGAGGTCCAAATGCATGAGACCTACTACTCCCTCATGCGGCAGGAGTTGCTCGAACCGGAGGTCTACGAAGAACGCGAAGGCCACATCGCCCGACGGATCGCCAGTCCTGGAACGCGAAAATGGTGGGATCTCTACTCCTACAACATCCAGCCGGCGTTCCGGAAGTGCATCGAGCAGCGTCTCGCGAATCCCGACTCGCTTCCCCCGGCTATGCCCACGGTTCCCTTCTTCGACCCTGCCCACTGGCGCGTGGACGAAGACAGCCGGTGAAGGGTGGCCCACGGCTGGCTCGATCGCGGATCTCACTCTCCAACCCGCGATACGCTCCCTCCCGAAGGAGGGACTCCCATGGAAGCGAGCCAGGCGACCGCTCTCGAGCGCTCCCGTCACCAGTTCCCCGCCATTTATTTGACGCTACACAGCATTGTCATCGCACTCGTCTTCGAGCGACTGATCGATTGGCTGTGGAGTGTGGGCGGTCTTCCACTTCCCCCCTCTGCGACGGCGTTGATTTGGATACAGGTATCCGTATATATAGTCTCCGCCTTCTTCATCTGGCTGCACACATCGCTTTTCGCAGCTTCTGTAGTCACGACGCTCAGGACCCGCGACGCGGTTTCACCGTTTCTACTTTTGTTTCTGTTCAACGGGATGTTGGCGACAATGGATAACCAAAGAACCCATTGGTGGTTTTATCTAGCCGCCCTCGTGTATCTCGCGGCGTATCCGGCGTGGCGATCGTGGGAGCAAGCGCACGAGGCTGACCCGGGATCTCCGGTTGGACGAGGTGTTTATCGCCTTGCGAGCTACTTCAATCTGACGGCGGGCGGGGTTTTCCTGGCTACGGGACTACTAACTCAGATTCACCTTCTCGGGCCCGATGGCGCTGCGTTGCTTGGATTAGTTGGTTTTGGCGGGGCCCTTTGCCGCCGTACTCGAGCTTGAGCGCATTGGCGTCGGGCTCACCGACTCCCCGATCGCTCCCGCCGGCTGAGCTGCCATCCGCGCCAGCCATGCCCTGGCGGTCGCGCGATGACGGCTCGGGCCTCGGACGCCTACGTCCCGAGCGATTCCGCCGTTCCCGGGGTCGCTTCCTACTGCGCTTCGACGGGCCCGATCAACGGCGTGCGCACCGGCTTCGCCACACCGAAGAAGACCACGATGGTATGGGCGGGAAACCGGGTGGACTGCGCCTCCGGCGGGACTTTGCTGAACCCCGCCTCCGTGTCGTTCCAACCGTTGCCGACCCAGGCATTGCCGGCGGGATCGATCGCGATGGGCGCAACGATCTGCAGACCGCCGATGTAGCCCTCGGACGGGGTCATCGGATCTCCGGTCTTCATCCCCGGGGAGCAGGTCTCGGTCCGCACGCCGCAGAGCTGGGTCACGGAATGGCTGGTGGAGCTCGCGATCCAGACGTTGTCGTTGCCGTCGATGGCAATCCCCCATGGCCCGGTGATGCTGCCGCCTGCCCCGAACGGGCCGTGCACCGTGCCGTCAGGGGTGATCATCGACACATCGCCGCCGGGGTTCTCGCTGAGGATGTCCCACAGATTGACCCACATGTTGGCCGCCAGCTCGTCGGCCGTCATCGACCCTTTTAACGCCTCGGCCTTGCTTTCGAGCTTCTGCTTGACCAGCGACAGCTTCTCCATCGTGCCCGGATGGCCGATGAGGTTGCCGACCCAGGCGTTGCCCTGGCTGTCGATCGCAATGGCATGCGGGCTGATGCCGACCTCGAACTCCTCGGCCTTGCC
>CAZTOE010000125.1:0-12528 GCA_964615045.1 uncultured Spirochaetales bacterium
AATTACACAGCGTGAGCTACTGCGCCCATTCAACCCAGTCCGCCCCGAAGCACCTACCATCTAACGCCGCCGGGGCAACCCGCGGATGTTCGAGACGAAGCGAGACGGTGTCGTGCGCCTGGGCGAACAGCTCGTCCACTTGATCACTCCCCACCTCGATGCGCTGACAGACGTTGTCGGGTAGCTCCTCGTAGACCCGCGCCGCGTCGGGAGCGAGAGCGGTCGCGGGCTCGACGACCGCAGGTCGCGGCTCGATCTCGACATCGACGGCGGCGGCGCCATCGCGGGCGATGTAGCGATCCTCCGCCAACACGATCGCGATGGGATGCCCCACGTAGCGAACCACCGGGTCGGCGAGCAGAGGCTGATCGACCCGAGTCATCCCCGCTGCCGCAAAGTGCGGGGGTGTGGGTCCGACGCGGCCCCGCAGGTCCTCAGCGGTCACCACGGCGCGAACTCCGGGCACGGCGAGGGCGTCCTCGACCGCAATCCGCGTCACGCGGCCCGCCGCATCCGGGCTGCGCACAAAGGCCGCGTGAAGGGCGTGCGGGAGCGCAAGATCGTCGGTGTAGGCCGCGAGCCCCCGCATCAACCGGGGGTCCTCGCGGCGCCGGATGCGCTGGCCGACGAGGGACGGTTTGGGCATCGCTGACCTCGCTGGGAGGGGACCGATCGCGACGGCGCTCGAAACTGAGCGCGAGACTCCACGAGAGCCCGGCCGCTTCTCGTTCGCTAAAGAATATCGTGTGCCGGAGCAACTCCAATTTTTGGCGGAGCACGGTTACGCCGTGCTGTTCGCCGCGATCTTCATCGAGCAGTTCGGTCTGCCGATCCCGACGCTGCCCTTTGCGCTCGCTGCAGGCGCGCTCGCCGCCTCCGGCTTTCTCGAGCTGGGGGGCGTAATCGCCATCGGGGTGCTGGCTGCGCTTCCGGGCGACCTCTTCTGGTACGAACTGGGGCGCCGCCGGGGCCTACAGGTGCTGCGCTTCCTGTGCCGCATCTCCCTCGAACCCGATTCCTGTGTCCGCCGGACGCGTGGATTCTTCGAGGCCGGGGGCGCCCCGGCGCTGATCATTTCCAAGTTTGTGCCGGGTTTCTCGACGGTCGCGCCGCCCATGGCCGGTATGGGCCGGATGGGGCGCCTGCCTTTCCTCGTATACGCCACCGTGGGCAGTCTGCTCTGGATCGCGGCTTTCGCGGGACTCGGCTACGCGCTGCACGATCAGCTCGAATGGGTGGCGCGCCGCGCCGCTCGGCTGGGAAGCTGGGCAGGCGTCGCGGTGGTGATCCTGCTGTTGTTGTACGTCGCCGCGAAGTTCCTGCAGCGCGAGCGAATCTTCCGGGAGCTCCGCGTCGCACGAATCAGCCCCGAACAGCTCCGCGATCGCCAATTGCGTGGCGACGGACTACAAGTGGTCGATCTCCGCCACCGCGACGACATCGAGTTCGATGGCCAGCGCATCGCGGGCGCTCTGCACATCCCCTTCGAGGAGATCGAACAACGCAGCGCGGAGATCGCGCGCGATCAGGAGATCGTGCTCTACTGCACCTGACCCAACGAAGCTTCCAGCGCCCGGGTGGCGCTGCGGTTGCGATCGCGCGGGGTGACCCGGGTGCGCCCCCTGGAGGGCGGCCTCGATGCCTGGCGCGCGCTGGGTTTTCCCGTCGAAGCGATCGATCTCGGGGCTTCGGATTCGGCCGCGTCTCCTCAAACGCCCGCCCAGCCGGTCCGCTAGGCCTCCGAAATCCGTCGAAGAATGGTTGCGATCGCCGTCGCAGGGTGGGAGACGGGCTCGCTGTGCTATCGCTTACAGCGTGAGGCAACGCAGCCGAAGCGCCCTGTTCGCCCTACCCTTGGCGTTCGCCCTGGTCGCGCTCCGACCCGCGTCGAGTGGAGCCGAAGGCGACGATCCGGGTGCCCAGACTCACTTCGAAGCGGCACAGCCCTACCTCGCGATGCCCTTCTATGCCCTTCGCGCGGTCTTTGTGGTGCCCGGCGCCGCCGTGGTCGAGGCCGCCAACACCATTCCCTGGATGCTCGACCGTCCTGCGCCGGGAAGCGTCCCCCACGCGCGGCCGGGGTCCATCTGGAAGGCCACCCTGGCCGCGCTCGCCGACGACTGGTCGGAGTCGACACCGGGGCGCTGACGCCGGCCGCAGTAGGCTGCTTGGGTGCGAGGCCCGCCCAGGCCTAGGTCCGTCTTGACCACGGATGCTTTGTGCGGCGTCACCTCTCGCCGTTGAGGGCGAGTGCGTGAGCGCCGAGCTCGAGCGCCAACGCTCGCGATTGCCTGTATCTCCGAAGCAGTCCCGCGAACGACGAGCCTTGCTCGCGCTGCTGTCGGGCCCGAGACTCACGCGGCCCCCGGGATACTTCTTGGGGAGGGAATCCATGCACGCGACGAAGAGAAGGAGCGCAGCAGCGAGCGCGATCGGGCTCGCGTTCACCCTGGGTTTCGCTTGGCCGGGGGACGGCGCCACTACGGCCGTGTTTCTGTCGGGCGATGCCGCCCCGGGGACAGGGGGCACATTCGCGGGATTCGGCCCGGTCGCGATCAACGATGCCGGAACCCTCGCCTTTGAAGGCACGGTCTCGACCGCGGGGCGGGCCCTCTGGCGCCGATCCGCAAGCGGGTTGGAACAGATCGTCGCGCTCCCGACGCCGGCGCCCGGGGGACCGATGGGTGCAACCCTCGACTTCATCGACGGCCTGGCCCTCTCGGGAACCGATGATCCCGTCCTCTTGCGCCTACGGCTCAGTACCGGAGAAGACGCACTCTACTCGGCGAGCTCCAGCGGGGGCTTGCTCCCGGTCGCGATCGAAGGGCAGCCGGCGCCCGGTACCGTGGGAGCGGTCTTTCAGAGCTTGCGCGCCAGCCTGCGCGTCAGCGACGCGGGGGAGGCCCTCTTCTTCGCCGTTCTCGAAGGCGGCGACACGACCGCGACCAACGCGACGGGCGTCTGGTCGGGCGGCGGGGGGACGCTCGCCCTGGTGGCCCGTCAAGGGGATCCCGCACCGGGGGGCGGGGGAGAGACGTGGTTTCAGATGGATCAGTATCCGCGCATAGCTCCCGACGGAACGATCGGGTTGGCGTCGGTGCTCTTCGGGGCGACTGGCACTTCGGGCATCTGGACTGGGACCGCGGCGCCCCTCGCTCCGGCGATCCTCACGCCGATGACGATTTACGCCAACGCCGTGATTGGCGACGGGGGCGATCTCGTCTTGATGAAGACCCCGACTGGGGGCGGCGCCTCGACGCTCGAAGCCGGCACGCCGGGCAACCTCCGCACCGTGATCAGTCAGGGCGCGCAGGCCCCGGGGCTTCCGGGCGGCGTCGGCATCAACCTGGCCGGCGTGGAATCTCGGATCAACCGGAGCGCTCGGGTCGCCTTCCGCGCCATGACCGACGAGGGCACGCCCCGCGAGGGACTCTGGTCGGAGGGGTCCGGGTCGCTCGAGCTGGTGGCCTTGATTGGCGACCCGGCGCCGGGCACGGGCGGCCTCGTCTTTGTCGAGTTCCTGGGCTTCGAACTGAACGACCTCGGCCAGCTGGCGGTCCTCGTCGAAGTGGGAGCGTCCGTTGATTTTCCGGGAGATCCTGGGCTGTATCTGGTCGACCCGGGCGGCGCACCGGAGTGGATCGCTCAGGAGCAGGCGTTCTTTCAAGTCGCTCCGGCGGACACGAGGCAAGTTAGCAGCCTACGAGCCTCCGTCGAATCAGTCGGCTTCCTTGACGAGCAGGAGCGCGGAGCTCTCAACCACGCCGGCGAACTCGTCTTCTCGCTCTCCTTCTTTGACTCCGTGGGTGGGCCGGGGGGAAGCGGCGGCAGTGGGATCTTCGTTGCAACGGTGCCCGAACCCCACCCCGCATGGCTCTCGGTGAGTGCGTTCTTCGCACTAGGAGGCTTCGGCTGGTGCGCTGGACGCGCCCCCATGCGTCGCAATCACCGTCGGGAAGGTCGGCCCATCCTGGGGGCGATAGGCAGGGGGCCTCAATGGATTGCTTGCGCCGCCGGCGCTTCAGAGGAAGGATCGGATCGCGCGGATAAGGGCATCCGGCGCGTCGAGCGGGATCGAGTGCCCGCTGTCCGGGATCTCGACTAGGCGCGCCTCGAGGATGGTCTCGACCAGGCGCTTGGCGACAGCGGCGTCCAGGATGTCGCTTTCCGCGCCGCGAATCAGGAGCGTCGGGACTTCGATCCGGGCCGCGACGTCCCAACTTTCGTCCGCACTGGGCCGCGCCCGTTTGTGTTGCGGGTCACGCAGCACGCGATCGTAGCGATAGGTCCAGTCACCCTCGCTCGTCCGCATCAAGTTCGCCTCGGTGCGGTGTCGCAAGTGGGCATCGGACGGGCGTGGGTTCAGGGACCGGGCGCGCGCAAAGGCAGCTTCTTTGGATGGGAAGCGATCGACGCTTTGCACGCTGCTTTCGATCCGCGCGAGTCCGGCCGGGGCGATTTCGGGGCCGATGTCGACGATCACGAGGCGCGACAACGCGCGCGGACGCCTGCCGGCGTAATGCATCGCGACGAGCCCACCCATCGAGTGTCCGAGCAGGGCGAACGCCCGCAAACCGAGAGCAGCGGCGAACGTCTCCAGGTCGGCCACCATCTCGAGGGTGCCGTAGGAGTCCGGCGCGGCCCAGGCGCTTTCGCCGTGGCCGCGCTGATCGAGTGCGAGCACGCGGTAGTCGTCCGCCAGGGCTTTCGCCAGCCCGTCCCAGGCGCGCGCGTGACTCGTGAAGCCGTGCAGCAGCACCAACGGCTGGGCGTCGGGTTTGGCGCAGGGCCAATCTCGATAGTGAAGGCGAAGCCCGCGGAGTTCGATCAGCTCATCGACGACGCGCCTCATCTGCGGCTAGACCTTCGGTGCGGAGGGTGTCTTCAGCGGAACTCCGGGATCCCAGGCACCGAACCGATCAGCAGCTGGAGAATGCGGCGCAGTTCGATGGTTCAGCGGAGGTGCCCAGCGGAGTTCGGGTGGTGGCTCGGGTAGTAGAAGCGAAAGTAGCTCTCGAACATCTCCGGGCCGAGTTCGTGGTCTTCGAGCGCCCGCAGTCGCGCCATCTCGCATCCTCCCCGGGTTGGCCACCGGGCCGCGATCAGAGTCGTGAGCCGCGCATCTCCTTCGCGGCGGCCCCAACCGCTTCGACGATCCGGTGATAGCCGGTGCAGCGACAGAGGTTGCCGGCAATGCCGCGTCGGATCTCGTCCTCGCTCGGGGCGTCATTCTCGCGCAGCAACTGAAGCGCCGAGAGCACCATGCCCGGCGTACAGTAGCCGCACTGCAAGCCGTGGTGTTCAATAAAGGCCTCCTGGAGCGGGTGGAGCTGGCCCACCCCTACCCCTTCGATCGTGATGACCTCACTGTCCCCGGCGTCCGCGGCCAGGACACAACAGGACTTGACGGTTTGGCCGTCGAGAAGCACGGTGCAGGCGCCGCAACTCCCGGTGCCACAACCGATGTGGGTACCGGTCAGGCGGAGCTCGTCGCGCAGCACTTCGGCGAGGACCGCGCGCGTATCGACCGCGACCTCGTGTCGCGTTCTGTTTGCCGTAAACCGGACCAGCGCCTTCACAGCTGCGCCGCCGCGGCGCGAACGGCGCGCCGGCTCAAGGTGCGCGCCATCTCGCGCCGGTACTCCGCACTGCCGTTGAGATCGGCGATCGCCTCGGAGGCCACCCGATTGGCTGCCTCGCCGATGGCAGCGAGCGCAGTCGTCGTGACCCCCCCCGAGAGCTGAGGGCCGATATCGAGCACGCACGGCCGCGGCCCCACACCTCCGAGCCCGAGGCGTGCTCTTCCCCACCCCGGTGCGATCCACACCGACGCCGCAACGATCGGGAAAGCCCCCTCTACCCGGCAGAGACGCTCGTGGGCGCAGCCAGAACCGGGCGGCAGTTTGGGAATTTCGATCTCGGTCAAAAGCTCGTCGGGTTCGAGGGCCGTGGTCATGACGTCCACAAAGAACTCCCGAGCAGCCAGCCAGCGCTCACCTCCGAGCCGTTGCAGACGAAAGCGTGCCTGAAGGACCAGCATGACGCCCAGGTAATCGGCGGCGGGATCGGCATGGGCGAGGCTTCCCCCCAGGCTTCCGCGGTTGCGGACCTGAACGTCTCCAATCGCGGCAGCCGCCTCTCCCAGCAGTGGAAGGTGCCGTTGGATCAAGGGGTGACGCTGGATCGCGTGGTGGCGGGCGAGCGCGCCGAGGCGCAGCGCGTCGCCGACATCGTGGACCGCGTCGAGTTCCTCCACGTGGTTGAGACTCACGACGGCCTCGGGATGGACGAGACCGAGCGACAGAAGCGGGACCAGGCTCATGCCGCCGGCCAGCACCTTCGCGCCGTCGCGGTGGTGATCGAGCAGCGCGAGCGCGTCTGCCACGTTCGTGGGCGCGTGGAACGCGAACTCCGATGCGATCACAGCGTCGGCCTCGGGCTGAGCTTGCGAGCCGCTTGGATCGCGCGCCAGACCCGCTCGGGCGTCAGGGGAAGTTCGACGATCTCGAGGTCTAGCTCCTGCAAGGCGCTCTCGACCGCGCTGCACAGCGCGCCGAGGGGCCCGGTGACGCCGGACTCGCCCACCCCTTTGGTGCCGAGCGGCGCGAAGGGAGACGGCGTTTCCTGGTGTTGGATCTCGAACTTGGGGAGCTCGACCGCCGTCGGCAGCGTGTAGTCCATGAAGGTCGTGGTCGTGAGCTGACCCCGGTCGTCGTACACGAGGTGTTCGTAAAGAGCGCCGCCGATTCCCTGCGCGGTTCCGCCGTGCAGGTTCGCTTCGGCGGTGAGCGGATTCACGATTACCCCCGAATCGTGGACCCCGCAGTAGCGCAACAGCTTGACGATGCCGGTTTCGGGGTCGACTTCGACCACGCAGGCCACTGCCTGATTCGGCCAGGCCGGATAGGGATTGTACCGCCCCTGGGTTTCTGGCTGATGGAAGATATTCCCATGGCGGAAGTAGCGGGTGGCTTCGAGCCCCGGCTCTTCTTCACCGGCGGCGGCGCCGTGGCAACCCCCGTAGATCTCCGACACGACGTCCTTGAAGGAGACGAAGCGAAAGGGTGCGCCCTTGAGGACGATCCGACCCGTCTCGGTCCCGAGGTCCCCGGGACTGACCTCGAGCATCCGTGCGGCGACGCGAAGCATCTTCTCGTGGAGCTCGGTCGCCGCGAGGTACACCGCCGAGCCGCCCATCATCACCCCGCGCGAGCTGAAATTGCCGAGGCCGTAGGGACAGGTCTCGGTGTCTCCCTGCAGGACCCGCACGTTCTCGATCTCGACGCCCAGGGCGTCGGCAGCGATCTGCGCCATCGCCGTTTCGTTGCCCGTACCCGGTGAGGTCACGCCGGTGAGTACAGTGACCTGTCCGGATGGACTGACGCGCACCGTGGCGCCGTCATAGCCGGCGAAGATCTTCGAGCCGGCGAGGCCACATCCCTCCGGCGTGAGCTCCTGTCCCAACCCGAGGCCGATGAAACGCCCGTGGGCACGCGCTTCGGCCTGCCGGCGCGGAAAGTCGTCGTAGTCCACCATCTCGAGCACGCGCCGCAGCGCTTTGGGGTAGTCGCCGCTGTCGATCATGGCACCCGAGTTCTGGGAAAAGGGAAACTCGTGGGGTTGGATGAAGTTGCGGAGCCGCACCTCGGCGCGGTCGAGACCCGTCTCGCGCGCAACCGCGTCCATCACGCGATCCATCAAGAATGAGGCGGTCTCCTTGCCGTAGCCGCGGTAGGCATTCCAGGGGCACTTGTTCGTCACGACCGAGAAGAGTTCAACGTCCGAATTGGGGATCTTGTACGCGGTAGGAATACAGAAGGCGGTGAGGAACGACATTCCCCAGCCCGCCAGCGCACACGGCGCTCCCACGTCGGCCACCACTCGGACGCGCAAACCGGTGACGGCCCCGTCGGAGCGATACGCGGCGGACCATTCGAGCTGGGTTTCGCGTGCGTGGCCTCCGGCGAGGAGCTCTTCGCGGCGCTCGCCGACCCAGCGCACCGGCCGCCCCAGCTTGAGCGACAGATAAGCGATCAACGGCTCCTCCTGGAAGTAGGGGATCTTGAGGCCGAACGCGCCGCCCACATGAGGCTGAATCACGCGTACCGAGTTTTCCGGCAGCCCGAGCGTGGCGGCCAGCAGCGTGCGGAGCGGGTGCGGGTTCTGGGTCGAGGCCCAGAAGGTCATGACTTTCTGGTTGGGGTCGTAGGCGGCGAGATAGGCCCGTGGCTCGAGCGGCGCGCCCGTGTAGCGGTGATGCCGGAGCGCGCTCGAGACGGTGCCGTCGGCGCCGGCGAACGCGGCATCGACGTCGCCAGCGGGAAAGCGAGCGTGAAAGAGCACGTTGTCCCCCCAGTCGGGCTCGACGCGCGGAGCGTCGGCGTCCAGGGCTTTCACGGCATCGACGACGGGCGGAAGCTCGCGGTACTCGACGTCGACGAGCATCGCGGCGTGCTTCGCGGTGTACGGATCCTCGGCCACCACGACGGCCACCGGTTCGCCGACAAAGCGAACGCGCTCGACCGCCAGCGGATAGACCTCGACGCTCTTCGCCTCGACGCGGTTGCCGAAGGCGTCGACCTTCATGGCAGACACGCGTTCGCGCAGTTCGGTCCCCGTCACGACCGCCACGATCCCGGGCACGGCCTCCGCCTCACTCGTGTCGATGCGCTCGATACGCGCCGCGGCGAAGGGACTGCGCACCACCGAGGCATGAGTCATGTGATCGAGCTTGAGGTCGGCGACATAGGTGCCGGCTCCGGCCACCAGCTTGCGGCTGGTGAGGGACGGGACGCCTTGACCCACGTACTCCATTTCTGTGCTCCTGCTCCCGTACTCCCGCCCCGGTGCGTCGCCGCTTCGCGCCGCTACGGTTTCAGGGGCGCCGCGTCGACCAGGATGAACGCCACGCGCGCGGGTCGATCGGTGCGCACGCTCCACGAGTGCACGGTGCCGCGCTGCACGAGCACGTCCCCGGCCTGGAGGCGGGTCTCACCGTCTTCCATCACCGCCCACACCTCTCCTTCGAGCACGATCGCGTAGTCGGTCGTGTGGGTGACGTGCATCATCGGGTCATCGCTGCCCTCGGCCACCGCGTGACCCGCCCCAATCGAGTCGAACGCCTCGGAACCGGAAGCTTTGCCCTTCCAGGCTGCATCGGGCGGAAACTCGACGATGCGGAAGACGCTGCCACCCGGCGGCGGTTCCAGACGAATCGGGCGGTCGGCGTTGTCTTTGTCGCCGCGGTTGTCGGCGGGGCTCCCCTTGGTTTCCCAGAGATCCGTAACCACGAGCCCCGGCATCGAAGCCATCTCCATGGTGTTGGGGGCGTTGCCGTCCATAAGAATGCAAGAGCGGCCCTGTGCGTTGTGGCCGGTAACGACGCGACGAATTTTCCGCCCCACGGACCGAACCTCCTCAGCTGGCGCCGCCCGTGCGTCCCAACTCCCCAGCGGAGTGAAACCGGGCGTCGCTCTGGTAGGGATATTCGCGCAGCGCGCTGTCGAGGCGCTCGCGGTCAAAAGTCCAATACTGGCGGATCTGTGCGATGCGGCCGCCCGCGAAGGCGTAGTGCTCGGAGCCGCGCACGGCGAAAGGGCGCTTATCGGCGCGGCCCGTCATCGTCCACTCGATGGCTGCGCTTTCCCCCTCGGACACACAGGTGTCGACGAACCACGCGGCGCCATCCCACTGCGCGGCGATCCGCGCCCAGAAACGGCCGATCTCCTCGGCGCCCGCGACGGGCTTGTGGTTGGTGTCGTAGACGACCGCCTGGGGGGTGAAGTGCGAGGCGATCTCACGCGCGTCGCCGCGAGTGCAAGCCCGAAAGTACGCTTCGATCCGCTCACGCTGGGTCACGCTTCCCCTTCTACGCTCGCCGCTAGCTTTCCGTCAAGCCGCAACGAGTGCTGCCGTGGTTGCCATCTGGACTTGGCGTCCAGTTCGGAGTACACCTGGCCGGGTTGTCCATTGCGCGCGAAGGGAGCCTCCCGTGAATTTCGGCCTCCTCTTTCCATTTCGAAATCCGCCGGCTTGGCGTATCCCGTGGCCAGCGTTCTACGCCGAGCAGTTGCGGCAGATCCAGCGCGCCGAGCAACTCGGCTTCGATACCGCCTGGCTGACCGAGCATCATTTCGCGGAGGACGGGTACTCGCCTTCGCTGCTGCCCATCGCGGGCACCATCGCGGGGAAGACCGACCACATCCGCATCGGCACCTTCCTGATCCTGCTCCCGCTCCACAACGCCGTCCGGATTGCCGAGGACGCCGCCACGGTGGATATCATCTCGAACGGACGCTTCGACCTGGGCGTGGGCCAGGGCTATGTGCCGGAAGAATTCGACGCGTACGGCGTGTCGCGCAAGGAGCGAGGTTCGCGGCTTCGCGAAGGCGTGGAAGTCATCCAGGGACTCTGGACCCGGGAGCCCTTCTCGTATCATGGGCAACACTACCGACTCGAGAACGTGCGGATCGTGCCACCGCCAGCGCAGGAGCCGCAGCCGCCGATTTGGATCGGCGCGCGCGGACCGGTCGGTGTGCGGCGTGCAGCCCGGCTCGGCTGCCATTTTCTCGGCGTCTCCGATCCCGAGGCGCAGAAGCGCTATGACAACTCACTCGAGGAGTTCGGGCGCGATCCCAAGGCGTTCCACGCCGCCCAGCTGCGCTGGATTTATGTCGCGTCGAACAGTGACGCGGCTTGGGAGGATTGCCGCGACCACCTGCATTATATGCTCACCTGGTATGGGAAGTGGTTGGCCGCAGCGGCCGACTTCAGGGGGGACGAGGCGTTCGCCCGGGTACCCCCTGCTTCCGAACTCCGACAATCCGTTGGACAAATGATCGGTGGGCCCTTGGTCGGAAGCCCCGACGAAGTCGCCCGCGAGCTCGTGGCCTTTACCGGCGCTGTGCGCACTACCCACTTGGTGGCCGGCATGCATCTGCCCGGGCTCGCGCCGGCCAAGGCACAGCGCTCGATGGAGCTCTTCGCCAAAGAAGTCATGCCCGCGCTGCGCGGCTAACCGGGAGAGCTCTTTGACCGATCGCCACACGGAATTCAGTGGTTCGATCCCTGAGAAGTACGAGCGTCATCTCGGACCGCTTTTCTTCGTGCCGTACGCCGCAGACCTCGCGCGCCGCATCCGGTTGCCCGAGGGCGGTCGGCTGCTTGAACTCGCGTGCGGGACGGGCATCGCCACGGCGGCCTTGCGCGCGGCGCTACCCGCCTCGCCCGAGATCGTTGCGACCGACCTGAACGACGCCATGCTGGACTTTGCCCGGCGCGAGCGCGGCGCGCTCCCCGGCGTCGCGTTCCGAAAGGCCGACGCCTCCGACCTGCCTTTCGAAGACGCCGAGTTTGACGCCGTCGTATGTCAGTTCGGTGTCATGTTTTTCCCCGACAAGGACCGCGCCGCACGCGAAGTCGCGCGGGTCCTCAAACCCGGCGGGCGCTACGCGTTCAGTGTCTGGGATTCGCTCGAGGGCAACCCGATTGCGAAGATCGCAACCCAAACGATCAGCCGCATTCTGGGTGGAAGCCCGAGCTTCTTCGAGATTCCCTTCGGCTACCACGAAACCGGGGCGATTCGGGAGACCCTCTGGAAGTGTGGCTTCGCCGATATCCAGTTCGCGACGGTCGAACACGCCGTCGAGCATCCCTCCGCGCGCGAAATCGCTCCGGGCTTCGTGGAGGCGAGTCCCGCTGTCCACGAGATCCGCGAGCGCGCGTCGGCGCCCCTGGAAGAGATCAGCGAAGCGGTCGTCGTCGCGCTTCGCGATGCCTTCGGCGACGCCCCGCTGCGCACCGAGCTGCGGGCGATCGTGGTGAGCGCGCGCCGTCCATAGCCGCTCCGCTCAAGCCAGCTCGCGTCCCATCGCGTAGAACTCGGGATTGGGCTTCAGGTGGAGCAGGTGCGCCATCCGGTTTGAGAGCGCGAAGAACGCCGTGATCGCGCCGACGTCCCAGATGTCATCGTCGTCCAGGCCGTGATCGCGAAGCGCCTGATAATCCGACTCCTCGAGTTCCGCACCGCGCTCCGCCACTTTGAGCGCGAACGCAAGGATGGCGCGCTGGCGCGGTTCGAGCTCCGCTCCGCGGTAATTGACGGCGATCTGGTCGGCGATGAGCGGGTTCTTGGCGCGCACTCGCAGAATGGCGCCGTGGGCGACCACGCAGTAGGAACAGTCGTTCGCGGCGCTCGTCGCGACGACAATCATCTCCTTCTCCGCCTTGCTGAGGTTGCCCTTCCGCTCGAGGATGGCGTCGTGGTACGCGAAGAAGGCGCGGAACTCGTCGGGTCGGTGGGCCAATGCCAGGAAGATGTTCGGAACGAACCCGGCTTTCTCCTGTACCGCCTCGATCGTCGCGCGAAGGTCGGCCGGCAAGTCCTGTAAAGCGGGAACCGGATAGCGGCTGATGTCCTGCAAAACGTTCTCCTCGTGTCGTGCGTTGACGCGAAAAGCTACTCGAAATCGCAGGCAACCGGCAGAAAAACAACCCCGGGGGACGACCGTCACGGAAGCGGGAGAAAAC
>CAZTOE010000126.1:0-12474 GCA_964615045.1 uncultured Spirochaetales bacterium
GCCGAAGGCGCAGCCCGGGCGCAAAAGATCATTCAATCCACGCTGAGTGAGCGCTATCTTCACTATCTGTGGATCAAGACGCTGAACGAGAATCCCAACGTCGTATACGTGGCGACCGAAGCGAACCTCCCGATCTTCAAGGGGGTGGACAGCCGTTCGTCGAAGTAGCGGAGGCAGGTGTGGCCGAGATGGCGGAGATGGCGGCGAGTCCGGAGTGGGCGAGTTTTCTGGTAACGCGGCGCTTCGCGATCGATCGCGCGCTGCTGGGGGGCGGCGGCGCGCTCGCCCAGGCGGGAGAGGCGGAACGCGAGGCGCTGCGACGCTTCCGCTCCTTCGCAGCCTCGGCACTGCGCCGCGGGGGTGAGGTCCCAGAGCCGGCCCTCGACGGGCTGCGGGTCGACCCCACCCGCGCCGTGCACCTGGTAGAAACCTGGTGCGATGCGGCGCAGAACGAAGCCGGCGGCGGTGGCGAAGCCCTGGGCAAGGCCCTCGCGCCGCTGCTGCGTCGCTTCGGCGAGGCGCTGCGGTCCAATCAACTCACCGAGCCGGCCAAGCGGGCCCGCTCCCCGAAGCGCCGGGCAGTCCGCGGGGCGATCGACCGCGTCGCGGACGTGTTTCTGGCGGTCGATCTCGAGAGCGGAGAAATCGCCGACGCCAACCCGGCCGCCGCCGCGATGCTCGGAGTCGAGCGCGAAGCGCTCTTGGGACAATCCGCGGAACGCTTCGTACACAAGGAAACCCACGAGATCTTGCGCGAACGCCTCGCGAGCGTCGCCGAAGGTGGGGAAGGCGAGCGCTTCAAGCTGATTCTGCGCGACGAATTCGAGCGCCCGATCGCGGTGGAGGTGTGCGCCACTCCCTACCCCGGACGGCGCTGGCGGCTGGCGCTCCTCCTGGCGCGGCCGATCGCAAGCGAGGACGCGCGGCCCTACTAGGCTAGGCGGCCCCGGCATCGCAATCCGATTCCGGCGAGCGCCACGAGCACGGCGCCAAGCTGTCGGGTGGGCCCCGGCTCCGGCACGAAGGCGATTCCCGTCGGATATAGCAATACACCCTCGGGGCCCACGGGCGTCTGGTCGCCGGTCGTCGGATCGAGGCGGACGAAGCGATTCGCGTCTGGGTCGGCCACGAGGAGGTCGTCGACGTCGTCGACGGTCACATCGGTGGGAAACGCGAAGAGCCCCTCCGAAGCCAGGGTCGAGCCCCTCGAGAGATCGGGGTCCCAGCGCCGGACGGCCGTGCCGTCGGGGTCGGCGAGGACGTAGTCGCCGGACGACTCGACGGCCATGCCGGTCGCAAAAACGGTGCCCGCGTCTTCAGTGTCGATCTGCTGATCGCCCGTCAGCGGATCCACGCGGAAGATCGCGTTGGCGTCGGGATCGGTGACGAGGAGATCACCGCTGCCGTCGACCGCGACTCCCGTCGGGAAGCGGAAGCTCTGCCCCGCAGAGACCACCGACTGGACGCCCGTCGCAGGTTCCACGCGGAAGACCGCGTTGGCGTCAGGATCGGCCACCAGGATACGACGCTGTGCGTCCAGCGCCACGCCCGATGGGTAGCGGAAGAGGCCGTCCCGCGAGATCGGGCTCCGTTCGCCGGTTTGTGGATCGACGCGGTAGACGGCGTTCGCGTCCGGGTCGGCGACGACCCAATCGCCCGCCTGAAGGACCACCGCGCTCGCGGGAGGCGCGGCGACGAGCACGAGGAGGAGGGCCGCGGAGCAGCGCATTCCGTTTCTCCGACGCTACGGAAACATTCCCTGCTCGTTGCGCAGGATGTAGCGGATGGCGACGGCGCAGAGAGCGCCGCCCTGTCCATTCTTCGTGAAAGGCTGCACGACGACGCGCGGGTTATCGAGGGCCCGCTGGAGCGCGGCGACACTGGCCTCGGACAGATCCTTGCCCGGGCAGAACGAACCGCCCCAGTAGTAGGTGGCGAAGCCGCCGATCGCGTCGCCCACGGTGATTGCCCCGTGATGGAGCGCGTAGTCGTCCGAGGTCGGCTCGAGCACGAGAAGCGCCACGACGCGGCCCGTGGCGCGCTGGACATCGGCGATGCTCAAGCCCGGGAGAGCCACGAGAAAAGACCATAGAGCGAGCGACAAGAAAGCCTGTTTGAACGACATGCGGAGCCTCCCGGATCCAGGTCTCCGCAACGAAACACGCGCGCGCTTCCGCGTCAAGAACGATTCCGGGAGCGAGAGCGAATCAGGCCCTCGCCGCGGAGGGCGTTCACGGGCCCGCTTGTCGCTCAGTCCTCGGAGGCCGCGATCGGGATATAGTCGGGGAACCAGACCGCCGCGCGCACCGCGTCCTCGACCCTTTCGTCGGGAATGCGCCGTCCCAGGTTGGCGTCCCGCGCGCAGCGCACGACCGCGCAGGCGATCCGAAAGCTCACCTCGCGCAGCTGCGATTGCGGCGGGTAGAGGGCGCCCTGTGCGAGGCGCGAGGCCTCCACGCAGTCCGCCAGCGTACGCGCCGCCACCGAGAACATCGCGTCGGTGATCTCGCGCGCCTCGGAAACGACGGCGCCTAGGCCCACGCCGGGAAAGATGAAGACGTTGTTGCTCTGGCCGATCACGTGGCGGCGGCCGGCGTGCTCGACATCGTCGAAGGGGCTGCCCGAGGCCACGATGGCGCGCCCGTCCGACCAGGCGATGGCTTCGGCGGGCGTGCACTCGGCCTTCGACGTCGGGTTCGAGAGCGGCATCACCAGCGGCCGCTCCACGTGGCGGGCCATCTCCTCGATCATCTCGGGGGTGAACGTGCCGGCGTGGGCCGTGGCGCCCACCAGCACCGTCGGCCGCAGCCGGCGGATCACCTCCACGGCGGACGGCGAGGCGACGAGATCCAGCCCCAGCTTCTGCATCCCGTCCCGATCGAGGGCGAACTCGCGCTTGAAGGGCTCGTTGATGTCGCGCCCCTCGTGGAGGAGCCCGTGGCTGTCGAAGGCCGCCATCGAGGCGTGGATCTGGTCCTCGGGAGCGCCCGCGGCGCGCATGGCGCTGGCGGTGAGCCGCGCGATCCCGGTGCAGGCCTCTCCGGCGCCCATGAAGAGGATGCGCTGCTCGGCGATCGGCGTGCGCGTGATGCGCTCGGAGGCGAAGATGCCGGCCAGCGCCACGGCCGCCGTGCCCTGGATGTCATCGTTGAAGCAGGGCACGCGCTCTCGGTAGCGAGACAGCAGGCTGAAGGCGTGGTGCTTCGCGAAGTCCTCCCACTGGATCAGCGCGTGCGGGAAGACCTCGCGCACGCCCTGCACGAAGGCCTCGATAAAGTCGTCGTAGGCGCGGCCCGTGAGGCGACGCGCGCGGTAGCCGATGTAGAGCGGATCGTCGAGCAGCGCGGCGTTGTTGGTGCCCACGTCCAGGCTCACGGGCAGGCACTTCGACGGATGCAGACCCGAGCCCGCCACGTAGAGCGCGAGCTTGCCGATCGGGATGCCCATGCCGCCGGCGCCCAGGTCGCCCAGCCCGAGAATGCGCTCGTTGTCGGTCACCACGATCAGCCGGATGTCCCGAAAGGGCGCGTTCTCGAGGATCGAGTGCACGTCGTGGATGTTGCCGGGCGTCAGCCAGATGCAGCGCGCCTCGCGATAGATGTGGCTGAACTGCTGGCACGCCTGACCCACCGTGGGCGTGTACACGATGGGCATCAGCTCCGTCGTATGCTCCACCAGCATGCGATAGAAAAGCACCTCGTTGCGGTCCTGCAGGCTCGCCAGCCCGATGTAGCGCTCGAGATCGGTCTGCTTGGATCGCACGTGCTCGAGCTCGAGGGCGAGCTGCTGTTCGATCGTCGCTACCTGGTGGGGCAGCAGCCCCTCCAGCCCCAGCGCCTCGCGCTCCTCGCGCGTGAACGCCGTTCCCTTGTTGGTGGAAGGATTCTTGAGGATCCAGACGCCGCGCTTGCGCGTCTCGATGCGCTTGCGTCCGCCGAGCTCCTCACGATCGCTGTCGTCCCGCACGGAGCGATGTCTCCTCTCACTGAGATTAGTTCCTCGAGCGAAGCTATGAGACGCGAGGCGGCGGCGCAATTGGCGAAGATCGAGGTCGCCAGAGTGCCTCTGCGTTTTCACGTGCCCAGGTGTTTGCGGAAGAAGGCCAGCATTTCGGTCCACGCCTGTTGGGCGATCTCGGGCTTGTAGGCGCCGGGGCGAGTGTCGTTCATGAAGGCGTGGCCCGCGCCCGGGTAGAGAATTACGCGGGTGGGTTGGTCGCTGTTGGCGAACTGGGCCTCGAGCGCGCGGACGTCGGCAACCGACACGAATTCGTCCTCGTCGCCAAAAAAGGCCACGGTCGGACAGCGGATGCCGGGGGCCGCCTCGAGGACATCGCGCGGCTTGTGTGCCGGATCGCGGGACTGCTCGAGCAGGCCGTGGTCGTAGGAGAGCAGGCCATAGTACGCCGCAGCGGCCGACAGGCCCCGGCACCCCGCAGCGGCGAGTAACCCGTACATGCCGCCCATGCAGAAGCCGGTGATCCCCACGGGCTTGCCCCCTACCGCGGCGTGGCCCGCGAGGAGATCCGTACCCGCCTGCAGATCGGCGAGCACCTGGAGGTCGGAGAGCGTCCGCATCCAGCTCCCCGGGTCGGAGATCTCCACCGCGGGCTCGCGCCGGTAAAGATCGATGGCCAGCACCGCAAAGCCCTCCCCAGCGAGCCGACGCGCCAGGTCACGGGTGTGGTCGGCGAGGCCCCAGACGTCGTGGATCATCACGACGCCCGGATGCGTGCCGTCGTCGGGATGCGCCAGATAGCCGAGCTCCAGGTCTTGGGTTTTCATGTCGGACAGTATACTCGCGCGCCATGTCGTATCAGCGCGAAGTCGAGGTGGCGCGGGAAACCGCGCGCGAGGCGGGGGCGATCCTGCTCCGCCACTACGAGGCGGGAACCGAGCACTGGGAGAAGTCGAAAGACAACCCGGTGACGATCGCCGATCTGGAGTCGGACCGGGCGATCCGGGCGGCGCTGGGCCGCGCCTTCCCGGGCGATGGGATCCTCTCCGAGGAGACCGTGGACGACGCCTCGCGCCTCGAGCGCGAGCGGGTCTGGATCGTCGATCCCATGGACGGCACCAAGGAGTTCACACAGCGCGTCCCCGAGTTCGCGGTCTCGATCGCGCTCGTCGAGCGCGGCGAACCGGTGGTGGGCGTGATCGAGAACCCGGCCGCGGGGATCTCGGTGTGGGCGAGCCGCGGCGGCGGGTGCTTTCGCGACGGCGAACGCACCGCGGTTTCGTCCGTCGGGACCCTCGACGAGGCGGTGGTGATCGCGAGCCGCACCGAGATCTCGCGCGGCCGCTTCGAACCCTACGAGGGGTGGTTCAAGGAGCTGCGCCCGGTGGGCTCGATCGCCTGGAAGCTCGCGTGTGTCGCCTCCGGCGACGGCGATCTCAACATCTCGGTGGCCCCGAAGAACGAATGGGACGTGTGCGCCGGCGACGTGTTGGTGCGCGAAGCGGGCGGCCTCTACATCGGCTTCGACCGCGCGCCGCGCCGCTACAACCAGGCCGACCCGCTGATCGACGCGGGCATGGTGGCCGGGCCCGACGCGCTGATCGAGGCCTTCCTGACGCGACATCGCCGCGAGCTCGAGAGCTAGCCGAAGGAGAAGCAGCTGTGCCTGAGACGGGACGCATCCTCCGCAAGACGATCGGAAACTTCCTCGAGGACTTTGTACCCGGTGCCGTGATGCGACACAAAGGCGGCAAGACGGTCACCGAAGGGCTCTTCACGACCTTTACCGAGTTCACCATGACCACCAACCCGCTCGCCAAGAACGCGCGCTACGCGCGGGCGTACGGCTTCGACGGACTCGTCTGCCCGCCGGGGTTGGTGATGCTCGTCGCGTTCAGCCAGACGGTCGAGGACATTTCCGAGAACGCCCGGGCCAACCTCGAGTACATCGACATGCGCTTCGGTGCCCCGGTGTACGTGGGCGACACCCTCGAGGTCGAAACCAAGATCCTCGAAGTGACGCCCTCGAAGAGCCGACCCAACCTGGGCGTCGTCCACGTCCAGTCGACGGCGCGCAAGAACCTCGGCGCCGCCGACGAGGCGGCGGTGCTCACCTGGCAGCGCAAGGTCCAAGTCTGGAAGCAGCGCGAGGACGCGGAGCTCCACCCGGGCTCGGCGGAGCCCGACCGGATCGAGTGCCCCCTCGTCCTCCCCGCCTATGACGCCGGGGTCGACTACAAGGGCCTCGCCCATCTCACGAACGCCGACACCTACTTCGAGGATTTCGAGCCCGGCACGCGGATCGAGCACTCCCGCGGCCGCACCATGACCTCGGAGCACATCCACCTGACGGCCGTGCTCGACAACACGAGCCAGGTGCACTGCAACCAGCACATGATCGATCGCAACCCCGAACAGTACGTAGGCGGCGAGCTGATCATCTTCGGGGGGATTCCCTTCGTGCTGTGTCTCGGGCTGTCGTGCCCGAATGTGGGCGACAACGCGCTCGCCGACCTGGTCTACAAGACCGGGCGCCACACCGCGCCGCTATTCGCCGGCGACACCGTCTTCGCCGCCACCGAGATCCTCGGGAAGCGCGACTACCCCGGGCGCGACGATCTCGGCGTGCTCGAGACGCGGCTTTTGGGTTACAAATTCCTGCGCGCGAAGGACGGCGAGGAAGCCGATCCGGACGCTCCCGAAGGTTGGAAGCGCGTGCAGATCTTCGAGCTCGACCGCGACCTCGCCCTCAAGCGGCGCGCATTCTACGCCTGACGTCCTGTCGTCGCGAGATCGCCTAGGACGACGGGCGGATCAGGTCGCGGACGGCTTCGGGCATTGTCTCCGCCACCCGCACGATCGGGATGCCCGTCTGGATGTTGGACTCGAGTTCGGCAAAGGCGCGCGGAAGGTCCTCAAAGGCGTAGATCTCCTGGTGCACGGTGGGGCGGAACACCGAGCCGTAGAGCTCCGTCGCGGCGCGGCAGCCGTCGATCGTTTCGTAGTGGGTGTGATCGAGGGTGATCTGTTTGACCGAGCAGATCGTCGAGTTGTAGTCGACGCTCTGGGAGAGCTGCCAGCCGGCCGAGACGTTTACGCCCTGACGGGCGGCGGCGGCTAGGCCGGCCGGGAAGACCGGCCCGCGCAGCATGTCGGCCACCAGGTGCATCCCCTCGCCGCCGGTGAGGGCCTTGATCGCGTCGGAGAACTGCTTCACGTCGGACCGCTCCCGGAAGCGGTTGAAGGCCTGCTGGTCGATCCCTTCGATGCCGAGTTTGGCGAGGGCGGCGCGCCGCGCGGGATTGCCGGAGCAGAAGTAGGCGCGGTGGCCCTCGGCGCGCGCGAGCATCAAGAAACACTCGCCGACGCCGCCGCCAAAGCTCATCACGTTCAGCACGGCCTGTTTCTCGCGCGGGACCTTGAGGCGATAAATCGAGAGCGCCCGGCGCCACATGTGGTACGCGGTGGGCGCGCGCAACGGAAGCGCCGCGATCTCCCAGAGCGACAGCCCGCACGCGAGCGGAGCGGGCACCAACTGCCAGGCCCCCACCACCGCTTCTTCACCGTACCACCCGATCGAATCGGGCTGGTCGTAAGCCCAGATGCGCTTGGGATAGCCGTAGATGTCGGGCTCGCCGTTGCAGTGGGTGAGCGCGATGTCGCCGGGGCAAAAGGCGCTCACGCGCTCGCCGACCTCGATCACCTCACCCACCGCCGAGTTGCCGGGAAAGATCTTGCCTCCGCGCAATTCGGCGATGTTGACGGTGTCGGCCAGGGCGGCGTGGTTGATGTTGTGCTCGCCGGAGACAGCGAGGATCCGCAGGCGAACGTCGTCGGGGCCGACTTCGCGGAGCTCTACCTCGTCGAGCTGGATGACCCGGGAGATGTCGAACTTCTCGGCGTCGCCACCGACGCGCTGGTGCTCGGCGGCGATGGCTTCGGTCGAAATCGAGTAAGAGCGCGGCATGGGGGCCTCGGTAGGAGTCTCGAAAAAAGGGTGTAAAGGAGTGTCCGCTGGACGGCAAAGGGGAACATAGCGGCGGCCCACCGGGCCTTCAGCGGCCTCGGCGACCCCGAGCCACCCCCACTTCGGCTCCTGGTCGGCAAGCTGCCGGCAGCCCTGGCGCAAGACGCCGGCCGGCTTGAAGGGGTCGTCGAAAGGGGTTAGCGTGCGCGGCCCGGTGCCCCCGACGGCCCCGCGATCGCCGTGCCCCCTGAGAACCCCGATGTGAGAACCCCAGCGGCGAGGTCCTCCATGCGCTTTTACGAATACGAAGCCAAGGCGCTCTTCGCCCGACACGGGCTTCCGCTCGGCAAGAACGGCCTCGCCAAGAGTGCCGATGACGCGCGGCGAACCGCCCACGCGTTGGGCGGCCCGGTGGTCCTGAAGAGCCAGGTCCTCTCCGGGGGGCGCATGAAGGCCGGCGCCGTCCAATTCGCCGACTCACCCGACGAAGCCGCCCGACATTTTGAGGCGATCCTGCCGATCGTCGTGAACGGGCAGAAATGCCGCGCCGTCCTGGTGGAAGAACGCAGCGCTGTCGAGCAGGAGTACTTTGCGGCGATTACGTGGGACGGACGCCGCAAGTGCCCGGTGCTGGTCTTCAGCGACATGGGTGGCATCGACATCGAAGAAGTCGCCGAGAAGCACCCGGAGCACGTCTCGCAGACCCACTTCTCCACGATCCTTCCGGTCACCCCACGTATCGCCAAAGAAGCGATCTCCGCCACCGGGGTGACCGGGTCGGCACTGAACCGCTTGACGCCGATCGTGTTCGAACTGATGCGGATCTTCCTCGAGTACGACCTGACGCTCGCGGAAATCAACCCGCTCGGGCGCCTCGCGGACGGACGCTTCGTGGTGCTCGACGGACACATCGACATGGAGGCCGAGGCGCGCGGCCGCCACACGAAACTCCTCGAAGAGCTCGGCATCCAGCCCGAGGAGACCCGCCAGGCGCGACCACCCACCCCCTTCGAGATCCGCGGGGCCGAGGTCAACGCCGCCGATCATCGCGGCGTTGCCGGCAACGTCGTCGAGTTCGACGGCGATCTCGGCCTGGTGATCGGGGCGGGGGGCGGCTCGCTCACGCTCTTCGATGCCGTCCGCAAGCATGGCGGAAAACCCGCCAACTACTGTGAGATCGGCGGCAACCCGAGCGTCAACAAAGCGAAGAATCTGACCCGGTTGATCCTCTCCAAGCCGGGCGTCGAGAAGATCGCCGTGATGATGAACGTCGTCTCCAATACGCGCGTCGATATCGTGGCGCGGGGAGTGATCCTCGGCTGCCTCGAAGCGGGCCGTGACCCGGCCGAGGCGATCGCGATCTTCCGGATCCCCGGCGCGTGGGAGGAGGAGGGCTTCAAGATCCTCGAGAAGTATGGTGTCGAGTACTGCGACCGTTCGGTCTCCATGTTTGAAGCGGCGGGCCGCGCCGTCGCCAAGATGGGCTAGCGCCGATGTCAATCCTGATTACGCGCGCTACCCGCTTCATTGTTCAGGGGATCACCGGCCGCGAGGCCGTGAACCTGACCCGCGAGAACCTCGACTACGGCGCCGCGATTGTGGGGGGCGTCACGCCGGGCCGCGCCGGTCGCGACGTCTACGGTGTGCCGGTGTACGACTGCGTGCGCGACGTGGTCGCGGCCCACGGCGCCGTCGACGGTTCGATCGTGAGTGTGCCGCCCGCCTTCGTGCGCGACGCCGCCTTCGAGGCGCTCGAGCACGGCATCCGGCTGATCGTTATCGTGACCGAGAACGTGCCGCGCAAGGATGTGGCGCAGATGGTCGAGCTAGCGGGCCTCCGGGACGCGCGCCTGATCGGTCCCAACTGCCTCGGCATCATCTCGCCGGGGGAAGCCAAGATGGGCGGCGTCGGGGGGCCGGCGGCCAATACGCGGCAGGCCTACACGCCCGGTCACATCGGCATCATGTCGCGCTCGGGCGGGATGACCACCGAGATCGCGAGCACCCTGACGGCGGCGGGTCTGGGCCAATCCACGGCCGTCTCGATCGGTGGCGATGCGATCGTCGGCAGCACCTACGCGGAGCTGATGCCGCTCTTCGAGGCCGACCCGCAGACCCACGCCATCGCGATCTACTCCGAGCCCGGCGGGCGCATGGAGGCCGAGCTCGCCGACTGGGTGACGGCCAACCATTCGCGGCTTCCGATCGTGGCGTTCATGGCGGGGCGTTTCATGGACGAGATGCAGGGCATGCGCTTCGGCCATGCCGGCACCATCGTCGAAGGCAAAGAAGACACCACAGCGAGCAAGATCGAGCGCATGGAGAAGGCCGGGATCTCGGTGGCGGAGCGCATTGAGGAGATCCCCGAGCTGATCCGGAAGCGCCTGGCGGAGCGGCACTGATGCCCGGGACGTTTATCGATGTGGCCGTGGACGCCGCGGTGGCCAAGGACGCGGTGCTCGCCAGGCGCCTCACCGAAGTGTGCCCGGTGGACATCTTTGCCGTGCGCGAGGACGGAGCCCTCGAGATCGTCGAGTCCCACCTGGACGAGTGTGTGCTCTGCGACCTCTGCCTCGAGGTGGGGCCGCCGGGCGCAGTCCGCGTCATTAAACTCTACGAACAAGACTGAGCGGCAAGTCGAAGCCGAACGGGAGACCCACCATGCGGGGAGCGCGCGACTTTTTCAAACCCAAGGCCATCGGCGCGCCGGAGCCGCTTCGCGAGATCCCGTTTCGCCCCTCGCGGATGATCCACTTTTTCGACCCGAGCAACGAGAAGATGGCGACCAAGGTCCCCGACCTCGCCAAACAGTGCGACGTGTTGCTGGGCAATCTCGAGGATGCGATCCAGGCCGACAACAAGATCGCCGCCCGCGAGGGCCTGATCAAAATCGCCTCGAGTACGGACTTCGGCGAATGCCAGCTTTGGACCCGGGTGAACAGCCTCGACAGCCCCTGGGTGCTGGACGACCTCACCCGCCTCGTTCTGGAGGTTGGAGACCGCCTCGACGTGATCATGATTCCCAAGGTGGAAGGCCCCTGGGACATCCACTACGTGGACCAGCTCTTGGCTCAACTCGAGGCCAAGGCGGGGCTCCGCGAGCCGTTGCTGATCCACGCCATCCTCGAAACTCACTTGGGTGTGATCAACGTGGAGGAAATCTGCGGCGCGAGCCCGCGCATGCAGGGCCTCTCCTTCGGCCCCGCCGATCTCGCCGCGAGCCGGCGCATGAAGACCACCCGCGTGGGCGGTGGCCATCCGGGCTACCTGGTCCGCACCGACCCCGACCCCCAAAACCCGGACGCACCGCGCGTCACCGCGCAGCAGGATCCCTGGCACTACACACTGGCGCGCATGGTCGACGCCTGTACCGCCCACGGGCTCCTGCCCTACTACGGGCCCTTCGGCGACATCCGCGACCTGGTGGCGTGCGAGGATCAGTTCCGCGCCGCGTTTCTGCTCGGCTGCGTGGGCGCGTGGTCGCTGCACCCGGCTCAGATCGCGGTGGCGCGCAAGGTATTCAGCCCCGATGTCGACGAAGTATTGTGGGCGAAGCGCGTGCTCGAAGAGATGGGCGACGGCACGGGCTGCGTCATGATCGACGGCAAGATGCAGGACGACGCCACGGTGAAGCAGTGCCGCGTGATGGTGAACTACGGCAAGCTGATCGCCCGCCGGGACCCGGAGTACGCGGAGGCATGCGGCTTCGGCACAGATGAACTCTGAAGAGAGCCCCGCGGCGGCGGATTCGCCCGGCGCGTGCCGAGCCCGCCTCGCTAGGAGAGCTCCAGCATCCGCTCCAGGGGGCGGAGCGCCCGCTTGCGCGTTTCCTCGTCGAGCTCGATCTCAGGGCGTAGATCCCGCAGGCACAGGTAGAGCTTCTCGAGGGTGTTGAGCCGCATGTACGGGCAGCGATTGCAGGCGCAGCTCTCGTCCATGCCCGGCACCTGGAGCAACTCCTTCTCCGGAACCGCCTTCAGGATCTGGTGGAAGACGCCATCCTCGGTCCCGATGATCAGCGTCTCGGCCGGCGTCTGGATGGCGCGCTCGATGATCTTCTTGGTAGAACCCACGAAATCGCTCTGATCGAGCACGGCCTCGTCGCATTCCGGGTGCGAGAGGACTTCGGCCTCCGGGTACCGCACGCGAAGCTTCGCCAGCGCCTTGGCGTTGAATTGTTCGTGCACGATGCACGCACCCGGCCAGATGATCAGATCATCGCGGCCCGCCTCTTTGCCCACCCAGCGGGCCAGGTGGCGATCGGGCGCAAAAATGACTGGCTGGCCCGCGAACTGCTTGACGATCTCGACCGCGTTGGACGACGTACAGATCACATCCGAGAGCGCCTTCACGGCGGCGGACGTGTTGACGTAGCTCACCACGACGGCGCCGGGATGTTGCGCCACGAATGCCTCGAACTGCTCGGGCGGACAGCCGTCGGCGAGCGAGCAGCCGGCGTCGAGGTCTGGGACCACAACGCGTCGGGTAGGATTCAGGATCTTGGCCGTCTCGGCCATGAAGTGGACGCCACAAAACGCAATCACATCGGC
>CAZTOE010000127.1:0-12416 GCA_964615045.1 uncultured Spirochaetales bacterium
CGATGGGGATAGAGCGGGAAACGGCGAGCCAGAGACTCGGCTTCAGCGCGAACGCGATCGAGCTCGTCGACGTCTCCGGGACGCTCGAGGACGCGGGCAACCAATTCGGCGATCTCCGCCATCTCAGGCTCGGCCATGCCACGCGTCGTGACAGCCGGCGTTCCGATGCGCACGCCCGAAGTCACTGCGGGCTTGCGCGGGTCAAAGGGAACCATGTTCTTGTTGGCCGTAATGTGAGCCCGTTCGAGCGCGATTTGCGCGGCCTTGCCCGTGGTGTCCCGATCGATCAGCGAAATCATGAAGAGGTGCGTGTCGGTCCCGCCGGCCACGATGCGGAAGCCCCGCGCGGCCAGGCCCGCGGCGAGAGCGCGTGCGTTCGACACGATCCTGCGGCTGTAGTCGCGAAACTCCGGCTGCAGCGCCTCGCGGAAGGCCACCGCCTTGCCCGCGATCACGTGCATCAGCGGTCCGCCCTGGCCACCAGGGAAGACCGCCGAGTCAACCTTCTTTTTCCAAACCTCGTCACAGAGGATCATCCCGCCGCGCGGCCCGCGCAGGGTCTTGTGGGTGGTCGTCGTGATGAGCTGGGCGTAACCGATCGGACTCGGGTGTATCCCCGCGGCGACCAATCCCGCGATGTGGGCCATGTCGGCGAAGAGGACGGCACCCACTTCATCCGCGATCTCGCGAAACGCTTTGAAGTCGAGCGTTCGCGAGTAGGCGGTCGTGCCGCACTGGATCAGCTTGGGTCGATGTTCTCGCGCCAAGTCTCGCAGCGCGTCGTAGTCGATCTCCTCGGTGTCGCGACGAACGCCGTAGGGCACGACGTGATAGAGCTTGCCCGAAAAGTTGACGGGGCTGCCGTGGGTCAGGTGGCCGCCGTGGTCGAGATTCATCGCGAGGATCGTGTCGCCCAGGTCCAAAGCGGCGCGATACACCGCTTCGTTGGCCTGGGACCCCGAGTGCGGCTGGACGTTGGCGTGTTCAGCGCCGAAGAGCTGCTTGGCCCGTTCGATCGCGATCGTCTCAACCTCGTCTACGACCTCGCAGCCACCGTAGTAGCGCCGGCCGGGATAACCTTCGGCATATTTGTTCGTGAGCGCCGAGCCCACCGCCTCCAGGACGGCGTCGGACACGAAGTTCTCGGATGCAATCAGTTCCAGGCCGAGGGCTTGACGTTTGGTCTCGGCGCGCAGCAGGCGAGCGATCTCCGGATCGGCATGTTGCACCGCCAACGGCGCGGTATCGATCTTGGCGACGCGTCGGGCATGGCGGCCCCCCTCGAAGGGGGTCGCCAGCCAGGTCTCGGCGATCTCCCAGGCGGTTCCTTCGTCGAGGCGATCGGCCGCCAACGCCAAGACGTTGGCGTCGTTGTGGCGCCGCGCGGCTTCGGCACCGGCCGCGTCGAAGGCCAGCGCGGCCCGCACCCCCGGCACGCGGTTCGCGGTCATGCTGACACCGAGTCCCGACCCGCACATCACCACGCCGCAATCGGCGCGGCCCTCCGCCACGGCCCGCGCGGCCGCGGCGGCAACATCCGGATAGTCCACCGGTTGCGTCGAGTCGGTGCCGAAATCCACAACCACATCGCCCCGCTTGGCAAATCTCGCGGCCAGCGCTTCTTTCAGCGCGAAGCCGCGATGATCGGCGGCCATGGCGATGCGTCGCGGCATCTAGCAACTCCTTGCGAGCACCAAGCTCACATTGAGGCCTCCGAATCCGAACGCGTTGGAGAGCGCGAGTCGCGCATCATGGCGACGCGCCTTCGGGCCGACGTGATCGAGTTCGCAGGCCGGATCGGGGTTCTCGAGATTGATGGTGGGTGGGAGCAGCCCCTCCTCGAGAGCCGACAGCGTAAGGATGGCCTCCACCGCACCCGCCGCACCCAAGAGATGCCCGGTCATCGATTTGGTCGCCGAAACCGGAAGATCTGCAGCATGCTCGGAGAACACGGTGCGAATCGCCCGCGCTTCGACTGCGTCACCGGCCGGGGTGCTGGTGGCGTGGGCATTGATGTGATCGATCTCTTCGGGTGCGCAGCGCGCGTCGGCAAGAGCGCGGCGCATCGCCAAACACGCCCCCGCGCCATCCTCGTCGGGTAAGGCGACATGAGCCGCATCGGACGCGATGCCGTAACCCAACACCTCTCCGCGCACCTTGGCGCCACGGCGCTCGGCCACTTCGGCCGCCTCCAGAATGAGGATCCCGGCCCCCTCGCCGATCAGAAAGCCATCGCGGTCCGCGTCGAAGGGGCGGCTCGCCCGCGCGGGCTCGTCGTTGCGGTTCGACAGCGCTCGCATCGTCGTAAAGCCCGCCACGACCAGGGGAAGAATCACCGCTTCGGTGCCGCCGGCGATCATCACGTCAGCGTCGCCACGCTCGATGATCCGAGCCGCCTCGCCAATCCCCTGGGCGCCCGAGGCGCAGGCGCCCACGGGGGTCAAGTTGGGCCCGCGCGCCTTGAAGTGCATGGCGATGTAGCCGCTCGGCATGTTCGCAAGCGCCATCGGAACGGTGAACGGCGAGACCCGCCGCGCGCCCTTCTCGAGCAATACCTGGTGGTTGGTGAGAAGCGTCTCCGCGCCACCAATCCCGGTTCCCACCGCGACGCCGATACGGTCGCAATCGAGAGTGTCGAGCCGGAGATCGGCATCTTGGGCGGCTTCCAGGGCCGCTTCGAGCGCGAGCAGGATGCAGCGGTCAAGGCGCCGCGTCTCCTTGGGGGCAAGCCCGGGCAGGCTCAGCGGCGCGCGGCATTCCGCCGCAATGCGCACGCCGATACCGCTGGCGTCGAAACGTTGGATCGGACCCGCCCCGCTTTTGCCCGCGGCCGCGGCTGCCCAGGTGGAGGGCGCATCCTTGCCCAAAGGCGACACGCACCCGACACCCGTCACAACCACGCGACGCCGGCCGGCGTCTCCTGACCCCATCCTCGCCCTACCCCGCCGTGCGGTCCTTCACGTAGGAGATGGCGTCTCCGATCGTTTGGATCTTCTCCGCATCTTCGTCGGGAATCTCGAGATCAAATTCTTCTTCCATCGCCATCACCAGTTCGACGATGTCAAGCGAATCCGCTCCGAGGTCGTCGATGAACGACGCCTCTTTCACAATCTCTTCTTTTGAGACCCCGAGTTGCTCGACGATGATGTCGGTCACGCGCTCTTCGAGGGACATCGCTGGAAACCCCTCCCGGGCGCCAGAGGCGCACTCTCCCAACCTAACCCACTAACCAGCCAACCTGATCCGTCACTCGGGTCGGTCACCCTGGTCCATCAGACTGGTTCCTCCCGATCCGACCGGATTCACTCCGGCTCGGCTCGCGTTTCGGCGATCGAACTCAGCCTGTTCCCGGGGACGTTACCCCGGCGGGGGGGACCCGGCGCGTACTCTAGCCAAAAGTACTCACTTCGCCTCCGGTCCGACGGGACGGGCTCTCACCTTTGCCCGACCACCAGGGCACGTACGCCCTCGAGGTCGTCCACCCCAGCGAAGTTGGCGCGCGCCAGGGCTCGATCGCAGCGCGCAACGAGCCCCGAAAGAACCCGCCCCGGTCCGACCTCGAGGACCCGCTCGACCCCGAGCGAGCGCATCGTTTGGACCATGGCAGTAAAACGCACCGGCTCGGTGACCTGCCGGCGCAACAATTCGGGAATCCGACTCGCCTCTCCGTTGGGCTCGGCCTCGACATTCGTCACGACCGGAGGGTCGGGCGCGGCGAAATCGGTGCCCTCGAGCTCGAGGGCCAGCCTCTCGGCCGCGGGAGCCATCAAACTGCAGTGGAAAGGGGCGGACACGGGCAGCAGAACCGCGCGCCGCGCGCCGAGGCCCTTGGCCTCCTCGCAGGCTGCCTCCACGGCCACCCGCGCTCCGGAAATGACTGTTTGTTCGGGTGCATTCAGGTTCGCGGGTTGCACGACCGCTCCAGTGCGCTCGCTCCCACGCTCGCAAGCGACCGCGGCGGTTGCGGCGTCGCAACCGATGAGGGCAGCCATCGCTCCCTCCCCGGCCGGTACTGCCTCCTGCATGTAGCGACCACGCGCGTGAACGAGGCGCACCGCGTCGGGAAGTTGCAGCGACCCTGCAGCGACCAGCGCCGAATACTCGCCGAGGCTGTGACCGGCGACACAAACAGCGTTTGGGCGAAGCTCTGCCTCTTCGAGGGCCCGCAACAAGGCGATGCTCGTCGTCAGAATCGCCGGCTGCTGAATCTCGGTGCGAACCAGCTCTTCCTCGGGCCCCTCAAAGCAGTTTTTGCTGAGCGAAAAACCCAGCGCCGCATCCGCAGTTTCAAAAACGGCACGCGCAGCGGGCGACGTCTCGTAGACGTCCCGCCCCATGCCCACCGCCTGGGATCCCTGGCCCGGAAAGAGCAGCCCCCACACGGCGGCCTATTCCTCGTCGGGAAATTGAATCCGCGCTTCGCCCGCGTAGTGGCCGCACTCGGCACAGACGCGATGCGGCGCTCGCGCGGCACCGCACTGAGGGCAGGCCGAGCGCCCCGGGATCGTCAGCGCATCGTGGGCACGTCGCTTTCGCTTGCGCGTCTTGGACGTGCGCCGCTTGGGAACGGCCATGGTGGGAGTCCTCCTAGGGCTCTTCTTGGCGGAGACTGCGGAGCACCGCGAAGGGTGAATCCTCGCGCGGGCGCGCACAATCGCAAGAGGCCTCGTTGCGATCGATTCCGCATTGGGGGCAAAGCCCCCGACACTCGCTTTTGCATACGGGCTGGACCGGAAGCGCTAGTGCGATGACCTCGAGCAGGAAGCGGGTGAGGTCTATCTCGCGCCCCTGGAACCAGCCGAGCTCGAGCTCTTCTCCCAGGCACATGCCCGTCTCCGCAAGCACGCGGGCGGCTTCCGGATCCGGCGGCACGCGGGCCCGAACGGGCTCCAAGACCAGGCGAAAAGTCTCGCGAAGCGGCTCACGATAGCGCGTGAGGCACCGCCCGCACTCCAACACGAGGCCGCAGCGAAGCTCGCCCTCGAGTAGGAGGTCGCCCGACATCCGATACGCGCGAAGGGAGACCGTAACGGGCTCGGCCCCTTCTACGGCGAGTTCCGGGACCACCTCCGCGGCAGCGGCGTTCCAGGCCGCGTCGCCCTCGAACCGGTGTTCGGAGGGCGTCTCTTTGATCTGGTCGAGATGAAGCTTCATGGCGCGATCCAGTGGCTTTGGGTAAGACTCTCGCGCCTGGTGTTGCGCACCTCGTTCCCCGGTCGTCTAATGGCAGGACAACGGGTTCTGGCCCCGTCAATGTAGGTTCGAATCCTACCCGGGGATCCACCGATCAAGGCGCCTCGCGCCGAGGCCAACCGACACCCGTCCACCCGTCTTCGAGCCTCCGTCACGCGGCCGTCGCTGCGCGCTCAACCGCGCGGGTCGCGGTCACGATCCAGGCTCCGGCCGGGGCCCGGAGACCCTCGAAGCCGCGGAGGGCCGCGGCCACCGTCTCACGCACCCGGGCCCGCAGCGCGGGCGCATTCCCGGCTTCGTGCAGCGCCCCTGCCACCGGTCCGATCTCGAGGGCGAACTCGGTCGCCTCGTCGAGATTTCCGTTGCCGAGGAGCAGCGGCTCGTTCACGGCTTCCGTCTCGACATCTCGGTAGCCGGCGGCGGCCAGGATGCGTTTCACGCGTTCCGGGTCGCCAAAGGCGAAGGGACCCGGGGCCTCTGGATCCGGGGGGCTCGGAAACTCCAGAAGGGCCGCGGCCGCCCGAGCCGGAACGGTCAACCAGGGGTTCGCTTCCCGCGACTGCCAGCATAGGAAGCAAATCCTCCCGCCGGGCCGGGTCGCGCGGGCCAGGTTCCGAAAGGCGGCCTCGGGGTTCTCGAAGAACATCACGCCAAAGCGCGAAAACACCAGATCGTGTCGGCCCGCTCCGAGATCGAGCACCTGGGCGTCGCCGCAGTGCCAGTCGATGCGCTTGGCGAGGCCCGCTTCTTGCGCGCGGCGGCGGGCGTGCTCGAGCATCGGGCGCGAGAGGTCTACCGCCGTGGCGTGCCCCGTCTCCCCCACCGCCTGCGCCAGCGCGAGGGTGGTGGTTCCACATCCGCAACCCACGTCGAGCACCCATTCCCCGGGTTGCGCCGCCGCCCGGGCGAGGGCCCGCTCGCTGAGCGGCGCGAGGTGCCGATCGACGCGCGCCTGCTCCGTCACCCACTTGGGCCCGGCCGCTTTGTTCCAGTACTCGACCATGTCCGCATTGGGCGTGATCTGGGTCATCCCTGTCCTCCTAGGTGCGAGGAGGAAGACTACCCAACGCCTCGGCCGGAGGCCGCGCGAGAGGCGACTGGTGAGGCGCGGTTCTCAAAACGGGGCGGGCAGCGGTGCGAGCAAGACCAACAGCGCGCCGGCGGCCAGTGCTGGGCCGAACCCGAAAGGCGCGGCGAGATCGCGGTGAACCAACGCCCAGCCCAGCCCGAGCAGCAGCCCGACTGCAGACGCCGCGACCACGCACTGAACGACTCCCACCGGGCCCAGCACGCTACCGATCATGGCGAGGAGCTTGACGTCGCCAAAGCCCATGCCGGGAAACCACATCCAGTAGTCGGCGCTCCGCGGACGCGGGAAATCCTCCCCCTCGCCTGGCCAGTGCTCGAAACGTCGACCGCGGGCCGCGCACCAGCGCGCGTGGGCAAAGCCGACCAGCCATAGGATTCCGCCCCCGACGAGCGCACCGGCCACTGCGTGTCCCCACGCGGCCTGCCAGTCAACCCCTTCGAAGACTCGGAGGGCCGGGACCGCGGTGAGCCCGAGGGCGAGCCCGCCGATGGCAATCTCGTCCGGGATCACGTGGTGGTCGAAGTCGATGCCACCCGCGGCGACCAGGGCAGCACACAGGGCCATCGCGATCGCGGCGTCCACGCTCCAACCAAAGCGCCACGCCGCGGCGGCGAACAGCACAGCAGTCGCGGCTTCTACGAGCGGATAGCGGATCGAAATCCGCGCCCCGCAATCGCGACAACGCCCGCGCAGCCATAGCCACCCGAGGACGGGAAGATTGTGCCACGGCCGAATCGGCCGTTGACACACCGGGCATCGCGAGCCGGGACGCACGAGCGACTCCTGCCGCGGGAGCCGGTGAATCACCACGTTCAAGATCGAGCCGACCAGCGCACCGAGGCAGGCTGC
Organism: uncultured Spirochaetales bacterium; assembly: GCA_964615045.1. Taxonomy (GTDB): domain Bacteria; phylum Myxococcota_A; class UBA9160; order UBA9160; family PR03; genus JANQRO01. The sequence continues at coordinate 7,133 of CAZTOE010000127.1, forward strand.
GCTCAGCACATAGAACGACGCAGGGCTCACGGCTGGGTCTCCTCGCTCGCCGGCGGTACCGGACCGCCATCAGCGGAAATCGCGCCGCTCGAAAATCCAGGTCGCGGCGAGCAGCGTCAGGATCACATATCCCGCGCCGTACGCGAGCGGCAGCAACAGATCAGAAGTCGCGATCGGAAGGGCGTGGGTTGCGTGGAGACTCAGATCGAAGGCCTCGAGGTCGGGCAGCGCCCGATAGAGGATCTCTGTCGCCGTCTTCACCGACGCGAGATCCGATTGTGCGCCCAGGTTTCGGAGGTCACGGCTCAGGTGGCCGATGAGCACCAGGCCCGCGGTGAAGAACGCAGCCAACATCGGCGTGGTGAAGGCCGAGAAGAAGGTGGCGACGGCGACCACCACCGCAATCTGCACCGCGATCATCGCGAAGGCCGCGACGTGGCCCACGCCGAGCGGCGCTCCCGCCATCAGCGAGACCAGGGCAAAGCAGAACGCCATTACGACGATCTGCAGCACCAGGGTCGCCACCAGTCCCAGGTATTTCCCCACCAGAAACTCACCGCGCCCGATCGGCTTCGAGAGGATCGTAAAAACCGTACGCCGGTCGACCTCTTTGTGCAGCAAGCCGATCCCCACGAAGATCGCAATCATCAGCGAGAAGATTCGAATCGCAGCCATCCCCACGTCCTGGAGGATGCGCTCCCGCTCGACGTAGGAGAGCGTCGAGAGCAGGACGCCGGTCCCGATCAGGGCCAGCGCAAAGAACAGCAACGTGTAGAGCACCCGGTTGCGAATCGCCTCGCGCACGGTGTTTTGCGCGATGGCGAACACGCGCCCGGCGCTCTGGCGGAGACTCCCATCCATCACGCGTCCCCCTCTTCGACCGCAGAGAGAAAGATCGACTCGAGCGAGGTGCGGTGGGGCGTCACCGAGATGACCCGGGCGCCGGCGTCCAGCGCCTCCCTCAGCGTTTCGTCGACCGCCTTGCCCGGGACGCGAAGCTCGATGCGTGCGCCGTCCCCGTGCAGCGGCGTCGAGACACGTTCCGCGAGGACTTCGGCGAGCTCGGGCGCTACGCCGGTGAGGAGAATCTCGCTCTCCAGCTCACCCTCACCCGAGAACTCGTGCGGTCGACCCTCGAAGCGGATGCGCCCCTTCACGATGATCGCGACCCGATCGCAGAGCATCTCCACATCCGAAAGGATGTGCGTGTTCATGAAGACCGTCTTGCCTTCGGCCTTGAGGCGCCGGATCAGGTCGCGGATCTCTTTGCGCCCGATGGGGTCGAGGCCGCTCATGGGCTCGTCGAGAAAAACCACCTGCGGGTCGTGAACGAGTGCCTGAGCGATCCCGATACGCTGCAACATTCCCTTCGAGTAGGTACGCAGGCGTGCGTCGCCGGCGTAGGCGAGGCCCACCCAGTCGAGCAGTAGATTGACCCGCTCCTCGCGCGCGCGCGCGCTGACACCGCACACGCGGGCGTAGAAGCGCAAGAACTCCCGCCCGGAGAGGTAGTCGTAGAAATAGGGCGCCTCGGGGAGAAAGCCCACGTGACGCCGGTAGTCCGTCTCCCCCACGTCGTGACCCAGAATGTTGGCGGATCCCTGCGTTGCGCGGATCAACCCCATCAGAACCTTCAGGGTGGTGGTCTTGCCCGCGCCGTTCGGGCCGACGAAGCCGAAGATCTCCCCCGCTTCGACGCGAAAGGTGACACCATGGAGGACGCGCTTCGCGCGCAACCCCAGCCCGGGTCGAAAATCCTTCACGAGGCCCTCGACGCGCACGGCCGTGTCGCTCTCGCTCATCACCCTCCCTCCCCGTGGAGCTTGCGGGACCATTCTTCCCGGCGTCGGCGGTCGCGCTCCCCGAGGTGGAGCTGGTAACGCCAGCCGTAGTAGCTCGAGACGATCGCGCCGCTTTCGGGCTCGAGGAGCCACTCCCAGCCGTGCGGCTCCGCGGGCAGCGAGTTGAGCGGCGCGTTGGGGCCGTGGACCAATTCTTCCACGCTCGCGATGTCGCGGCCGTTGTGGCGGCGAAAGACGTCGCGCGCCTGGTCGAGGAAGCGGGCGCGGCGCTCGGTCTCGATCTCCTCGAGTGCCTTTTCGTACTCCGCGCGGCGATAGCCGTCTTCGGTCGAGCGGAGTAGCTCCTGCAAATAGGTGGCGGCCACGTCGAGACTGCCCTCGTGCGAGCGCAGTCGGGCGAGCAGGCGTCCCAAATAGGGGGGAGCCCCGGGGAGCGTCACGGCGGGTTCGAGCTCTCGCGCCGCGGTCTCGTCGTCGCCCAGATAGAAGAAGCTGTTGAAGCTCAGATAGAAGCGGTTGCGCCAGTCCCGCGGGTGGTAGGCGATGCCGCGCCGCATCAAGCGGTTGGCTTGGATCACACTCTCGGGGGAATCGGTCAGCGCCAGCGCTGCGAAGCGATAGGGGTGATCGACCCAGGGATCGGCCGAGGTCGCGGCATCGATCAGCTTCACGAGGGTGGGCGCGTGTTGTGCGAAGACGGCGTTGCCCCCCACGATCTGGACCGCGCGCAACCAATAGTAGTCTGAGACCAGGGCTTCGAAGCCGAGCGAACCGAGCCGAGCCGCTTCGGGGCGCAGGATCAGCGGATCGAGACCGTGTTCCAGCTCGAGCTCGCGAGGCGACGGCTCCGGATGCGCCGCGCCGACCAGCCACACCGCCCCGACCGTCAGCACGAGGCGAAGCGCGGTTCGCGTTATCCGGTTTCTCGTCACGAATGCCCTCCGCTTCGCGACGCCAGGTCGGGGACTAGAAGTCGTCGGCGGCGAAATTCAGATAGGGGGCGTCGAGGATCACCGCGCCGCTCACCGGATCGACCGGGGCCCCGTGGCCCGTCAGACCGGCGGGGCAGGTCGCACCGGTCGTGGTGTCGGGCTTCACGTATTGGACTACCGAAACCAGACCGTCCCCATCGATGTCGCCGTATGCACTGATCGTGAAGCAGTCGAGACACATCGGGCAGGGGTTGGCGTTGGCGCCCCCCGGAATGCTCACCTCGTAGTCGAAGTAGACCGCGCCTTCGGGAGCCCAGCCGGTGGCAGCGAACGCGGCCCGGGCCGCGGCGTCCCACTGCCGCTTGACGGGGCCCACCATGCCCGGGAAGGGAACGTTGCCCGCGTTGGCGTACGCCATCGCCTCGGCGTAAAGCGAGTTCTGGGCGACCGCGAGGCCCTTCAGATTGGCGTTGGCCTCCGCACGCTGCGAGCGCCACTGGAAACGCGTGTAGCCGACCGTGGCCATCGAGGCGAGGATCCCGATGATCGCCACCGAGACCATCAGCTCGATCAGCGTAAAGCCCTGGTTCGTGCGGTTTCGCCTCAACATGGTCGCTTCTCTCTCCGGAAGTTGGGGGGAGGTGGAAGCGGGGGCCGGGTCCATCGACCCGACCCCGCAATTCCGCGAGCCGCAACGCCTTAGAAAGCGCTCCGGCCGTCGTTGGGACCGCAGGGTCCGACCTGCTCGAAGAGATCGTTCGCCGCGGTGATCGGGTTGTAGACCCCGACCACCATGCAGAAGTTGCCGGCGATCGCGTTCGCGAACATGATCGGATCGATCGAATCCTTGAAGTAGCCCCAGTTGTTGAAGGTCCCGTCGCCGTCGATATCCGACTGGCCTTCGGCGGTGAAGACGTCGAGGGCCATGTCGGCGTTGGTGTCCGCCGCCTGCACGTCGTACTGGTAGAAGACCGCGCCCTCAGGGGCGAAGCCGATGATGCAGAAGGGGTTCGGCACCGCCACGGTGCAGTCCACGCCCCAGGGCGTCTTGACCGAAACCATACCGGCGGCCGGGGTGGGCGTGGCCACGTTCACATAGGTCATGAACTCCGAGAAGAAACCTTCCTCGGCGACCGCGATGGCCTTGAGGTTGGTCTTGCCCTCGCTCGCGCTCGAGCGGAGCTGAAAGCGGACGAAGTTCGGAATGGCGACCGCCGCCAGGATCCCGATGATGGCGACGACGATCATGAGCTCGATCAACGTGAAGCCGCCGCGTCGTTTCGAAAGCTGGGAAAGAGCCTTCATGGATGCTCTCCTCATTCAATTCCGAGCGCCTGCAGACCGTCGAAGCACCTTGCTCCGGGCGGTGCCGACCCGGGAAGGACCCCGGCGATCGGCAGCGCTCAGCACCCGATTCCACGGAGATCTGAGAGCAACCCTCGTGCCAGATCTCCCGTGGCGAATTTCGAGATCGGCAGGTAGCGGCGCCAGCCTTAGTCCGAAGCAAGGGAATCGGACTCCTCCGGAGCCCGCCGCGAAGCGGGGCCACGCGCGGCCGAGTGCCGCGTTTCGTCATTTGCGGTGACGAAAGACGGCACTTCTCAAGACGCTCGGGCCCCCTGCCGAAAACGAAGGGCGCTTCACAAGCACGCAACTCCCACGAAAAGCGAGAGAGCTCGATGCGCGTCCGGCCGGCCTGGGTCCTCTTCTGCCTGTTCTTTTCGGGACTCGCGGCCCTGATCTACCAGGTGATCTGGACGCGGCTTTTGGGCTTCGCGTTTGGAACCACGACGGAGGCGATCGGGACCGTCCTCGCCGTCTTCTTCGGCGGCATGGCGCTCGGCAACGCGCTCGCCGCCCGTCATCTCGTCCGGATCGAGCGCCCCCTGCGCGTCTACAGCCAACTAGAAGTCGGGATCGGACTCTTTGCGGTCGCCAGCCTGCCCCTCCTCTGGCGCCTCGACGGCGTCTATGCCTGGGCCGGTGCGGGCCACGGCCCCCTGCTCACGGCGTTCTTGCGCATCGCGGTGGCCGCATTGCTGCTGCTGCCGCCCACCGTGGCCATGGGCGCCACCCTCCCGGTGGTCGCCCGCGGCATGGTGGTGGACGACCGGCGCGTCGGGCAATGGAGTGCCTATCTCTATACAGCCAACACGCTCGGCGCGGTGGCGGGTGCCTACTTGTGCGGGTTCTGGTTGATTCCCGGCCTCGGCCTGTTGAGTTCGGTGCTGGGCGCGGCGGGCGTGAACGTCCTGGTGGCCGGGGTGATCTTCTGGGTGGGGCGCGATCTGCGGGTAGCGGCGGAACACCCGGCGACGACGAAGAGCTCGGTTTCGGAGCAAGTCGCGGGCCGCGCTTGGTATCTGTTCTTCTTCGGGGTCTCGGGTTTCGTCGCGATCGGCTACGAGATCGTCTGGGCCAAGGTGTTCTCGATCGTCATGGAGGGAACGCTCTACGGATTCAGCAGCGTGCTCTCCGCCTACCTGCTCGGGATCGCGCTCGGGAGTATCGCCATCGTGAGCGATATCCGGGCCAAAGACGTACTCGAAG
>CAZTOE010000128.1:0-12395 GCA_964615045.1 uncultured Spirochaetales bacterium
CATCGTACGTGAGTTGCATATCGACCATCTGAAGATAGAGATCGACGCAAGGGGCGAATCGCCGGGTGTCTTCCGCCTCCACCACTTCGCCTCCGTCCTTGTTAAGCAAAGTCCGATAGTCGTTGATGTTGTTAAGTGTTGGAAACTTCATGAATCGCAGGAAGCGCTCCTCCTCTGTCACGCTCAAGGTGGCCGGCCCTTCGATCCAGTCAGTAAACGCAATCGCGCCGCCGGGCTTCACTATTCGCACTGCTGCTCACGCATCCCAGCGCCGCTGCAGCAGCACAGGTCGATGCCACGCTGATCGGCACCGATACCGACTCGCTCGGCCAACTCCATGGAGGATTTGAGGCCACCGATGTGAAGCTGCTGGCCCATGAGGAGCTCCCAGAGGTCGCCCTCGGGTCCGTCGTACACTGCGTTGACGTCGCTGAGATCGATACCTGCGATCGACTTCACGATTTCTGCTCCGTGCAGCGTACCCGCTGCGCTCCTAGTCCGTCGCCGGATTCTGACAGCAGCGTTGTAGCAGCCGGCGGACGGGAGGAATGTCGACGGAAACCCCGCGCGGGCACAAGCGCTTCATAATCCTCGCTGTCCCTCGCCCGATCGTCTCGAGGATCGGAGGCGCTCTAGGCCATCCTGGAAAACTCATCGCGAAGTGGCGGCATCACCTCGGTCGCGAAGCGCTGCATATTCCCACGAGTTCTTTCGTCGGGCATGTCGCCAAAATGCGTTAGCGCGAGAACCAGACCGAACCCCAGATCCCGGGAATACTTGGCGATGCGTTCGCGCACCGTGTTAGCGCTCCCCACGATGCAATAGCCCTTTTCGTTGAGTTCCTTGAAACCAAAGCTCGCGAAATCGAGCTCCGCGGCATTTTCAATAATCCGGCGCATCGATTCTCGCGTGGTGTACCCCGGCGGGAAGAACTGCTCCCACTTGTGCCGGAGGCCGTAGTGGTAGAGCCAAAGGACATGCTGCGCCGCTTCGACCTCGGCTTTTTCGTCGGTCTCCCCGACATACACCGGCACGAGGTGGCCCATCTGATACGGCGATGCCTCGTAGCCGTAGTGCTGCGCGCGCTCGCGGTAGTAGTCGAAGAAGAACTTGATGAGGTAGTCCGGCATAAAGACCGCGAGGTAGGCATACTTGCGGTCGGGATGCGCGCACCAATCGACGGTTTCGCGGCTGCCAAAGCCCGGGATCCAGATCGGCGGGTGGGGCTTCTGTATCGGCCGCGGCCACACGTTGACGTACCGAGCCTCGTAGTGCTTCCCGTAGTGGGGAAAGGGGCCATCCTCCGTCCAGGCACGGATGATCAGGTCGTGGGCCTCGCGGAAGCGCTCGACTGAATACGTCGGGTTGACCCCGAGGGATGTGTACTCCTCCCCGATCCCGCGCACAAAGCCCGAAATGATGCGGCCCCCGGTCACCACGTCGAGCATCGCCACCTCCTCGGCGACGCGAATCGGGTGATCACGAAGCGGCAGCGCGTTGCCGACGATGCAAATCTTGATGCGCTTGGTACGCCGCGCCAGCATTGCGGCCATGATGTTCGGCGAGGGCATTGTCCCGTAGGCGTTCTGGTGGTGCTCATTCACACAAACGCCGTCGTAGCCGAGCTCCTCCGCGTACTCGAGCTGGTCTAGATACTCGTTGTAGAGGGCATGACCCTTTTCCGGATTGTAGTGCTTGTTGGACAAAGTGACCCACGCCGAGGGGTGCTTCCGGATGTCTTCAAAATCGGCCGGAAGATCAGGCCAGGGCATCAAGTGAAAGTTGTAGAAGCGCACGATGATCTCCTTGCCGCGGCGGAACTGCGCGCCGGGTTTAGCGAGACAAAAACTGCGCCACGCTCTTGGCGGTCTCGCCGGGCCGCTCAAACGGGAGCGCGTGGCCCGCGCCCGTCACACTCGAGAATTCCGCCCCCGAAATGCCGTCCGCATAGAGTCGACAATGCGCTTCCGGCACCAGCCGGTCGTTTCCTGCGGCGAGAACGAGGGTGGGCACGAGCACGCGGTAGAGTCGACTTTCGAGTTTTGGGTTGTGGAGGTAGGGGTTCCACCCGAGGCGCGCCGTCGCCTCCCGCGCCTTGAGCGCGAGGTCGAGCGCTTCCGGATCGGGATCGTCCGAGATGAACTGTCGCGCGAGATCCGACTCGGGTTCGCTGAAAACGAGGGCGCGGGTTTCACGCGGAGACGCAGAAAATATGTCCGCGACGGGCGGCCGGATTCCCACCGGCGCGACTAACGCAAGCGAGCGGATCCGCTCGCTGTAGCGGGTTGCGAACTCCGCCGCGATCCAGCCCCCCAAAGAGAGCCCCGCCATCGCGGGTCGGTCGAGGTCGAGGAGTTCGATGAGATCGGTGTAGTGGAGCACCAGGTCTTCCATCGAGTCGATCTCGTCGAGGCCCTCGGAGTAAGCAAAGCCGGGGTGCGCGGGAACGAAGAGCTCAAAACTCTCCGCGAGTGCGTCAAAGAAGGGCAACCACGCGACTTCGCCACCGGCGCTGTGCAGATAGAGAAGCGCTGGCCCCGACCCACCGATCAACGCCTGCGTGCGCTTTCCCCGCACATCGAAGTATTCCTCGCGATGATCCACGTGCGTCCCCCTCGGCTCCATGGGAAGCCATATTGTCTCACCTTGCGGTCGAATTTGGCGAAGACCCCTCACCGATCGTGGGAAGGACTTTCTCTCCCCAAAGACGGATCGAGTCCATCACACCCCGGTGGGGAATCCCCGGCGCCTTCATTCGCAACACCAAGTTCGTCACGCCAAGCTCGTCCCGGTAGCGCTCCGCCTCGCGGATGCAGGTCTCAGGGCTACCGACGATGAAGCGGCTTCGCAGCAAATCGAGTGCGCGGTGGTCTCCAGGCGTCACGGGGCGTCCCTCCTCGTCGAGCATGTGCCCCCACTCCAAGTACTCCCGGTAGAGGTAGAGGAAGGCGTCGCGCGCACCGTCCCAGGCCTCGTCGTCGCTTTCCGCGCAGTATGCCTCGCGCATCAACGGAAAGTCGAACCCTTCCGTGGGCTTGCCCACCTTGGCGAGGGTCTCGCGATATGCCCGTAAGCGATCCTTCAGCACCGAAAAGGGTGTGATTGGATCGGCGAACCAGGCGTCCGCCCACCGCGCGGCAGCGCGGACCGCACCCTCGGCCTTGGAGGCGAGCCAGATCGGGGGTCGGGGCTTCTGGATCGGTTGCGGGCGCATCTTGGTATCGCGGTATTGGTAGTAATTCCCCTCAAAGTGGACCGACGTCTCCGTCCACAGCCGGTGGATCACTTCTACCCCTTCGCGGGTGCGCCCCGCGCGCTCGTCGAGCGGAATCCCAAAGGCGTCGAATTCCTCCTGCCGATATCCATAGCCAACCCCGAGGATCAGACGTCCACCGGAAATCGCATCGACAACTGTCGCATGTTCCGCCACGTGGAGCGGGTCGTAGAGGGGAAGCAGCAGCACACCCGGACCGATTCGAATCCGGGTGGTGCGCGCCGCGATCGCAGCACACGCCACGAGCGGCGCGGGAAAGTAGCCATTTTCGACCAGGTGGTGCTCACTCACCAGGACCGTGTCGAAGCCATAAGCCTCGGCGGCGACGATCTGGTCGAGCGACTCAGAAAAGGTGCGCTGCGGATCGTCGTTCTCGACCTGGTAGGAGTAAATCAGGCTGCTTTTCATGACACCACCCTCCCGTGGCGCACCACCGGCCTTTTCCCACTCTTTCGGGCGCCTCAGGCATTATAGAACCTCTGTGGTCTACCTCGAGGAGACGGATATGGATCTCATTCTTCGAAGCGGGACGGTCGTCACGGCCACCGATACGATGGTTGCGGACGTTGGCATCGAAGACGGCCTCGTCAAGCAGATCGGCCGCGATCTCGCAGGGCCCGCTGGACGCGAGATCGACGCGACGGGCCGCTATCTCTTTCCCGGTGGCGTCGACGCGCACACCCATGTGGAGTGCGAGCTCGTCGGCGTCCATTCGATCGACGACTTCCATTCTTCCACTGTCCAAGCCGCTTGCGGAGGGATCACGACGATCATCGACTACGCGCTGGCCAGTCCCGGCCAACCGCTTCTCAACGCGCTGGAGAATTGGAACCGGATGGCTCGCGGCAAGACGGTGATCGACTACGGCCTTCATCCGGCGCTTTTCAAACCGAACGAGCGAATCCTCGCGGAGATGGCCGACGTCGTGTCAGAGGGATACCCGAGTTTCAAGATCTTCATGACGGGACTCGCCGAGTTTGACGGCCTCGTCGATCGCTACTACGCCGCGATGGCGCAGGCGGGACGTCTCGGTGCGCTCATCAACATCCACTGCGAAGACCAGGCATGTATCTCCCACGCGACGGCGCAGCTTGACCGCGTGGGGCACCGTAGCGACGTCCGGTACTATCCGGATTCGCGACCGCGGATCTCCGAAGGACTCGCAGCGCAACGCGCAATCCAACTTGCCCGCGCCGCCGAGGTTCCGGTCTACATGGTTCACCTCTCCTGCGAAGAAAGCCTCGCGGCGATCGACGACGCCCGCGCGCACGGACAGACGGTCTACGGAGAAACTCGACCGATCTATCTTCATCTGTCCCGCGAGCGCTTCGAGCAGATCGACCCGGAGCGCTTCGTCGGCTGGCCTCCGTTGCGCGAAGCGGATCAAATGGGCGTGCTTTGGCAGGCCCTCGACGCGAGCGTGCTCCAGACCGTCGCGACCGACCACATCGGCTGGACGATGGAGCAAAAGAAATCGCGGCGGAACGTCGACGAGCTGATCCCCGGCATGGCAAACCTCGAGACGGTACTGCCCATGCTCTATTCGGAAGGCGTGGGCAAGGGCCGCCTTTCGCTAAACCGCTTCGTCGAGGTGAGCTCGACCAATCCCGCCAAACTCTTTGGGATGTATCCAATGAAGGGAACCATCGCGGTGGGTTCCGATGCGGATATCGTGGTCTTCGATCCGGAACGGCGCGTCACGATTCGACACGAAAATATGCACAGCAACCAAGACTGGGAACTTCACGAGGGCTTCGAGGTCACCGGTTGGCCCGAGGCGACGCTTTCGCGCGGCGAAATAATCGTCGAGAACGGGACGGTACTCGCGAAGCCGGGCCGAGGCCAGCTCGTGAAACGAAAACGATTTGCTGAAATTCAAAACATCGTCAACGTTCGGTAGGCAAAGGTCACGGCGTGGTCGTCCGGGATCGAGCGCCCGGCCATGTCCAAGACCACCTCTCAATCTTTCCGAATTCGACCAGCTCGTCTGTCACGCCTTGTTGCCTCGCCGGGGCATACACGACGCTTTGTCACAAATAGCACTCGTTGTGAAGACCTCCTCCCGAGGGACGCCTTTGTGATCTCCCAGGGAAGTCTACTGATCCAGCGCTCCGAATCGGGTTGCTTGGCCTCCCTACGCTGACGATTCGGCGCCCAAGAGGTCGCTCCTAAAACAACGGCGTCCCTGGATCGAGGCCGAGTTCGACCCGGCCGCGCATTTCACGGGCCAGATCGATGTCGAGGAAGGAGTGGTTCTTCGCAACATGTAGGTCGCGGAAGCAGCGTTGTAACAATGAATCGTCGAAAACCGAGTGCGAGCCGGCCGCGACGAAGAGCCTGTCGACAGCGTTCTTGCAGGCCTCGCCCGCCTCACACACTTGCCACTTGGCCAGTATGCGTTCTTCGGTGGTCGCGCGCCGCCCTTCGGCAACCAACTGATCAAAAAGCTCCATGACCCCTGAAACACGTGCCTTCGCCGAGTGAATTTCGTCCTCGGCTTGCGCGAGCCTCGTCTGGATCTGCACTTTGTTCGCCTTGGCAGAGCGGACAAAGACATCCTTCCAACTCAGGGTGCGATCGATGAAGGCCGCCAGCGCGGTTTCGGCGATGCCGATTACCGGGCCCGTCAGGATGAACGCCAACCCGGTGAAGATCGGGATGGTGGAATAACCGCGGGTCGCGTGCCGCGTTGCGAACGCCGTTCCCTTCGCGAAGAGCTCTCCATCCGGGAGAATCATGCCATTGGGAACAAAGACATCGTCAAGCACGACGTCGTTGCTACCGGTTCCCCGGAGCCCCATCGAATGCCAGGTATCGAGAACTTTGATATCGCTGCGCGGCACAAAAAAATGAACGCCCTTGGGTCGCTCGGGTGTTGAGCTCTCGAGGCGCGCCCCAAACATCCCCCACGCCCCGTGGTCGATCCCTGACGCGAACTGCCACTGTCCGCTTACACGCATGCCTCGCTCGGCTACGCTGGCAATTCCCTGCGGGGTGAGCGCGCCGGGAATAAAGGTGTCGGGGTCGTCCGCAGCAATCGCGTCCTGACAGGCTTCTGGGTACATAGCCAGAATCCAGGTATGCGCACCCGTCACGCTGAGCACCCAAGCCGTCGAGGGGCAGGCCTTCGCCATTTCTCGCGACGCAAGGTTGAAGGTGCCCAAGTCCAGCTCGTAGCCGCCGAGGCGGCGCGGTTGCAGGATCCGGAACATGCCCGCGTCGCGGATCAGCGCAAGACTCTCCGGGTGAAGCTTGCGGAGTTCGTTTGTCGCGTCCGCCCGCTTCCGGAGCTCCGGCGCGATCTTCTTGACGCGGTCGAGAATTTCATCGCGGTCGGGGGCACGGTCCACTTAAGTGCACCTCCTCACGATCCGGTGAGCGTCGCCCGGCCGGTGATAAACACCGAGTTGCCACCGTCATCCACCTGGATCGTCAAGACGCTTGGATCCTCGGTGCGGAGCACACGCGCGTAGGCGGTTCCCTCCGCCGGAACTGGTCGGATCATCCGATACTCTACCTCGACACTCGAAAAGAAGCGATCGGCACCCACGGCATCGATCAACGCCTCGTGGAGGTGGGGCACGATTTGCGACGCCGACATGATCATCGTCGGAAAGCCGTGCCGCTGCGCAACGTCAAGATCGGTGTGAATATTGGGGTGAGGGGGGTAAACGTTGCGCCGCGACCAACCAGTGAAGCAGCGGATCTCACGCTCCGCAAGCTCATCACCGCCCCGATCAGCCGGCGGATGCGAGCCCATCGGCTCCTCGGAGGTCGATAATGGTGTGGGTCAAGTCGAAGATCGGGTCTCCTTCGGGTGTTTTGCAGACGGTGCTCCATACCAAGTAGTGGCGACCTCGTTTCTCGAAGGTTTCGATGATACGCCCCGAGAGTATCGTCGCTTCACCGATCCGGAGCGGTCGATGCCACGAGAACGCGTGTTTCACGTCGACCAGTGGGCCAAATGCGAAGCGGTTCATTAAAAGACTGAAGGAGGCCCACACGGCGACTACCGGAAGCGCGATGGGCTCGTCCTGGGCGGCTGTTTGCAGATAGCGTTCCTCGCGAATTTCGTTCATGAAGCAAAGGATCGCACCCTCGAAGGCTTCGAGGCGCCAAGGGAGGGGCCCGAGCGGTGTGTCTGCTTTTGCGAGCTTCCAGACGAAATCAGGGGCGTCTTCGTTGTGATGCCAGTGGCCGATCGGAAAACGTCCGACCCCCTCGACAAACGGGACGACGCGCTGCTCGCCGCTCCGCGAGTAGGACAAGGGGCGCATATCTTTCCTCCTCCCGCGCGAGCTAGTAGCGGGCGATCACCTGTTCAGCGAAGTCCCTGAATACCTTGCGAGCGGAGGCACGCGGAGGCAGCAGCGTTACCTCGCGCAGACCGCGACGCTCTCGTTCGCGGAGCGTGCCGATAATCTCTTCGGGTGTTCCGACCAGGCCACCGGAAGCGCGGATCAAATTATCGGTGACGAAAATGCGCTCCTCGGGAACGAGGAAGGTGCAGTGCCCCTCATGGATCTGCTGATAGCGGCGCTCTTCGGGTGTCTCCATCTCTTCTACGTGGTGCTGGTAACGTTGCCACTCCTCGCCGCAGCCCTCTGGGACAAAGGAATCGTCGCCGAAGCGTCGGTAGTTCTCATACCAGAAATGGAGCAAGCACATCGCCATCGAACCCACCTCATCGATGACGCGATCCGAGTCGATTCTTTCGCCGGGTTCGAGAACGCAGCTGTAGTTAACGCAGGCGGTGTGGAAGTCTTCGGGCCACGCTCGCCCGGTGGCGGCGGCGCCTTCTTGCATCAGCTTCATGCTCTGCTCGAGTAGCTCGGGTGGCTCGTCGGCGCCGGAGATCCGTCCGTCGCCGAGGGCGCCGGCGGCACGGAGCGCCATGGGGCCGTTGGCCGCCACCCAGATCGGAATCGGATGCTCGATGTCGATGAACCCATGTTCGAGATGCAAGAAGCGGATCGAGCGGGTCTGTCCGCGGTAGGTGTGCTCGACCTCCTCCCCGTGAAGCAGGCCGCGCACGACCTCCAGATAGCGTCGGAACTCGCCCGCCGGCATGGGATCGTGTCCCATCACGCGCATGGCGGTGTGGCCGGTGCCCAGCCCGAGAAAGACCCGCCCCGGCGCCAGGCGGTTGATCGAAGCGATGGAATGGGCCGTCACGGCGGGATCCCGGGTGGGTGCGATCGACACCCCCGTGCCGAGTTTGATGCGCGAGGTGTGCCACGCCGCCAGCGCCAGCGTGGCGTAGCAGTCCGACCAAATCATTTGCGAATCAGGCACCCAACCGTGGTCGTAGCCGAGCGACTCCGCGTACTGGAGGAGTTTCCAGTCGTCGATCTTGGTCGCGACCATCACGCCGAACTTCATCGTCAATCCTCCGCCGGGCCGAAGTGGGCGCGGCTTCGGGGTCTGGGCAAGTATCACATGCGGCGAGCCCCTTCGGCCAAGATTTTGCGACCGCACCGCCTTCGCCGCGTCTTGGTCTCTTTCCGCGAGGCTGAGATTGCGCGCAGCGACGCGGTCGGAACACTCAGGATACTCGTGATGAAACTGGTCTCACTCGAACGCAAAGACAATGACGGTTTCGGCGTCTTGGCGATGATGACGATGCCGTCGATCTCACCAGCCGCGTCACCGGGGCCCGGACTTTGCCAAAGGTTCTCGAAGGAATCGTCTCAACGAAGTCCTCGGCTGACCAACGGTACGCGGTTGAGTCTGAGGTCCTTTGTGGAGTCCAGGGCGGCGCTGAGCCTTCGAAGAGACCCCCCGGCTGGGGGAGAGGGGGCATTTATAGCGTAGGGTGGTGCCACCGGTCCTCTCCCCACACCTCGATCGCCCAGCCCGCGTTCCCCCGAGCACGGAGGTGGCGCGCGACAGTCGGCGGACTACTCGTTGTCGTAGCGCAGGTCGTGCGCAACCGCCTCGACGGCGTCGTGATCCGGATCGAAATAGTTCAGCGTCTCGCAGGTGATGTCACCGCCGTAGATGTGCACGCTCACCGTCGGCTCGTCGGTGGGGTTGATGAAATCGTGCACGCACTCGTCCGGGTACAGGACGTGCGCGACCTCGCCGGGAAGCAGGTCGAGCGCTGTGGTCTCGCGCAGCTTCGCGTGCCCCGGACGGCTGCCGTCGTCCTCGCGCACATAGCGTTTGGTGTGGAGCTTGTTGCGGTACACGCCCTCGACCACCCAGTTGCCGGCGTGATCGTGGACGCCGCTGCCGCCGTGCGGCGGCCAGATGGCGGCCATGATGTTGAAGCGGTCGCCGGCGTCCCGGTACAGGCGATAGAGGGTGAAGTCCTGGTGCTCACTGGCCGTGCGTCCGGCCACGGGCTGGCAGTACTGCTCGGGCAGGGCGCCGGCAGCGAGGAAGCGCGCCAGCAGGGGCTCGACCCGCGGCACGAGGCGCGCCTGTTCGGTCTCGGTGGCGACGACCGCCTCGACATCGGCGGCGAACTGCTCGAGCGGGTAGGTGTCGGTGACGACGGACGGATTGCTGGCCATGTTCAATCTCCCCTGGTTTGTGCCGAGTATAGAAGCCCTCCCGGCACTATCCGAGCCCGTCTGGGCGAGAAGGGGGCCCTATGCGGCGGGGTGGACATGCCGCTCACAAAAAGTGGCGGTTTCCGACAACGGTTCCTGGCCCCGCAGAAATCGGTGGGCGTGCTTGGGACTCATTCGTGGTGGCAGATCGGCTTGGGAGCCCTTCGGATTCGACGGCTAGCGGCTCACGGCGCGCTCGCCATTCGTCTCGGACCGCCAAGTCTCCAGGGTGGTCTCGATCCACGCCCGCGTTTCGAGCAGCAGCCCACGGCCATCCTCGTCGGGTCGGCGCTCGATCGGGGCGCCGACGCGCAGACGCACCCGCGTGCCGAAGGGAATCGGGAACAGGTTGAAGCGCAGCAGTCGCCACGAACCGTCGATCGCGACGGGCAGGATCGACACGTCCGGCGCCTCGTCGAGCAGCGCGAGCGCGCCGGCCAGCTTGAAGGGGCCGAGCTTGCCGTCTCGGCTGCGCGTGCCCTCGGGGTAGATCACCGCCGAGATGCCCCGCTCGCGAACCTGTGCGCCCAGTGTGCGGATGGCGCGCGTCGCGCTCGCGCGGTTGCTCCGGTCGATGATCGCGTTGCCGCCGCGCCGCAGGTTGTAGGAGATGCTCGGGATCCAGCGCGCGAGTTCGCGCTTCGAGATGTACTTCGGAAAGTTGTGGAAGAGGACCGCCCCGAGGATGGGGATGTCGAACATGCTCTGGTGGTTGGCGATCACGAGGTACGGCGCTCCTGCGCGCACGGCCGGGTCCCGCTCCACGATCAATCTCGTCCCGGCCAGACCGAACACCCAGACGAGCGCGACCTGAAGCCAGCTTGCGACCCACTCCTGCGGGCGCTGACCGAACAGCCGGGCCGCACGCTGCAACGGGTCGAACAGCAGAAGAGTGGCGCCGAACGCCAGCAGGAACGGCGGCGTCACGAGCCAGTCGATCAGGTGCGGTCTGTCGCGTCCCCCCCATCCGGATTCAGGTTCCCTTTTGTCGCCGCCTGTCCTCAATGAAGGTCCCGCCTCAGAGGCGCCCCTTTGAACAGAACGTCCGTTGTCGGAAACGCCGTGTCCGGATTTCGTCTTGTCAACTCTACCTCCCGGTTCTTGCCCGACAGAATCGTGAGGCGTCCGCTCAGTCGGGTTCGTTCTCTGCGCCGGGGTCACGGCGGGTAAGGCCTCGGTAGGCATCGCGGGCCGTGCGTCCCTCGTACAAGACCCCGTGGACCTCGCTCGAGATGGGCAAGTCGACGTGATATTTGGTGCCCAGCTCCAACACCACGCGCGTCGTATTCACGCCCTCGGCGACCTGGTTCATTTCCGCGATGATCTCGTCGATCGTGCGGCCCCGTCCCAGCTCCTCGCCCACGTATCGGTTTCGACTCTGGCGGCTGGTGCAGGTAGCGATCAAGTCGCCCAGGCCGGCGAGGCCGGCGAAGGTGGCGGGCTCACCGCCCATTGCGACACCGAGGCGCGTGAGCTCTGCCAGGCCGCGGGTGATGACCGCGGCGCGTGTGTTGTCGCCGACGCCGAGTCCGTCGCCCATGCCGGTGGCGATGGCGATCACGTTCTTGAGGGCCCCGCCCGTTTCACAGCCCACCACGTCGTGGTTGGTGTACACGCGGAAGAGGCCCGAGTGGAAGACCTCCTGGAGCTGGCGGGCCACATCTTTGTCTTCAAAGGCGATGACGGCCGCCGCCGCGAAGCCCGACATGATTTCCTTTGAGAGGTTCGGACCCGTCAGCGCCCCCGCACGGTGTTCGGGGAGCACCTCGCGGATCACCTCCGTCATGCGCAGATGCGTGTCGGGCTCGAGCCCCTTTGCCAGGCTGATCACGGGAACCCAGGGCCGGATGTGTTTGGCGACTCCGCCGAGCACCTCCCGCATCCCGTGGGAGGGAACGCCCATCACGACCACGTCGGTCTCGTGCACGGCCTCCTCGAGCGACGCCGTCGCCCGGAGCTCGCGGGCGAGAGCGTAGCCCGGCAGGTAGCGCTCGTTCGTGTGGTCCCGATTGACTTCGTCGGCCACCTCGGTGCCGCGACACCACAGCACGGTGGGCGCGTTGCGCGTGGTCAAATGGGCAATGGTGGTGCCAAACGACCCGGCACCGAGAACCGAGACACGAAGCGGCATGCCACCTCCCTTCTTCCTCCCTAGTCGTGGGGCGGCCGGGCATCACCATTCACATGAACGCGGGTGAAGTATCCCTGTTCCTCCAAGTGCTGGTGATAGGTGACCGTGCAATTTTTGCCGAGGCGATCCTCCGCCTCCGCGAGGGCAGCATCGATGGTGGGAAAGGGTTCGAAGCCCATGCGCCGAGCAACCCCTTCGTTCGCCGGACGTAGCAATCGTTTCTTTTCTTTGGAACGGGCTGGTGGGACCCTCTCCAACTCAGTACTTCGAGGCGTCGATCTCAGGCCCCGATTCGATCGAAGAAACGGAGGTTGAGATCGCCCTCGAGGAGCGATTGCATGTTGTCGATATCGCCGCGATCGGTCCGCCACGCAAAGTACTTCTCGTACTTTTCACGGTTTTCCCAGGTTTCGACGATTACGAAATTCTGGGG
>CAZTOE010000129.1:0-12392 GCA_964615045.1 uncultured Spirochaetales bacterium
CCCGCTCGAGGGCGGAGAGTTCGTCAAAGCCCCCGACGTGGTGCGCGCCCACCCAGATCTGGGGCACCGTGTAGCGCTTGGCGCGGTCGATCATCTCCGCGCGCCGCTCCGGCTCCGCTTCGATATCGATCTCGGTCCATTCTTGTCCCTTGTGGCGCAGTAGGCTCTTGGCCATGTGGCAGAAGGGGCAGCTCTGCTTCACGTACATAGTGATCTCGGGCAATCGGGATCTTTCCTCCACAGCAGCTTAGGCCGGCCGCGGAAGTCCGGCACTTCAGTACTCGGCGAATTCGATCAGGCGGTCGATCGAACCTCCCCAATCGGAATGCCAGCGCGCGAGAACTTCCTCGCCCGGGCTGCGCCCGCGTTCCAGCACCTCGCCGAGCGGGTCGAGGTAGGTTGCTTCTCCGGCTCCCATCCCGTCCAGGCCGGTTCGGGCGATCGCAACCAGCTCGCAGGCCAAGGGCAACAGCGGCCCCCTCGGCGTCTCGGCGCCGAGCCCGTGGCGGGCCGCCGCATCGAATACCTGATCGCGCTCCGCAGGGCTCCAGCCTCCCGCCAGATCGAGCACCGCGCGGCGCGCCGTATCGGAGTAGAGCAATCCTTTCCAGAGCGCGGGAATCGTACACAGAAGCTCCGGGGGGACAGCGTCAGCGCAGCGCACTTCCAAGATCCGCTTGACACGCGCCTCGGGAAACAGCGTGGTGAGATGGCGCTCGAAATCCGCCATCGTCGCGCGCTCTCCTTGATGACCTTCGGCCAGAAAACGCCGAAAGGTCTTGCCTTCCATCGCCCGGTAGCTGCTATCGCGGACGATAAAGAACATCGGCACATCCAGTGCCCAATCGACATAGCGCTCGTACCCGAATCCCTCCTCGAAGGCGATCGGCAGGAGCCCCGTACGATCGGGATCGGTATGGCGCCAGATATGGAGGCGCTGCGAGGCGAACCCATTGGGGGCACCTTCGGAAATCGACGCGTTGGCGAAAAGCGCCGCAACCAGCGGTGTCGCGACCAGCGCAGTACGCAACTTCTCCACCAGATCCGCTTCGCTCTCGAAATCGAGGCTCACCTGCACGGAGGCGGTGGCGTGCATCATGTCGAGGGCGAGCTTGCCGCGCGTCGGCAAATAGCGACGCATGATGTTGTATCGCTCGCGCGGAACCCGGGGGAGCTCGGCTGTCGGATGAATGGGGTGGACACCGAGCCCCAGCCAAGCGAAGCCAAAGGTCTCCGCGGTCTTCCGCAGCAGATCGAGATGAGCGTGGAACTCCTGACAGGTCTCCTGGATCGTGAAGAGGGGGCGGCCGTTGAGCTCGACCTGGGCGCCGGGCTCAAGGGTGATGCCCCCGGCCGTGCCGTCGAGCGCCACGACGTGCTCGTCTTCAGACACCGGAGTCCAGCTCGGGTCTTCGGCCGCGATGTGGCGCAACATCGCTTCGATGCCGCGCGGCCCGGCGTACTCGATCGGCTCCCAGGCGCCGCGCCGCAGCCCGATCTTCTCGTGCTCGATGCCGACGCGCCACGCGGAGCGCGGCTTCTCGCCCTCCCGCAGATAGCCGATCAACTGATCGAGCCTCTCGATGGGGCACTCAAGTTCACGCGAGGTGCGGCGATCGAGCGTCACGGACTGGCGGCCTCTTCGACGAAGCGCGCGAGGAACTCGCCGAGGGCGCCCTGAATCTCTTCGCTCGCCGCGCACGGAAAGCTGCGACAGGGGCCCTCGGTCTTGCCCTCGCGGAAGGGACCGACCAAGGTGACTTCCCCGCGACTCTTTACGGTAACGATCCCGCGCCAACGCCCCCGGGTCAGGGCAAATTCGATCGAGCGGATGTGTTTTTGGTCGAGGGTCGGCGTGCTGAGCTCGACCCGGAAATGGGGGGCTCCCGCCCGCGCGGCAGCGGCGTGAAAGCGATCGAGAGCCTCGGCGACCAGAGCGTGGAGCTCTTGCGCCTGGTCCTCGGCGCGCTTTAGCGCATCGCGGTGCGCAGCCTCGCGCGCCCCGAGCTCCGCGCCGAGGCGCGCGAGATGTTCGTTGAGCCCCTCACCCGCCGGCCGGCCCGAGTAGCCTGCATCCTCACTCATGACCGAATCGTCGCATAAAGGCAGCGGGCTCGCCCAGGTCTAGAGAGCCTCGTCAGTCGCGACCAGGGAGATGGGCCCCAGCTCTTGCAGCCTCGCATCTCGCACAGCGGCGAACTCCAGCCAATGGCTCGGCGGTACCGGGTCGGCGGTGGGCGCGTTGATGGAGGCCGGGTTCATGTAGTGCCCATCCTTGGTCACTCGGAAGCAGACGTGGGGCCCGGTCGCGAGCCCCGATTGCCCCACGAAGCCGATCACCTGCTTCTGGCGCACCGGTTCGCCGACGTGGAGGCCCGAGGCGTAACGCGACAAGTGCGCATAGAAGGAGACGTACCCGTTGCGGTGCCGCACTTTGACGAGGCGTCCCGAGTCTCCCGCGTATCCCTTGAAGATCACCGTGCCGTCGGCGACGGACCACACCGGCGTGCCGAGCGGCGCGGCGTAGTCAATTCCGGGGTGGGGTCGGCTTATTTTCAGGATGGGGTGGAAGCGCGCGTGGCTGAAACGGGAGCTGATGCGGCTGAAGTTCAGCGGCGCCACCAAAAACTTCCGCTGCACCGAACGGCCGTCGGGGCGGAAGTACCCTCCGCGACCCTTTTCGAGCTCGTAGTAAATGGCTTGGTGCTGGCCCTCGTTGCCTGCGTAGGAAGCCGCCAGGATTCGTCCGGGCCCCAGATAGCGCTCTTCGCCGTCGTCGACGACGTAGTTGCGTTCATAGAGCATGCGGAACTGGTCCCCCTCGTGGACGGTGCGTGAGAAGTCGAGGTCCCAGGCGAAGATGGAGGCAAAGTCGGAGGCCACCTGGCTCTCCTCACCGAGATCTTCCACCGCCTCGTAGAGTGAGGACGTCACGACCCCGGCCATCCGCGTGCGGCGGCGCTCGAGGGGTACCTCCTCGCGCCAGGCCCGAAATCGATCGCCATCTGGCTCGAGCCGGTAGCGCTCGAGGGGCGAGACGACGTACACGAATTCGTAGAGCTCACCGTCTTCGGCGAGGCGGATCTGGTATTGGTGCCCGGGCTTGGCGCGGCGGAAGTCGAAGAGCGGCCGCAGTTCGCGGTCGATCTGGTTGACCACGGCGGCCGACACGCCCCGCCGGCCGAGCGCCCGGGCAAGCGTCTCTCCGGGTCGCAGTTCGCCCTCCGTGACCTTCAAGGCAGCCGGCTCGACCGGATCGGTCACAGGCGGCGCTTCGCGTCCGGCCTGAGACTCTGTGCCAAGCTCGACGCCCGAGACGCCGGCCCCATCGGAAGGCGGTCTTTCGGGCGTGAGCGTCGCAGCGGTCGCCTTGGGGTCACCGAGTTGGTGCTCGGAACGGAGCCATAGCGAGAGCGACAGCGACAGCGTCGCTGCGACAAGAGCCGCGGTTACCCAGACCAGGCGCCGACCCCAGCGCGGGAAGGGTCCCGACGGCTCCCACGTGGCGCCAAGCCCCGACGTCGCGGTGGCGGTTTGCGCAGAGTGATTCTCTGAACGACTGGGCGTCGCCAAGCTTCCCCTCCTGCTGACCTGCGAGCGCCACCAGAGCTATCGCTTCGCTGGCGCCGCGTCTCACCCCCGCGCACGGCTATAGTTAGCGAACGCTGTACCGCGTCCTGAACGCGATCTCCCCTGGGGCGATTCACATCGGAAGGCCGCATTGTACCAGCACCCTCGGCGTCTCGGCTGCCGGTTTTTCGCTGCTCTTCGAGCGGCGCAGATCCCCCTCGACTTGAGCCTCGGGCGGCTGCGCGGCGCTGGCTCAGTTCTCCTGGCAATTCCAATCCTACTCTGGGCGATTCCCGCCACAGCGATCTGGCCTTTCGACCGACATGAGCAATCGATCCCGGATCCGGCGGTCGACCTAGCCGACGCCGCCGCGGAACTACTTACCCGGGCGATTCGCGTGCGAACCGTTAATCCCCCCGGGAATGAAAGACCTCTGGCCGAGCTCTACGTCGAATGGCTCCTGACGGGCGGCGTCGAGGCCCGTGTGATCGAGACCCCAGGCGGGCCGGCGGGAGCTGGTCTACGGGCCGCGGCTTGGGGCCGCGTCGCCGGCAACGGAACGCGGGCACCCGTGGTGTTGCTCTCGCATCTCGACGTAGTTCCGGCCGACGCGGAAAACTGGGCCATCGACCCCTTCGCCGGAGCCGCGGTTGGAGGTTACGTCGTGGGACGCGGGGCGCTCGACGCGAAGGGCGTGGGCGTTGTGCACCTGTTGACGCTCCTCGAACTCGCGCGCCGCTCGGCGCCGCTCGACCGTGATGTGATCTTTCTCGCGACCCCCGATGAGGAGACCGGCGGGCAAGACGGTGCCGCCTTCGTGCTGCAACATCATCCGGAACTGGTCGGCGGTGCCGAGTTCCTACTCACGGAAGGCGGCGGAATCCTGGTCGGCGAAGCGGGGGCTCCGAACGTCTGGGGCGTCACGATTGCCGAGAAGGCCCCCTGCTGGCTGCGGCTCACCACCGAGGGCCGCAGCGGCCATGCCTCGACGGCGGCGGGCGCAGGAGCGGTGCCCCAGCTCGTCGCGGCCCTCGCGCGGCTCGACTCGTTCTCGACCCCGATCCGGGTGACGCCCGAGGTGGCGAACATGTTTCACCGTCTGGCACCGCTCGCGGCCCCCGAGGACCGGGCCGGCTTCGCCGACCTTGCCTTCGGGCTGGAAACCGACCCCGAGTTTCGGCGCCGATTCCTCGCCCACGGCCCCCGCGCCGCGTTGGTACGCAACACCCTCAACCTGACCGTGTTGCAAGCGGGCTCGAATACCAATGTCGTCCCGGCGCAAGCCCATGCAGAGATCGACGCGCGCTTGCTGCCAGGCGATCACTGCCCGGACTTCATCGCCACGGTGCGAGAGGCGCTGGCGGACCCAGAGGTCGCGATCGACGTCAAGCTCGCCTTCGAGAGCTTGATCTCGCCCGCCGAAACCGAACTCTTCGAAGCCATCGTGACGGTGGCCGCCGAGCGCGACCCCGGCGCCTTCGTAGTGCCGCGAATGATCGCGGGGTTCACCGACGCCCATTATTTCCGCGATCTGGGGATCGTCGCGTACGGCTTCGTGCCACGCTGGCTCCCCGCGAGCGAAACCCACGGTGTGCACGGTCCCAACGAGCGCATCTCGATCGAGAATCTCGAAGCCGGTGTCGAGACGCTGGTGCAGATCCTCGAAGTTCTGGGCGAGAGCGGATCCGGGAGCGCGTCCTCTCGATAAACCGGCTCAGCGCCCGCCCGGCGGTGCCGCCGCCCCGCTTTCTCGAAGCTCCTGGATGGCGCAGTGCAGCGTTTCAAAGAGCGGTGCAATCTCCCCCAGCTCGAGGCACGAGTACGCGACACGGATGTCGGTAGGTCCGGTCGCGATCAACCCCACGCCGTGACGCTCGAGCAGGTGCACCCGCAGCGCCTCGGCGTCGACGCCGTTCACGGCGACGCACATGAAATAGCCGCTGTTGAACGGATAGGCCTCGAAGCTCTCGCGATATTCGGGACGGTTCACTTCCTCGAAAACCCGCTCGGCGCGCGCCTGCAGGGTCGCGGCTTTCGCGCTTCTCTCCCCGGCGAGGCCGGGCGCCGCGAGGGCCATCTCCACAAGGCTTTGAGAGAGCTGGGAGCTGTTGGAAATGGCGCCGCGAATGGCGCCGCGCAGCTTGGTGTCGAGCACTTCGCACACGGTGTCGGCCGAAGCAGGTTCGCCGGGGCCGACCGTCAGGAAACCGCATCGGAGCCCCCAGACGAAGAGCTCTTTGGTGGCCCCGTCGAGGCGTACGGCGAGCAGGTTGGAATGGCGGTTGGTGAGCAGGCCAAAGAGCGACTCGGTCATCGAGGACGCTCCCAGATGGTAGAAGAGCCCGAAATAGGCATCGTCACAAACCGCCACGATGCGTGTGCCGCGCTCCGCCTGGGCCACCAGTGCCTCGGCGATCGCCTCGCCTTCCGGGGGCGTAGGCATATAGCCGGTGGGGTTGTTGGGGAAATTCAGCAGCACGATCAGCTTTTTGCGCTGGTCGCCCTCGGCCGCGAGGGTTTCGGCAAAACCGGACACGTTGAAACCGCTCCCGGCGTAGAACGGAAAGGTCACGATCCGCGCCCCGATCCGCACCTCGTAGGTCAAGCGGTAATTGCCCCACAATTTGTCGGGAAGTACGATGTGGTCGCCGGGGTCGACGAACAGATCGCCCACCAACGAGAGCCCATGCGTCAGAGCAGCGGTCACGACGGGCAAGCCAAAACGCTTGCCGGCGAGTGAAGGATTTTCGGCAAGCTGCTTGTCGCGCCAGCGCTCGCGCAATCGGATGCGGCCCGCCGGCGGCGCGTAGTTCACCGCGTCGGCAGGTGAAATCTCACGGAGGTGATCCGTGACGGAGGACAGGTACATCGGTCCTCCGGACTCGGTCGCGATCCCGATCGTCGCGTTGAACCGGTTTGCCTTCTCCTTCGCCTCGGCGGTTTGGGAGAGGACGCCGCGCGGGAAGTAAAGCCGGCGGCCGAGGGCCGAGAGCATCCCGAGCACCGCCGGGGCCTCCCGGTCGAGGCGGGCGTTGAGCGCCTGGGCGAGCGGATTCAGAGCCGGGGAAGACATGGAATTCCTCGAAGAAAGAGTCGAGCGACGTTACAGCCGGCGCTCGAGCACGTCCACGAAGTCCCCGAACCCGCGGGCTCTCCAGAACGCCTGCGCTCCCTCATTGCGGCTGAGGACCCGGACTTCGACGCGCCCGATCCCCGCCTCCCTGAGCCACGCGAGGGCGGCGTCAACGAGGTCGGTCGCAATGCCCTGCCGCCGCGAGGCAGGCCGGACGGCCAATTCCGTGATGACGCCGCGCTGCCGTTCGCGCAGGGGCCCGGCCGCCCGCTCGATCTCGGCCACACAAAAACCCTGCACCGGACCCGCCGCCGGAGCCGCCACCCAGATCGCCGATGCGCCATCGCACAAGCGTTCACGCACGACGCGAACCCAGGGCGCGGAATCGCGGTCGCGCAGCGCGAACGCGGGTGCGAGTGCAACGTGGTGATCCCAGAGCTCGCGCCAGAGTTCGACCAGCTCCCCCTCGTCGCCGGGAGCGGCCCGGCGCACGGCGAGGCGCGTCAGATCCGGCGGTCGACTTCGGGGAAGCTCCGCCACACCGGAACTCCGCAGAAGTGGCTGCCCTCTGTGCAGCGCGGTCGCACCAAACCGTTGCGCACGAAGCAGGGCGGCCCGACGTGGTCCACAAGGCGGGGGTGCACCGCGCGAACCTGCTGGATTTCGTCCATCGAGGCCTCGAAGATCTCGCGCTGAGCGTTCAGGCAGGTGCGCATGGTCCACTTGTGGAGCAGATGGAGCAGCGAGCCGCTCTCCTCGAAGCGCACCGCCACTGCGTTGGGAAGAAGATAGAGCGCGCTCTCCGGGCTCGCGCCGAGTCCGAGCAGTTGGGACCGCGCCTCCCACGCCGCTTCCACCGCCTCGCAAAAAATGCGGTGGCACTCCGGGTCGGCGCGGATCAGCTCGGGCTCGATCACGTCGACGGAGGCCGGAACGGTGCGCGAAAGCAAGGGCCGCGATCCGGGAACCATACGATGGCGCTGGTCCTGAGAATCGGCGCTGTGTGAGAGCTTCTTGCGAAAGGTGAAATGTGCGTGATCGAGCGCGCGCATCAGCGGTGCGTGGGTCGAAACGTTCAGCGTTTCGAGCCGGTAGCGGTTGCGAGCCGGGTCGAGCACCAGTGCCAGGGCTTCCCCGTCGTCGAGATCGGGGCGCCCCAAGACGTGGCGAACCGCGGCCGCGATGACGTCCGGCGCGCGCGACGAAAAGTCGACGAGGCGCGAGCGGCGGCCACCCAGGGACTTATCAAAAGCTTCGCACGCCGCGGCGTCCCCCACCCCGCTGACGGCCCAGGCGTTCTCGAGCACGTGGTCAACCTCGAGGGGCGCCTCGCCCACCTCCCGGAAAAAAGCCGGGTCGACCCGCTCCACTTCTGCCACCATGCGGTCGACCACCGCGCGGGCCTCGCTCGGGACATCACACACCGCCGCCATCCGCCGAATGCGGTGCAGCACGATCCCCGAAACCGTGTAGACCATCGCGGTATGACAGGCGATCGGGATCACGTAGCGGGCCGTCTCGATCGCGCGCTTTTCGGACTCGCGCTTTAGGTCGCGACCGAACGCCCGGTTTTGTCGGGCATCGAGGCGCCACAGCTCCGAGAGAATCTCGAAAGCGCGCGGCGCAAGCCGCTCCGTCAACGCTCGATAGGCCCTCCAGGCGCCCTCGAGCGCCGCTTCGTATCGCGTGCGCGCCTCGCCTGCCAGCGCGGGCGGGACGTGAGCCCGCACTTCATCGAGTCGCACATAGCGCTGACTCTGCTATTCCGTGTTGTAGAAGGGAAAGGCGTGCAGGAAACCCCAGACCAATTGTCGTGAGATACCCGACAGCGCGAACTCGAAGGTCGCGTGCTGGTAGACGGTGTGGTGCCCGCCCGAGAAGGTGAGGGGCCCGATGTTGCGCCGCTGCCGCTCAGTCACCTCGGACGCATCGACGACGCGCGGCGAGTAGCAGGTGCGTGCAGCGGCAATGGCGCCGTCGTAGGGCGCTTTCGGGCCATTGCGCAGCCGGACCTCGGGTCCGGGATCGATGACCGCCAAGCTTTGCTCCGTCGCGATGAGGCGCAGGTGATCCGGATGAAGAACAGCAAGATACCGGCAACCCGCTCCGCGGGCGAGAAGCCGATTGCCCAATGTTGCGAATCGCCGCGCTCTGCGCCGCTCCGCGCCAACGACCCGGACGCGCTTTCCGTGGCCACCGAACCCGCTTCATCGGAGGCCGGATAGGGGAAGAAGCTGCCGCTTGACTGCCGTCTGGCCTCCGCCCCCCGCGTCGTCGCCTGCGTGGCACGTGCCTTGCGGAAGAGTGCAGTGAGCCGAGATCCGGCGCGCTCGGGCACGCTGGCCTCAAACGCTGTTCGCAGAAATGTTCTCACAAATGGCCGCTCGCAGAACCGCCCGGATGAGTTCAAGCCGATGAGTTCGCTCTGGATCCTTTCGCGCGATGAAGCGCTGCGAAACGAACTCGATCGGCAGCTCGGGATCGCCGACACACGCCTCGGCAGCCCGACCGACGCCGCCGAGGCCGGCTGGGGTGCCGAAGCCGCGCCGCCGGTCGTGGTCCTCTGCGTGGCAGGCGACTTCGAAGCCGAGCTCCAGTTCGCCTATCGGGTTTCGCGACGTGCGCCAGAAACGCGATGGCTCCTGGTCGCCGCATCCGACGATCTGTCCGAGGTCGAGCAACTTTTCGACGCCCTCGCCGCCGAATGCTTAGCGTGGGATGGGGACGCGACCCTGGTGCGCGCGCGGGTCCACGCGCTGCGCTCCCGCCGCTCCAGCCCGCCACTTTCCGAGCGGGGCCGGCGCGAGCGGCTCACCGAACGATTTGCCGACGCCATGGCCGATCTCGAGCTCCCGGCGCTGTTTCTCGCCTCCGATCCGAAGCGGGTCGAGATCCCGCTCCTGATCCGCGGTGAAGCGGGTAGCGGCCGGGGGCTTCTCGCCCGCTATCTCCATCAGTTGGGGACCGGCGTCCCGGCCGGTCCGTTCATCTCGCTGCCCTGCCCCGCAGTGCGAGACTTGACGAGCCTTGAAGCGAGCTGGGTCCTGGAAACGGGGCAGCTGCCGTCGGCGCAACTTGTGACGGTTTGTTTCGAGGAGGTGGACCGGCTTCCCGAAGCGCTCCAACGGGTCGTCGCGGGGTGGGTGGAACACGGCCCCCCCGGCCTTGTCCGTGCTGGGCGATTGCGCTGGATGGCGACCTCCGACGGGGGAACCCTCGCCCCGGAGCTCGAACGCGTCATCGCCGAGATCGAACTCGCGCTGCCTCCGTTGCGCGATACCGCCGACCGGATACCAGCCCTCGCCCGGCGCATTGCGCGAACCTGGGCTCGGCGCCGCGGGCTGCCGGAGCGTGAGTTTTCTGCCGAAGCTCTGGACGCGTTGGCGCGCCAGGCGTGGCCCGGAAACCTGCGGGAACTCGAGGGGGTGATCGCGCGCACCCTGGCCCGGAGCGGCGCGAGCCCGATCGGGGTCGACGACTTCGCCCTGGAGCACGCGGCACCCGCGCCGCTCGCTGGCGCGAATGCGAATCGCCAGGCAGGCCGACCCGAAGCAGACCAACTCCCTGAAGCCGAGCTCGCTGGCGAAGCAGACGAGCTCCTGGACGCCGAACTGGAAGTGGTGGCCGAACCCGAACCGCGCTTCCCCGCGACAGCGGCGGGGTCGCTGCGGCGCCTCGCAGGAGCCGTCGCCCACGAACTCGGCAATCCCCTGGTGGGAATCCGCAGCTTCGCCCAGATGCTGCCGCGGCGCTTCGACAACGCGGAATTCCGGAGCCAAGCCCCCGAGCGCGTGGCGAACGATACGCGCAGCGTCGAGGCAGTCCTCGAAACCCTCACCCGGTTGGGATCGCTTCGGCCACCCGAGGCGATCGAAGTAGACCTCACGTCGCTCCTTGCGGGGCTTCTGGCCGAACGGCGACAGCGACTCGACGAGCGTCATCTCGTCGTGCTCGAGGAGCTCGACCGCGAGGGCGGGCGCGTGCTCGCTGACCGGGAGCAGCTTCGGTTCGGGTTGGCGACCTTCTTCGACGCGCTCCTTGAGCTCATCCCCGAGCGAGGCGACCTTTACGTCGCGACCCGGCGCCATGGCGGCGATGACGAGCGACGGGCCCAGGTGCGGACCCTGATCCGCTTTTCGACCGGGGAAGCACCCCCGTCGGGTGAGGGGGGGCTATCCCGGGTGGAACAGAGCCTCGGGATCGTCGCGCTGGAGACCGTGGTGGGAGCCCAGGGCGGACACTTCGCCTTGGATCTGGCCGAACTCCCCGCCGCGTTGATCCTGTTCGAACTGGCGGCCGCCTGAGCGGGCGTTCGCGAGCTCGATCGCGTCGGGTGCGGACTCGAGCCGCTCAGCCCCACGCCGAGCAAGAGTTTCGAAGAGCTAGATTCCGCGCATGCCGCGTGTGCTCGTGGTGGACGACGAAGCGGGCGTCCGGGAATCGCTGCGGATGCTCCTCCGCGACGATTTCACCGTCTCCCTAGCAAGCGGGGTTGACGAGGCGCTCGAGGGCCTCGACATCGAGAGCCCTGATTTGGTGATCTTGGACCTCGTCATGCCTGGACGCAGCGGGCTCGAGCTGCTCGAGGAGATCCGCGAGCGGAGCGGGATGCCACCGGTGGTGGTGCTATCGGCGACGCGCGGCATCGAGAACGCCGTTGCGGCGATGAAGCTCGGCGCGGCGGATTTCTTGACGAAGCCCTTTGACGCAGACGCCCTGCGGCTAAAGCTGCGTCAACTCCTGGATCGACGAGCCCTCGAGAAGGAGGTCATTCGCCTGCGAGAGGCGGTCGCCCGGGGCGATGCCAGCGTGGGCAGCGACCGCCGCGATCGCTTGGGCAGACTCATTGGCGCGAGCGAAGCGATGGGGGCGGTCTTCGGGCTGATCGAACGGGCGGCCGAGTCGCGGGCCCCGGTGCTCCTGAGCGGCGAGAGCGGCACCGGGAAGGAGCTTGCCGCGCGCGCGATCCACGACCTCGGCGAGCGTCGCGCCGGCCCCTTCATCGCAATCAACTGCGCCGCGATCCCCGAGGCGTTGCTCGAGAGCGAACTGTTCGGTCACGAGCGAGGCGCCTTTACCGACGCCCGCGAGCGACGCATCGGGAAGTTTGAGGCAGCCAGCGGGGGAAGCCTGTTTTTGGACGAGATCGGAGAGCTCGCGCCGGCGGTGCAGGCGAAATTCTTACGCGCGCTCCAGGAGCAGAGCGTCGACCGAGTGGGGTCCAGCGAGTCGATTCCGGTCGACGTGCGCGTCATTGCCGCGACCAATCGGGATCTGCGCCGCGCCGTGGAGGAGGGCCGTTTCCGCTCGGATCTGTTCTACCGAGTCCACGTCTTGCCGATTGCGCTGCCACCGCTGCGTGAGCGGCGCGAGGACATCCCACTCCTGGCAGGGGCTTTTCTCGCTCGCTCTGCGGAGGGGCTCGGTTGCGACCCGATCCGCCTGAGCGATGACGCGCGCCGGGCCCTCACGAGCTACTCCTGGCCTGGCAACGTGCGCGAGCTCGAGAACGCGTTGGAGCGCGCGGTCACGTTGGGCGAAGGCGGGATCATCACCGCCGCGGACCTTCCCGAGGAAATTCGCAGTGGGGCCGAAACAGAGAGCCTCACCGAGGCGGTTCGCAGCGGCGCGCTGGATCTCGAGGCGGCCGTAGCCCGTTTCGAGACGAGGTTGATCCGTGAGGTTTTGGAGAGAACGGGCCGGAATCAAACCCGCGCCTGGCGCGAGCCGTAAGATCGGTCTCCGGCGC
>CAZTOE010000130.1:0-12357 GCA_964615045.1 uncultured Spirochaetales bacterium
GTTCATCGCGGAACTTCGTCTGGAGCTGGTACCAGATCTGGGGAAGGCTCCGGTAGCTGCGAAGCTCGCTGGCCAACGTCGCGAAGACTTCTTCGTGCGTCATACCCAGGCAAAGCTTCCCTCCGCGCCGATCCTCGAGACGAAACATCTCTTCACCCATCACGTCCCAGCGACCCGACCGCTGCCAGATCTCGCTCGGGTGAAGCGCGGGCAGGCGAAACTCCTGGGCGCCGATGCGATCCATCTCGTCGCGGATCACAGCTTCGATTTTCCGACACACCCGCCAGCCGAGAGGCAGGATCGAGTACACGCCAGCCATGAGCTGGCGGATGAAACCTGCCCGAATCAGCAGCTTGTGGCTCACGGCCTCGGCGTCGGCCGGGTCGTCTCGAAGCGTCGGGATGAAAGATTGGGTCCATTCCACAGCGCGAAGGCTACGGCTTCGGATCCAGGCGCGCCAAGACGCCGGCGTAGTTGAGCAGCCGAGGGACCCCCTCCAAGGGTGCAATTTGAAAGGCACCGAAGGCACCGGCGAACGGCGTACCGCCGATCGCTTGTTGCACATAGCCGGCCTCGAGCCCAACGTGATCGAAGAGCCGACGGCCGCGCGCCGGGCAACTCAAATAGACGCCGCAAGCGGCCGCGCGCGGCCCGCCGAGCGCGGTGCGCAGTGCGTCCCGGGCGCAGGCGGCGTCTCGCAGCACGAAGGCCAGCTGCGCGCCGGGCCGGAGCGGCTCGGCGATGGCGAATCCCCCACGCTTCGGTTCGAGCCCTCGGATCGGCCGGACCGTATAGGCACCCGTGGCGAGGGCCCGTTCCGCGGGCTTGGTACAAGGCAGTGCCACGAGGAGGTGAGCGGTCGCGCGCTCCAGGTCGCGCGAGAGCCGACCACGCGCCGCCGCTCGAAAACGGTCTAGCGCCGGAACATCGTCCAGCTCGAGGATCCAATGTCCCTCCGAGCGCGTCACGGTGAGAGCCGCGGACACAGCGCGGCCGCATTGGGCGACCGCGACCTCCGGCGCCCGCTCGCAGCGCAACACCAAGCCGGCAAAGGCGTGCTGACCGACATGGCCGCCAGCCCAGAGCGGCACGCCGCTCGCGTCGATCGACGGGCCAGCGCCACAGCCGATCCAAGTAGCACCGATGGGCCGGCGCTCGAAACTGCGAAGCAGCACGCGCAGATCAAGCCCAGCCGGGTCGACGAAAGCCAGCAAGAAATCCCGCGGGCAGAGCGTTCCTCCCAGCGCCAACTCGAGGTCACGCGAAACCGCCGACTCGTGGCCGGCCAGATCTCCAATCCAGAAAGACGTCGCGTCTACGCCGCACCAGGCCAGAACAGCGACCGCGGGGTGCTCGGAACTCTCCCGGTCCCCCGCGATCACACCGTGGACCGGGGCGACCACGGGGTCCACGCCCAAGACGTCACGGCAGGCCGCGGCGACTGCGCCCTGGTCTCCGGGATCGCGCCAACTGGTCACCACCAAGGCAGCATCGGGACGACGCACCCCGGTTCCCTCAAGAGCGCCCTCGGAGGCCTTGCGAGCGGCGCGCTGGACCTGTTTGGAATCCCCTGGGGAATCCGCGAAACCGACACCGGCGTAGAGCATGGCGAAGCAACATAGACGGAGTTCCGCGGCGAAGCATGGATCGACTTTGGCCCCACGCGGGGGGTCAGCTACGATGCGGCGGTCTGCGTCACCACCCGCCCACCCGCGGTGGCCTCCCCGCGACATGCCCCCTCACATGTCCCCCGCGAATGCCTTCCGCTGGCGGGGTCGTGGACACAAAACGGCGTTTGTGCGACTCGCTCGCGGAACTGGAAGCGTTGACGCAGAGGGGACAGCTTGGCGGACTACGAACGGGTCGAAACCGAAGGCGCACTCCGGGCCCTTACGAAGGACTGGATGCGCGAGAAGGTGATCGCCTTCGATACCGAGGCGGACAGCTTCTACCACTACTTCGACAAAACGTGTCTCGTGCAGGCCGCCACTCCACGCGGCATTTATCTGATCGATCCCCTCGCACTGGGCGGCCCATCCGAACTGGAGCCGCTGGCGCCCGTGTTCGCCTCCGCCGCGATCCGCAAGATCTTTCACGCCGCGGAATACGACCTGTTCGTACTCAAACGCGACTGTGGGTTCCGGTTCGAAAACCTGTTTGACACCATGGTGTCGGCGCAACTGCTGGGATATCCGTCGGTCGGTCTCGCGGCCCTTGCACAGCGTCACTTCGACGTGAAGCTCCCCAAAGACGAGCAGCGCTCCGATTGGTCGTCTCGCCCTTTGCGCGAGAGCCAGTTGCTGTACGCCGCCGCCGACGTGGCACACCTGATCGACCTCGCGGAGCGCATGGAAGCGGAGCTTCGCGATCGCGGCCGCTTGGAGTGGGCGCTCGAGGAGTTCGGCACGCTCATCCGCAGGGAATGGCCGCCGCGCGCCTTTGACCAATCAGGCTATCTGCGCATCAAAGGCGCCAAAGGGCTCGACCCGACCTCGCTCTCGGTTCTGCGTCAGCTTTTTCTGCTACGGGACGCGCGGGCGCGTGAGATCGACCGACCTCCGTTCAAGGTGCTGGGCAACCGGACCTTGCTCGAGATCGCGGAACGCCAACCCCGGACCCAGGACCAATTGGGCGCCATCAAGGGTGTGACGGATCTGATCCTGCGCCGGCTGGGACGGGAGATTCTGAAGGCGATCGAGGAGGGCGTGAAGGCGCCCCATGAACCGCTCAAGCGCAACAACAACGGGTCGGGGCCGACGCGTCGACGCATGGATCGCCGTACGGAGCGCCGACTCGGACGACTTAAGCGCTGGCGGACGGTGCGCGCGAAAGAGCAGGATCTCGATCCCGGAGTGCTATGCCCGAACACTTCCCTCGAGGCGATCGCGTGGTGCAACCCCAATTCGGTAGCCGAGCTCGAGCCCTTGCCCGAACTCAAGGCCTGGTTTGTGCGAGAGTTCGGCAGCGAAATCGTCGAGGAGCTGGCCGAAATCGATCGCGTCTAGCATCGAAGGACAAACGGTCCCCCGACCAACTTGATCGGGGGACCGTCGATCTGGTGCCCGAGAGCCAGGGAGGGGTGCTGTTGGGTGGTCTGGGGAAAGCGCCTCGATGCCCCACAGCTCCCGGTGCCTGGTTTCGCCGCCGTGCGCGCCCGTTGCCGACGGTGAGACCTCCAGATCCAATGCTCTTGGAGCAAAGCACAGAGTGTGCCAACCGAGACTCCGGATCCTTCGCTGTGAGCTTCTTCCAAGCCGCTGGATTCCGAACGATTTCTGGCTCGACTTCGATGGAAAGTCGGTCGGCGTTGAGGAGTCGAGTCTCGCAAACTCCGGTTGCAGGGTGCTCGTCAATCGCGTGACGTTTCCGGGAACGTTCCAGCAACGTCCCAAGGCGTTTGCGGTTCTCCGTTTTGGGCATCGTGCCGCCAAAAGTGGCGGTGCCGCAAGGCGTGTCGGCGGATTGCCTTTCATGGGCGTCATCGTCCTCCTTGGGCTCGTCGATCTCATTGGGCTTGGAGGAGGGTGCGCACTCAAAAAGCCCGAGCGGCAGACCGAGTTCCGCGTAGTGGAAGCGACCCCGTCATCGCCAGGAAGCTGTGCATGGTTCGCCGATCGGAGCGGCGACGTCGTGTTGTTTGGAGAGTCGGCCTTCTGGTTCCTCTCGCGGTCCCGGGGTCGCCCCGACGCCGTCTTGGATCATCCGGAGCCCGCGAAAATCGGCCGTTTCGATCTCCGCACCGAAACATTCCTTCGCGCGCTCGACGCGGACGGGTCCCGTCCGGGAGGCGTCTGGGACGTGGTGGCCGCCGAGGGACGTATCTATTTCACAGCGCTGTTCGGCAGCGCCGGCTGGGTGGATCTGAAGCGAAGCCGGGTCATTTCCCTCGAGGCCCTGGGACCAGGCTCCAACGAAATCGCGAAGCTCCCGGGACGCCAGCTCGCGATTACCCGCTACGGGGCAACCGATCAGGGCAATGGTTCGG
This sequence comes from uncultured Spirochaetales bacterium, assembly GCA_964615045.1. GTDB lineage: Bacteria > Myxococcota_A > UBA9160 > UBA9160 > PR03 > JANQRO01. The sequence goes on from CAZTOE010000130.1 coordinate 3,986, forward strand.
TGCTGGTGATCTCCGCGGAGGGCCATCTGCTCCGCGAGATCCCCCTGGAAGGAGATCCGACTTGGCGCGTCGCCCCGAAATCCATCGCCTACGACCCCGTGCGCCACTGGCTCTGGATCAACACCGACCTCTTGCCACGCCCTGGAGACGTGTCGCGCGAGGCACGCCACGACGCGCGAGGCATCGACTTGACGAGCGGACAGGAGCGGATCCGAATCGACCACCCCGAACTCCAGAACCTGGTCTTCGACCCGAAGGGGCGCGGCTACTGGGTCTGGGCAGACGGCCGACGGCTCACCTTGCGGGTGACCGAGCCCGACGCCGCGCGCCGAGCCGACGCCGGACGCGAGTGGTTGCTGGACACGACGTTCGCGGCGGAGAGCGATTTCGCCCAAGAAATCCGCGTCGAGACCGACGGCCGCGCCGTCGTAACCCGCTGGAGCGGCGTCCTTCACATCCTCGACACGTCGGGAGCCCTGCGGACCCTCCGACTCCCGCGGCCGGAGCCCGTGGGCCTCTACTACAGCGGCTTCCTGCGCGGCGACCGCGTGTGCGCCACCTACTGCAGCGGCGTTCGCGTCGTCTGCGCGAATCTTTGAGAGGCGTGCGCCCGCAAGGACGATCGGGTTATGCTCGGCCCGGCATGTTCGCGAATCGACGCGCCCGCTTTCTCGCCGCCATGGAACCCAACTCCGTCGCGCTTTTTCTGGGTGCGCGGCCGGCGTACCGCTCGCACGACACCTATTTCCCCTTCCGCCAGGACAGCGATTTCCACTACCTGACCGGTTTCGATCACCCGAACGCCGCGGCGCTGTTTCGAAACGAGGGGGGCCCGCACTTCACGCTCTGGGTCGAGCCCCGCGACCGCAGCGCCGAGATCTGGACCGGCTATCGCCCGGGTGTAGAAGGCGCGATGCAGGACTTTGGAGCGGACGAGGCGCATTCCTGCGAAGAGCTTTACGCCCAGCTCCCCGAACGGATCTCGGGCGCGCGCCGCATCTACCACGTCCTGGGCCGCAACGCGCGGGTCGATTCGCTCATCACGGAAAGCATCGAGCAGGCGCGCTTGCGCTCCCGGACCGGGGTCCTCCCGACCGAGGCGATTCTCGACCCCCGCGCGATTTTGCACGAAATGCGGCTCTTCAAGGAACCCGAAGAGCTTGCGACGATGCGCCGTGCGGCGGAAATCAGCCGCCAGGCCCACGCCGCGGCGGCCCGGCTGGCGCAACCGGGCGTGTACGAATACGAGCTCGAGGCAGCGCTGAACTACACCTTTCGGCGGCTCGGCGCCGCCGGTCCGGCCTACGATTCGATTGTCGGCAGCGGGACCCACGCCACCGTCCTTCACTACATCCAGAACGATCAGGCGCTCCAAGAGAGCCAGGCCGTACTGATCGACGCCGGCTGCGAGCTCGAGGGCTACGCGTCAGACGTCACACGCGTCTACCCGGTGGCGGGCCGCTTCACCGGCGAAGCGCGCGCGCTCTACGAAGTGGTCTTGGCGGCGCAGAAGTCGGCCCTCGAAGTTTCGAGTCCGGGCAACACCCTGGATGAGGTTCACCGCGTCGCGTTGCGGGGTCTGGTCGAGGGGCTGATCCAGCTCGGGCTGCTCGAGGGCGACCCCGAAGAGGCGATCGAGACGCGCCGCTACGATCGCTACTACATGCACCGCACCAGCCATTGGCTCGGGCTCGATGTGCACGACGTCGGCAACTACATGACCGACGGCAAACCCCGACGCCTCGAACCGGGGATGGCATACACCGTCGAGCCCGGCCTGTACGTCGCGCCCGATGACGAGCACGCACCGGAGGCGTTTCGGGGCATCGGAATCCGCATCGAGGACGATGTTGTCATCACCGAGGATCACCACGAGAACCTGACGTCCGCGATCCCAAAAGAAATCGGCGACGTCGAAGCCCTAGTGAGAGAGGGACGGGATTAGATGGCCGATATCGAATCACTGCTCAAAGAGAAGCGCGTCTTCCAGCCCAAACCGGAGTTCACGCGCCTCGCCAACTGGAACAAGCGCAAGGTCGCCCAATACCGCAAGCTGGGTCGAAAGAACCCCGAGCGTTTCTGGGCCCAGATGGCCCGCGAACATGTGACTTGGTTCTCGCCCTGGAAGAAGACGCTCCAGTGGAAGCCGCCCTTTGCGAAGTGGTTCGTTGGCGGAAAACTCAACGTCTCCTACAACTGCCTCGATCGACACCTCGAGGGAAAGAACGCGTGGCGTCGCAATAAAGCGGCGATCATCTGGGAAGGCGAGCCCGGCGATACGCGGGTGTTGACCTACGGCGAGCTCCACCGCGAAGTGTGCAAGTTCGCCAACGTGCTGAAAGAGCTGGGCGTGAAGAAGGGCGAGCGGATCGCGCTCTACATGCCGATGGTGCCCGAGCTCGCGATCGCGATCCTCGCGTGCACGCGGATCGGCGCGCCCCACAGCGTCGTCTTCGGCGGCTTCTCCGCCGATTCGCTCCGCGACCGCATCAACGACGCAGGTGCCAAGGTCGTCATTACCGCCGATGGTGGCTTCCGACGCGGCGCTCCCCTCCCGCTCAAGCCTGCCGTCGATGAGGCGCTCAAAGGCGCAAACTCCGTGCAGCACGTCGTCGTGGTACGGCGCACCGGCGAGCGAACGGAGATGCAGCAAGGCCGGGACGCGTGGTGGCACGAGTTGATGGAAGGGGCGAGCGCCAAGTGCCCCCCCGCCAAACTCGACGCCGAACACCCGCTCTTCATCCTCTACACGAGTGGGACCACCGGCAAGCCCAAGGGCATCCTTCACACCACGGGGGGCTACCTGACCCATGTCACTGCGACCGCCCGGGCGATCTTCGATTTGAAAGACGAAGACGTCTACTGGTGCACAGCCGACATCGGCTGGGTTACGGGCCACAGCTACGTCGTCTACGGAATCCTCGCCAACGGGGCGACCAGCTTGATGTATGAAGGCGTCCCGACCCACCCGAAACCCGATCGCTGGTGGTCCATCATCGAGAAGTGGGGCGTGACGGTCTTCTACACCGCACCGACCGCGATTCGTACTTTCATCCGGCTCGGCGACGATCTTCCCAAAGCGCGCGACCTCTCTTCGCTCCGGCTGCTCGGAACGGTGGGGGAGCCGATCAATCCCGAAGCGTGGATGTGGTACCACACCGTCATCGGGAACAAGCGCTGTCCAATCGTCGATACCTGGTGGCAGACCGAAACCGGCGGGATCATGATCACGCCGTTGCCGGGGGCGGTCGACACCAAACCGGGATCCGCGACGCTGGCCTTCCCGGGCATCGACGCGGTGATCCTCGACGAGGAGGGCAACGAGGTCGAACCCCCCGACGGCGGTCTGCTTGCGGTGCGTCAGCCTTGGCCGGGGATGCTGCGCGGCATCTGGGGCGACCCACAGCGCTACCGCCAGACCTACTGGTCGATGTGGAAAAACACCTATCTCGCCGGTGACGGCGCCCACCGCGACAAACAGGGATACTTCTGGATCACGGGGCGCGTCGACGACGTGATGAACATCTCGGGCCACCGGATCGGTACTATGGAGGTCGAGAGCGCGATCGTCTCCCATCCGGACGTCGCCGAGGCCGCCGTGGTAGGAAGACCCGACGACATCACCGGTACGGCGATCGTCGCTTTCGTCACACCGCGCGGCGGCGTCGAGGACACCGAAGCTCTTCAGCAAGAGGTGCGCAATCACGTCGCGAAGGAGATCGGCGCCATCGCCAAGCCCGCCGATGTGCGGTTTACCGAGGCGCTGCCCAAGACGCGCTCGGGCAAGATCATGCGCCGCTTGCTGCGCGACATCGCTTGCGGCAAAGAGACGGTGGGCGACACTACCACCCTCGAGGACTATACGGTGCTGGCCAGGCTGCGCGGCGACGAGGAGTGAGCGGAGCGCGAACCGACTAGCCGGGGTCGCTGCTCCGTTGGCCCAGGATCCAACCGCCGCTCAGCCGCGTGAGGATCAACGCCTCCGCGAGTCCCGGCCGGTCTCGATCGACTTGCTCGCTCGCCAGCTGCTCGATCAGGGTGCGAATCACGCCCTTGTGCGCCACCACCAAGGCCGAGGTCGCTTCCGACGCCTCGATCCGAGCCAGACCCTGCGCGACCCGGTTCCTGAACTCCTGACGCCGCTCGCCTCCCGGGTACTCGAACTCCGGCGCGGCCTCGCGCCACTGTTTGAAGCGCACCGGATCCGAAGCCTCGACTTCGGCGAGGGTTTGACCCTCCCACCGCCCGAAGTCGATTTCCCGCAGTCCGTACTCCAACCGGATCGGATGTCCATCCGCTAGAATCTGCGCCGCTCGCCACGCGCGGCGCTTCGGGCTCGCGACGATCAGATCGATCAACTGACCTCCCAGGCCGCGTCCGAGCGCCGCCACCTGCGCAGCGCCCTCTCGGGAAAGATCGGGGTCGCCGCTTCCGACCAGACGCTCTCGCGAGTTGCCAGTGCTCTCTCCGTGGCGCACCAAGATCAAACGACGCAGTCGAGACATGGATTCTCCTCACCCAACCCGCGCAACACTGGGCGGGGCGAAACACCGGGAAGGGGCGCAACAATGGGCAAGGCGAAAGGAGCCGTCAACCGAAGGCGGCGGGCTCGAGTGATAGACTGCGCGGCCTACTACCCCATCGCGAGTTCAGCAAGGCGGCGCGGGAAGCAAGGGTGACAGCACGATGACAGCACGACTTTGGATGATTCTGTTCGTCGCGTTGGCGGGCCTGGCCGGGGCCGCCCTCGGGCTCCGCCAGTGCGAAGGCGGAGCGCCCCTGCTGCGCGGACCGCAGGAGATCGTGGTAGGCCGAAGCGGGACGACGCTAGTCGTCTCCGCCGAGGACGCCGGCACGGGTCTTCGGGGGCTCCAGGCGAGCCTCTTCCACGCCGAGGGAGAAGCCCTCCTCTACACCGAAGACTTCCGCGGCGACCTGTTGAGCGGCCCGGAGCGCCGCGAGAGCGAGCCGATCGCCATCGATCCCGAGGCGTTGTCGCTGCGGGAGGGAAGCGCTCAGCTCCGTGTCTCGGTACGCGACCGGTCCTGGCGCAACGGCTTTCGCGGCAACGAGACCGTGCTCGAGATCCCGGTCTCGATCGATCTCACGCCACCCCAGCTCACGACCGAGCCGGGCCTGGAATACGTCCAGCGCGGCGGCGCCGGCGCCTTGCGGTATTGGGTGCGAAACGCGGGCGGACGCGACGGTGTGCAGATCGGGGAGAGATTCTTTCCGGGCGAAAGTGTCGGGGACCAGAGCGACCGGCGTGGCTCGCCCCGGATCGCACTTTTCGCGATCGGAGTCGACGCCGAAGCACCGCTCATCGTGCGTTTGGTGGCCGAAGATCGCGCCGGGAACCGGGCCTCCCGAGAGGCCCCCGTACGGGTGCGCGAACGGGAATTTCCGAAAACTCCGATCATCCTCTCGGCACATTTCCTCAACGGCAAAGTGCACGAGCTCGCGGAGCAACTCGGGCTGCCGAGTGAGGACAGCGTCGCTGCGTTCCGCGATATCAACACCCGGGTGCGCGCCGAGAACGAGGCCGCCATCCGAGAGCGTTTGAGCGAGAGCTCGCCAAAGGCGCTCTTCAAGGGGGCGTTTCAACAGCTCGCCAACTCCCAGGTCACGAGCCGTTTTGCGGAGCGACGAAGCTACCGCTACGAGGGGGAGGAGATCTCCCAAGCCACGCATTTTGGCTACGACTTGGCGTCCTTCAGCCAGGCGCCGATCGGGGCGGGCAACGCCGGCCGGGTCGTCTTCGCGGGGGAACTCGGCATCTACGGCCTTTGCGTCTTGCTCGATCACGGGCTGGGCCTCGCTTCGCTCTATGGTCACCTGTCGAGTTTGGAAGTCAGCGCTGGCGACGAGGTGCAGCGGGGGCAGCTACTCGGCGCTTCGGGCGCAACCGGGCTCGCCGGAGGCGACCATCTTCATTTTGCGCTGCTGGTGCGGGGCGTCTATGTCGACCCGCTGGAATGGTGGGATCCGAAATGGGTGCGGGAGCACGTCGGCGGTCGGATCGAGAACGCGGCCGCCGCGGCTCCGTAGCGATCCCGCTGGCAGCCACGGTAGGAGGCCGGTTGGTGCGTCGCTACCGGCGCTTCCTGGCCGAGGTCGAGCTTCCCACCGGAGAGCTGCTCACCGTGCACTGTCCCGATCCCGGTTCGATGCACGGATTGGCTCGGCCCGGTGCCGCCGTGCGATGTTCCGTCCATGACCATCCGCGGCGAAGGCTGCGCCACACCCTCGAGCTCATCCGTGCGGGCCGCCACTGGGTCGGTGTCTTCCCGGCGCGGGCGAACACCCTGGTGGCCCAAGCCCTCGCGCAGGGCGCGCTCCCCGAGTTCGCACGCTACACGCGGTTCGAGCGCGAGGTTCGCGCCGGCAGCGGAACGCGGCTCGATTTCCGACTGAGCGGAGGATCGGACATCCCGGGTCGCGCCCGGGTGTGCTGGCTCGAAGTCAAAAGCGTGACCCTCGAGGCGGGAGGGCGGGGCCGCTTCCCCGACAGCGTGACCGAGCGGGGCCGACGCCACGTCGAGACCCTCCAGCGCTTGCGGCGGCGGGGCGAGCGGGCAGCCCTCCTCTTCGTGACCCAGCGCGCCGACTGCGAAAGCGTCGAGCCCGCCGACAACATCGACCCGGCCTACGGAGCCGCGCTGAGGCAGGCCGCGGAGGCGGGCGTCGAAGTTTTCGCTTGGAGCACGCGCGTCTCCCCGAGCGCCATACGACTCGCGGGTCCCCTACCGGTACACCTGTGACGCCCGACAAACCCACGCTTCCTGCCCGAGACGCCCCTTTCGATCGCGGGGAGCGCAGGCGCCGCATGCGGCGACGGATGTTGGCGTGGTATCGGCGCGCGAAACGCGACCTTCCCTGGCGTCGCACCCGCGATCCGTATGCCATCTGGATTTCCGAGGCCATGCTGCAACAAACCCGGGTCGAAACCGTCATTCCGTACTACGAGCGCTTTCTGGCGCGCTTTCCGAGCGTGCAGAGCCTGGCCGACGCTCCGGTCGACGGGGTGCTCGGGGAGTGGTCGGGGCTCGGCTACTACTCCCGGGCTCGCAATCTGCACCGGGCGGCGCAGGACATCGTCGAGCGGTTCGGGGGACGGCTTCCCGACGCCCTGGACTCCCTGCAGTCACTGCCTGGGATCGGACGCTATACGGCCGGAGCCATCGCCTCGATCGCATTCGATCGACCGGCGCCGATCGTTGACGGCAATGTGGCGCGAGTGCTGGCGCGGCTTTGGGCTCTCCCAGGCGGGGTCGCTGATCCCGAAACCCGGGACGCGCTCTGGACCGAGGCCGAACGGCTGGTCCGAGGAGCCCATCCGGGCGATTTCAACCAAGCCCTGATGGAGCTTGGCGCGCAGGTGTGTACCCCGCGCGCACCAAGGTGCTCCGCCTGCCCTGTGGCGTCGGACTGTCGCGGTCACGCCACTGGCGCGCCCACCCGATATCCCCAGAGGGCGGCGCGATCGGCGCCGCGCAGGCTCCGCGCATTCGCCGCCCTGATCACCCGTCGCGACCGGGCGCTGGCCGTACGACGCCCCGACGAGGGGCTGCTCGGCGGGTTGTGGGAGCTTCCGGGCGAGGAGTTCCAGGCGGCTCGCCAGCGTGCAGCGGCCCGGCTCGCTCACGCGCGCCTCGAGGAGCGCACCGGCTTGCGACTCGAGCCGTTGCAGCGCGGTGGAACCGTCGAGGTTGTCTTCACCCACCGGCATTTCGCACTCACCGTCTACCTGACGCGCGTCGTCGGGGGCCGGCTGCGACCCGGCGCTTTCCCGGAGCACCGTTGGGTCGCCCCCTGGCGTCTCAGTTCCCTGCCGATGGCTACAGCGACCCGGCGCGCGCTCGACGTCGCGCTCGAAAACTGGCGCGGGTAGGGGCCTGCCGTATCTTCGCCCGATGGCGAGCTCATTCGGAAAGCTCTTTCGGATCACGACGTTCGGCGAATCCCACGGTGGTGGCGTAGGAGTCGTGATCGACGGCTGCCCGCCCCGACTCGCGCTCGACGCGGAAGAGATTCAACGCGATTTGGATCGCCGTCGGCCCGGGCAGAGCCGTCTCACCACTCCGCGTCAAGAGGAGGATCGCGCCGAGATCCTGTCGGGGGTGTTCGAGGGGGAGACCCTCGGCACACCCATCGCGATTCTGGTGCGCAACCGCGACGCGCGCCCCGCCGCATACGAAGCGATGCGCGACGTCTATCGCCCTTCTCATGCGGACTGGACCTATGAAGCCAAGTACGGCATTCGCAACTGGCAGGGTGGGGGCCGCGCCAGCGCCCGCGAGACGATCGGGCGGGTCGCGGGCGCTGCCGTCGCCCGCAAACTCCTGGCAACGCAGTGCGGAATCGACGTTCTG
>CAZTOE010000131.1:0-801 GCA_964615045.1 uncultured Spirochaetales bacterium
CGGGGTTTTCCGAAACACCGGATCACAACGGTGCGGAGCAGGAAGGCTTCAGCTATTTCCAGAAGACCATTGATCGAGGTCGCCGTTGCAGCGCGGCGACCGCCTACCTCCACCCCATTCGCAAACGGACCTCGCTCCGCATCGTCGTGAACGCCCTCGTCTCGCAGATCCTCATCGAGGGTCGTAGAGCTGCCGCGGTAACCTACAGCCGATCTGGCCGTAACTACATCGCCGCCGCGCGCCGTGAAGTGATCCTGTGCGCAGGCTCGATCAATACGCCAAAGCTATTGATGTTGTCCGGTATAGGAGATGCGGCGCAACTGTCCCGCCACGGTCTCCCCACCCGGGTTCACATCGGGGGAGTAGGACAGAATCTGCAGGATCATTTGTCGGCCATGGCGGTGTATGGGCGTAGGGAGAACGGCCCGCTCGAGCGCGGCATGCGCTACGATCGCCTATCGCGAGCGATGCTCGGTTCGTGGCTGGGATGGAATAGCTTCGCGAGCGATGTCCCGATCGGTGCGACCGCGTTTCTCAAGACGCGGCCCGAGTGTCGATTGCCCGATATCCAGTTCCTGTTTATCGCAGCGCCGGTGCAGGCCCGTGCCTGGCTGCGTCCGTTCATCCATCCGATTCCGGACGGCTTCGGTTGCCGCGTTGCGTTGCTGCGGCCCGAGAGCCGGGGAACGATAAGACTCGCTTCCAGGGATCCAACGGCGGCCCCGCTGATCACGCCGAATTTTCTGACGACCGAATCCGACCGAGTCACCCTCCGACGGGGTCTGAAGATACTTCGCGACG
>CAZTOE010000131.1:811-12318 GCA_964615045.1 uncultured Spirochaetales bacterium
GCCTGCGATGAAGCCTTACGTGGCGACCGAGGTCGCGCCCGGTATCGACGACGTCAGCGACGACCGACTCGACGCCTTCATTCGCGCCGCATCCGTGACCGTGCACCATCCCGCAGGAACCTGTCGAATGGGAGCGGACGATGACCCTGACCGTGTCGTGGATCCTGAACTCCGTGTCTGCGGCCTGGAAGGGCTTCGCGTGGTCGATGCGTCGGTAATGCCCGACCTGGTCGGCGGCAATATCAACGCGGTCGTCATGATGATCGCGGAGAAGGCAGCGGACATGATTCGAGGCCGGGAGCCCCTTGCGGCCGCGAGGCTGGATACGGTGTCTCCCGCGACAACCCCCGAGCACACCGGTGTGCGGGGGTAGCGGCGATCCCGGGCCTTTTTTGTGTGCGGATCCGCACACGAAACGAACTTCAGGTGGCGCCGGCTGTCGACGCCGAGACGAGAGAGGCGGCTAGTCATGGGGATGGTTGGCAAAGTTGGGACTGTCGAGATCGGCCGGATTCTGGACAGCTCGCTACTGGGGTTCACTGCACAGACATGGTTTCCCGATTTTGATCGACAGTTGGTAGAGCCTCACGAACAGTGGTTGTGCCCACACCACTATGACCCCGAGTGTGGTCGTATTCCGATGCCAGTTCATAGTTGGCTGCTCCGCGTCGGCGATCACAACGTCCTCATCGACACCTGTTTGGGAAATGACAAGGAGCGGCCGGAATTCGCCGAGATGCATCGGTTGACCAACCGTTATCTCGGAAGAATGACGGAATTGGGGCTCGGACCTGAAGAGATTGACTACGTTCTGTGCACCCACCTTCACGTGGACCATGTGGGGTGGAATACACGCCTCGAGAATGGCCGGTGGGTTCCCACGTTTCCAAATGCTCAGTACGTCCTTTCACGCAAGGAATATGAGGCGGCCAAGGAGGAGGCCGCGGATCCCGGCGCCCCGGCGTTCATCCGGAACACGTTCGAGGACTCCGTGCACCCAGTCGTGGAGTCGGGAAAGAGCTGTTTGGTCGACGATGGCTATGAGTTGCTTGACAACCTGACGCTGCGCCTCGCTCCCGGCCATTCGCCGGGGCACGTGCGCATCGAACTCAGATCTGGCGATGCCACGGCCGTGTTTGCCGGAGACATCCTGCATTCTCCGATCCAGGTGCCCCTGTGGCAATGGAGCAGCATCGTGTGCTGGGACAAGGCGATGGCGGCGAAGGCCCGCCGCGAGCTTCTAGAGTTCTGCTGCGCGGAGAACGCGATTCTGATCCCCGGCCACTTCGAGGCCCCTCACGTCGGGCGGATCAGGGAAGCCGGGAACACGTTCGCGATCGACTTTGGTTGGTAGTCACAGCCGTGAAGCCCGCGGCGGAAAGACGCTTCGCGACTTTACTCTCGGGATCCTCGATTCCACATAGCCGCGGAAATCGGGGTACCGTAATCTCCGAGAACACCGCAACAGCCGGGAGGGCACCATGCTCGAGTGCGCGATCGTCGGAGGAACCTTGGTCGACGGGACGGGAGCCGCGCCGCGGCGCGCAGAGGTTGGGGTGCGCGATGGGCGCGTGAGGGAGATTCGCGAGCCGGGCGGCCTCCGGGAGCCCGCGGAGCAGACGATCGATGCCAGCGGACGCTACGTCGCCCCGGGCTTCATCGACGTTCATACCCACTACGACGCGCAGCTTTTTTGGGACGGCAGCGCGAGCCCGTCGCCGCTCCACGGCGTCACCACTGTGCTGGCCGGAAACTGCGGCTTCTCGATCGCGCCGCTGGTGGCGAGCGAGGCCGACTATCTGTCGACGATGTTGGCCCGCGTGGAAGGGATCCCCCTCGAAGCGCTCAACGCCGGCGTGCCGTGGGACTGGAGGACGACGAGGGACTACTTCGAGCGGCTCGACGGCAACCTCGCCGTCAACGCCGGCTTTATGGCGGGGCACTCGGCGATTCGCCGGGTCGTCATGGGCACGGCCGCGAACGCCGGACCCGCCGACGCCGACAGCCTGAGTCGCCTGAAGCGGACCCTGCGTGAATGCCTCGAGGCCGGCGCCATCGGCTTCTCCTCCTCCTGGGCCAACACGCACAACGACGGCGCCGGCGAGATGGTGCCGTCGCGCTACGCCACCAAGGAGGAGCTTGTCGAGCTCTGCCGCGTCCTACGAGAGGCGCCGGGGACCTCGATCGAGTTCATCCCGGCGGTGGGTCGCTTCGGGGACGAGCAGTTCGAGCTCATGACCGCGATGTCGACGGCCGCGCAGCGCCCGCTCAACTGGAATTTGCTGCCCGTGACGGCGCGCAACCTCGAGGGCTGCAAGCGCCAGCTCCGCGGTGGCGACCACGCCGCCGAACGCGGGGGCAAGGTGGTGGCGCTCACGATTCCGATCCCGGTTGAGGCGCGCGTGTCCTTCGCAACGGGGATGGTGCTCGACGCGCTCCCCGGCGACTGGAAGGACACGATGGCGCTGCCCCACAAGGAGCGCCTGCAGGTGTTCTCGAAGCCGGAGGAGCGCCGGCGCCTCGACGCGCAGGCCAATCAGCCGAGTCCCTTCCGCGGCCTGGCCAGGTGGCAGAACATCACCGTGCGCGAGACCTTCGGCGCCGACACCAGCTACGTCGGCCACACGATCGGCGAAATCGCCGAACAGGAGGCGAAGACCCCCTTCGACGCCCTGCTCGACATCGTCGTGGCCGACGAGCTCCGCACCGTGCTCGAGCTTCCCACCCGCGGCACCGAGCAAGAAGACTGGGAGGCGCGGGTCGAAGTGTGGCGCGACCAGCGCGCCATCATTGGCGGCTCCGACGCGGGGGCCCACCTCGACATCCTCGCGACCTTCCACTTCACCACCGGGATGCTCGCCGAGGCGGTGCGCGAGCGGGGCCTACTCCCCATCGAGGAGGCGATCCACCTGATCACCGACGTGCAGGCTCAGCTCTACGGCCTCAAGGGTCGCGGGCGCTTGGAAGAGGGCAGCTGCGCGGACATCGTGGTCTTTGACCTCGACGCGATCGGCCCGGGCCCGATCCACACCCGTAGCGACCTGCCCGCCGGCGCGAGCCGGCTCTACGGCGAAGCGCGGGGCATCGAGCACGTGCTGGTGAACGGAGTGGAGCTGGTGCGCAGGGGCGAGCTCACTGGCGCGCGTTCGGGGACGCTGCTGCGTTCGGGCCGCGACACGCAGACGCCTGCGCTCCGCTGAGGAAGGACCCGCAAACCTATAGATCCTGTATGGCGGGCATCACGTCGTCGGCGAAACGCGACATGGCGCGCATCACCCGCTCGTGGGGGACCTTTCCGCCGGGATTGAACCAGCAGAGGAGCTCCTGCATCCCGAGTTGTTCCCGGAGCGCGGTGATTCTCTCGATGCACGCCTCGGGAGATCCAAAGACCGCCATGTCGCGAGTCACGATCTCGAAGGTCAGGCTCGCGAGGGTTTCCCGCACGTCCTTCATGTACCTGTAGCTCTCCGCGCCGCTCGTCGCATCGACCGTCGCCCCCATTTCTTTGACGCTCTGAAAGTAGTGGTCGAGGCTGGGTTCGATGTCCTTTTGCACCGCCGAGAGGCCTTCTCCGGGATGTACGAAGAACATCGTCGAGATGTCTGGGGTGGAGGCTCCCACGGTGTCGACGGCGTCCGCGCCGGCCCATGCTTCTCGGTAACGCGCGACCTGCCCGACCATCCGGGGCAGCGGATTGGTGACCGAGGCGACCAACATCGGGTAGCGGCGGTTTCCGGCAAAGACGGCGGTCTCCGGGCTATTGGCGGCCACGCGGATGGGCGGGTGGGGCTTCTGCAGCGGCTTCGGGACGACGCTCGTCTCGGGCACGTCGTAGAACTTTCCCCGGTGCGAAAACGACTCCGCGGTCCAGGCGCGCCGGATGATCTCGAGCGCTTCTTCGAAGCGCTCCCGGCCCTCGCCCCGCGAGACATTGAAGCCCGCGAAGTGGAGGGGGATACCTCCCCGTCCCACACCGAATTCGAGGCGGCCGTTGCTCAGGAGGTCCACCGTGGCGGCGTCTTCCGCACTCCGAATCGGGTGCCACAGCGGGAGGAGGTTGACGGCGATTCCCAACCGAATTCTCTCGGTCTTCTGGGCGATTGCCGTCGCGACGATCAGTGGCGACGGCATGATCGAAAAGGGTCGGAAGAAGTGGAGCTCGGCCAGCCAGGCGCAATGAAACCCGAGCGCATCCCCGTGTTGAACCTGCTCGATCGTCTCCCGGTAGCGCGTCGACTGGGATTGATCGTCGGCACAGGGCAGTTGATAAAAGAGACTGAATTTCACAGACGGGCCACCCCTCTTTCGCGCCCCTCGTCCTCGAGGGTCTCAGGCCAGAGACCCCTAGTCGAAGGAGACCCAGACAAAGCCGTCTTGACGGCGGCAGGGAAAAATCTGTAGCCGATCTCGGTTTTTCGAGATGTCGCCGAGATATTCCATGCCCGGAGACGTGCCGTCCTGGTTCAATCGGTCACACCATGCTCTGATCTCGCCGGTCTGCAAGTCGAAACAGCTCTGATGCCATCTGCAGACCACGCCCAAGTCGCCCGTGAGCGAGCTCGCCGCCGGTACCGGCAGATCGCCTCGCTCCGTGTGCTCGGGGTACTCAAAGAACGGCAGATGAAGATGAGGACAGGCGTTGTTGAATGCCACGACGGCATCGGCCTGGCGTAGCACGACGACGTAAAAATCCGCAAAATCGAGAACGCGGCGGCCGCCGTCGGCGAGCTCATCATCGCGGAGGACGCGCACCCATTGCTTGCCGGCGAAGCGCATAGTTTCGCGAGGCTCCGCGGCATTCAACGCCTCGTGTGCCTCCGGGGTTAGGCCTCCGATCTCATACAGCGTCATTCTCTCACTGGTTCCGGGGAGACGCATCCTCACATAGTCGGTTACCCGGACGCTCTGCTCGATCTGGGCATACAGCACGTCCGAAACGAGCATGCGGGTTCCCGCCTCCTTGTTGGCCTCCTCGACCCGGCTGGCCACGTTGACGACCTCGCCGATCGCCGTCAGCCGCTCGTCGCCCAGGGAACCAAGGGACCCGATCACGGCCTCACCGTGATGCAGACCGATGCGGATGTCGAAATCCACGTCGAGCATGGATGAAAGAAAGGGCTTCATGCGATCGACGGCTTCGAGAGTTTGGATGGCGGCGTTGACCGCGCGGAGCGGCGCATCGGGCTGGCCTTCCAGGCCAAATATGGCCATCAACCCGTCGCCGATAAACTTGTCCACATAGCCCCCATTGGCCTCAATGATCTGACCCGCCTGCGCGAAATAGCGATTCAGCAGATACATGACGTCATAGGGAGACAAGCGCTCCGCAATCCCGGTAAACCCGCTGATATCACTGAAGAAAATAACAACGGCGCTCGCGCGACCTGACTGCGTTGCCACCGAGCGATCCAGCTGGCTGCTAATCGCGAGGTCGGTCTCATCGAGAACGAGTCGGCGTAGCCGAATGTCGCCGGAGGGCCGGAGCTGGCAGGCCAGACGGACTTCCGCGCTCAGCCGGAGCCTGTCGGCCAGTGCCGCCTCAATTTCGGTCGGTGCCGGGCAGGACTCAAGACCATCGAGCACCCAAACGCGGCAAGTCGAGCATTTGCCCCGGCCTCCGCAGGCATGCGCCATCGGTACGTCGGCCTTGAGGGCCGCTTCCAGCACCGATTCACCAGGAGATACTCCGAAGCGGCGATCATCCGGAAGCGAGAGGACAGTCGCCATAACGACTCCCTGCATATGGTGAGGGTGGCGAAGCGCGGTAACTCGCCGAACGAGAGAACATGCCTGCGCATCAGTATAAACGCAGGTGGCGGCGGACGTTCATGTTCTTCCCTCGACGAAAGATCGTCGTCGTCAAGGGCCTTCAACCGGAAGGTGTTGATTCGCTCTTCTGAAACCGTCCGCCGCCAGGGAGAAGGAAAGGTCGAGTGGACGCCTGACGAATCGGAGGAAAAGTCCCTCGAGCCCTCGCGAAGCGCTTGCGCGACAAGGAAATCGCG
The DNA here is from genome assembly GCA_964615045.1 of uncultured Spirochaetales bacterium. Lineage (GTDB taxonomy): Bacteria > Myxococcota_A > UBA9160 > UBA9160 > PR03 > JANQRO01. The sequence continues at coordinate 6,817 of CAZTOE010000131.1, forward strand.
GACAGACTCTGCATTTCGACCCGTGGAGTCCCACGGGCCCTCAGATCCCCCTTTGTTGGGGGGACATCCAGTCGCTCTTGCGCGTGATATCTAACGGCGCAGTGCGCCGCGAAAGGCCCACTTGGCGAGAAATGTAACGGAGCAAACACTGTGAATTCCATCCGAAGCATCACGATCGGCGGGATACTGATCGGTGCCCTCGCCGCGACGGCGGGCGCCGCCGCTTCTGAAGCCCCTCCGTCGCTCACCACGCCGTCCACTGTGGAGACGCGCGTCGGCACGCTCGAGTTCAAGGATGGAACACCCAGCAAGGAAACCCTCGAGAGGGTCTACGACCACCTCGATTTCACGTACGCGTTTCGCGCCTTCGTGGACACGCTCCAGGGCGTCAGCATGCAGGCCATCCGCCAGGGCTTTCACGACGTCGGAATCAACGACAACGAAGTCGTCGTCTGGTCCGATCTGCTCGGGGCCGAGACGTTGATGCTGACGGCCAACGCCGACACCGTCTACGTCATGGCCTTCCTCGACCTCACCGACGGGCCCGTGGTACTCGAGATACCACCCAACCTTCTCGGCGCCATCGACGACCACTGGTCCCGCTGGGTCACGGACACCGGCCTGCCCGGACCCGACCGAGGTCAGGGCGGGAAGTATTTGATCGTGCCGCCGGACTACGACGGTGTGTTACCAAAAGATGGATTCTATGTCGCCCACGCTCGGACCCGCTTTGTTTGGTGGTTCGGCCGCATGTTCCTGGAAAACAAGAGAGATCCGAAACCACCGGCCGAGGCGATCCGGGCGTCGACCAAGATCTATCCCTACGAGCCCGGAGGGGTCGGCACCCCCATTGCCGAGTTCCTGGCCGGCCAGGCCCGGCTCGCCCCCATCAAGCCACCACCGCCGACCGTGGTTCACGAAGCCAGCGGGAAGGTGATGAACACCATTCCGCCGAACGACTGGAGCTACTACGAGCTTCTCAATGGCGTCGTGCAGGAGGAGCCGGCCACCTCGCTGGACCCGGAGCTGATGGGACCCATCGCGGCGCTTGGCATCGTCAAGGGCAAGCTCTTCAAGCCCGACGTTCGCATGAAGCGGATCCTGACCGAGGCGCTCGCGGTCGCCAACGCCACGGCGCGCAGCCTGCTGATGAACGCGCGCGATGAAAGCTGGTTCTACTATCCAGGATCCGCGTGGCTGAATCCGCTCTTCGTCACCGGCTACGAGTTCGAAACGCCGATCCCCCAGATCACCCGGGACGGGGCCAAGCCCTTCCCCGCCACCGGGTACCGTCAGTTGGATGCGCGCACGTCGTTCTTCTACTCCTATATCGGCATTACGCCGGCCATGGCCATGCGCTTGACCCGCATCGGCTCGCAGTACCTGGTAGCGACGCTGGACGCCGGCAAGAACTACTTCGACGGCGGCAAGACCTACAAGGTGACACTGCCCAACGGCATTCCGGAGGCGAACTTCTGGTCGTTCACGGTCTACGACACGATGACGCGCTCGATGCTCGACACGCCGCAGCGCTATCCGCGCGCGGGCAGCCAGAGCTATCCCTCGCCAGCGGCAGAATCGAACGCTGACGGTTCGACGACGATCTGGTTCGCGCCCGAGCAGCCCGACGGCGTCGCGCGCGGCAACTGGATCCAGACCGTCCCCGGCAAGGGATGGTGGACGATCCTCCGCCTCTACAGCCCGCTCGAACCGTTCTTCGACAAGAGCTGGCGCCCGAGCGAGATCCAACCGGTTCGATAGATCCGGCCTATCTCGCCGACGGTACGCAACCCCCATACGACAAGGGAAACCAAGCGATGCAGTCGATCGAAAAGCTGGCCATCCTGGGAGCCAGCGTACTGTTGGCGACGCCCGGTCTGGCCGTGGCCCAACAGGTCCCTCCCTCCATCACCACGCCGTCCACCGTGGAGACCCGGATCGGCACACTCCAGTTCGAGGACGGCGTTCCGAGCGTCGAAACCGCCGAGACGGTGTACGACACCGTGGACTTCACGCGCGCCCTCAGCGCCTACAACAACAGCTTCCGCGGCGCTTCCGCCTACGCCATCCGCCAGGGCTTCCAGAGCATCGGCGCCAAGGACAACGACGTCGTCGTGTTTTCCGACTTGTTGGACGCGAACTCGCTGTTCCTGACCGGCAACGCGGACACTGTCTACTACGTGGCGACCGTTGACCTGTCGAACGGCCCCATGGTCATCGAGCAGCCGCCCCAAGGGCTCGGCACCATCAACGACATGTGGTTCTCGTGGATCATCGACATTGGGTTTCCCGGGCCCGATCGCGGCCTCGGTGGGAAGTACCTGATCCTGCCGCCGGACTACAACGGGCCGATGCCCGACGATGGCTTCTTCGTCGCGCGTTCCAAGACCAACTACATCCTCTACGCTGCCCGCGCATTCTTGACGGACAACGATCCGAAGCCGACGGTAGAGCTCATCAAGCGCCACATGAAGATCTACCCCTATACGCCCGGTGGCTACGGGACAAGCATCGCCACGGCGCTCGAGGGCAAGGTACGGATCGCCTCCGACCCGGAAATCCCCGAGACCAAGTTCGTTGAGGGCAGCGGGGTGTGGTTCAACACCATCCCGCCAAGCGACTACGGCTATTTCGAGATGGTCAACGCCAACGTCCAGGCCGAACCCGCGACGAGCTACGAGCCAGAGCTCGCCGGCCAGCTCGCCGCGATCGGCATCGCCAAGGGCAAGAAGTTCGCACCGGACGATCGGATGAAGAAGATCCTGACCGATGCGGCTGCGGTCGGCAGCGCCTTCGGTCGCGCGCTCAACTGGCGGTTCGCGCAGGCCCACCCCGACTGGGCCTACTACCGGGGCTCGAAGTGGTTCAGCATGCTGTGGGACGGTGGTGCCTTTTTTGAGACGCCACCGCCGGCGTTCGAAAACGGCATGTTCAAGCCGAACCCGCCGACCGGGGCACGCACGCTCGACTCGCGCACGGCGTTCTACTACGCCTACACCCTCGACTCGCCGGCCATGATCATGCGGATCCCCAACGTTGGCTCTCAGTACCTGATGGGATTCCTCGACCCGCAGGGCGACCCGTTTGATGGCGCGAAGACGTACAAGGTGACCCTGCCCAGGGGCATTCCGGCGGAGAAGTTCTGGTCGTTGACGCTCTACGACAACCAGACGCGCTCGATGCTCCTGACGCCGCAGAAATACCCGCGCGCCGGCAGCCAGACCTACCCGTCCCCCGCCGCCGAGTCGAATCGCGACGGCTCCACCACGATCTATTTCGGGCCAGCGCAACCCGAAGGGGTCGCGCGCGGCAACTGGATCCAGACCATACCGGGCAAGGGGTGGTTCACGATCTTGAGGCTCTACAGCCCGCTCGAGGCGTTCTTCGACAAGAGCTGGCGGCCGAGCGAGATCGAATTGGTTCGCTGACCCCAACCGGGAGAGATCGCTCGCCGCGCTTCTATCGGAGCCGGCGCGGGCTCTCGCCCGGGCCGGCGACCAGGCCGACGATCTCGCCGCAGCCGTGAAACGCCAGCAGCAGCGAGATCAGCGGCATACAGGCTACGGCCTGGGTGGGGCGCCGTTTGTGCACCGCGATCCGTGCGACGATGCGGAGGGTGCGGCCGAAGATGCGAAGCGGCCAGGCGGCGGCCCACGCGAGAGCGCGAACGCGGTCGATCCCGCGCAGCTCGCGAAGCCCGCTCAGAGTTCGGCCGTTGTGATAGTTGATGGCGCAGGTGCCCCAAAAACCCAGGGATTGGACGTGATCGACCTCGATCTCGCTGCACGTGATGGTCCGCTGGCCCTGCGCGCGCAGTTGATCGTGAAATTGGGCTTCGACGATACCGCCCGTCGCAAACGACTCGGGAAGTGCGCTGCGTTTGTATGAGACGTTCGCTTGGCCGGCGATCCACTCGGAGTGGCCGTCGGGGAGTGGCCGCAGGAAGGGGCCGTTGGCGACGAAGAAGCTCGCCCAGTCGATCCAGCGGTCTGCGGCCCCATTGGCCACACTGCCTCCGATGGCGGCGACGTCGGGGTGGCGGGCGTGGGCCGCAAGCAGATCGCGACACCAAGTCGGATGAACATGGCAGTGGTCCTCAGTCATTGCGACGACGGTGCCGCGTGCCGTCGCCAAGCCCAGGGCCCGGAGCTCATGGGGCGAAGAACCCGGGCTGCGCAGCCAGAGTAGATCGCCTCGATCCGGAAAATCCGCAGGCAGCCCTCCCTCGCTGCCGTCGGCGAGGATCAACTCCGCGCCGGCTACTCGGATCTGGGGGAGTAGCGCTTCGAGGCAGCCCCGGACTTCCGGCCAGGGTTGAGTGGTCGCCACCACGACGGAAAGGGGCAGCGTTGTTTGGGGGGCGGTCGAATCCATCGCGTTCCTCACAGTCGTCGGCGAGAGCCGGGCGTTTTCAGGCGGCGCTTGCCGCCGCGTCCAGGCGATGCTGGGCAATGACCTCGGCGGGCACGCCCTCCGTGATGCAATGGCCCGCCCGCAACAAGATCGCCCGATCGCAAAGCTTCTCGATGACGTCGAGTTCGTGGCTGACGAAAATCACGGCCCTCCCAGCGCGCGCCAGGCTGCGCATTTTCGCGACGCAGCGCGTTCGATAGGCCTCGTCCCCCACGGCGAGGACCTCGTCGATTAGCATCACATCTGTGTCGAGGTGGGCGGCTACTGCGAAGGCGAGCCGATTCACCATGCCGCTGGAGTAGCGCTTGACCGGAGTGTCGAGCATCGCCTCGATGCCGGCGAACGCAACGATCGCGTCGAACTTGCCGGCGATCTCGACCTCCCGCATCCCGAGAATGGCCCCACTCAAAAAGACGTTCTCGCGCCCGGAAAGCTCGGGGTGAAACCCGGCCCCCGCCTCGAGGAGGGAGCCCACCCGACCCCAAACGCGAGCCGAGCCTTCGGTCGGGCGTGTGACTCGCGAAAGGATCTTCAACAGCACCGATTTCCCGGCGCCGTTGGCGCCCACGAGCCCCAGGACCTCACCGTGGCGGAGGTCGAAACTCACGTCGCGGAGAGCCCAGAATTCCGAGGGTCCTCGGAGACCCCGGGCGGTCGGGAGTGACGGGGTCCGTGGTCGGCCGGCGATCAGGCGAAACGGCGCCCGCACCGCGCTCTCCAGAATGCCGTGCATGCCCATGTAGTCGAACAGCACCTGGGCGCCGCTTTGATAGCGCTTGCCCAACCCGCGGGCCTCGATCGCGAGTTGGCTAGACGACATCGGCGAAGCGCTCTTCTTGACGCCGAAAGAAGTAAAGACCCGAAACCAAGAGGCCCACACCGACGAGTATCGAGATCGCGTCGGTCGGGAGCAAAGGATGTCCCTCGCCCAGCAGCGACCAGCGGAATCCGTTCACGACACCGACCATGGGGTTTAGGCTCCACACCGGGCGCCACGCTTGGGGGACCAGTTCGGCGGAGTAGGCGATGGGCGTCAGGAAGAGCAGCAACTGCGTAAAGAATGGGAGGGCGTTCGCCACGTCGCGGTAC
>CAZTOE010000132.1:0-10555 GCA_964615045.1 uncultured Spirochaetales bacterium
TTCGCTGGGTTGCCGAGCAGCTGGGGCATTCCAACCCGGAGCTAACGCTCAGAACCTATACCCACGTGCTTCGAGAAGAGGAAACTGACCTCAGTTTCGCCGAGTTTGGCGTCGCCAAACGTCGCTATGCGTCGCCTCCCTCAACGGAGGCCTCCGAACAAGAAAACGCCCCCGGCGTAAGTCACCGAGGGCGTTCAGGAAATCTGGAGCACGAGACCGGATTCGAACCGGCGACCCTCACGTTGGCAACGTGATGCTCTACCAGCTGAGCTACTCGTGCTTGCGCTACGGGGATAAGCGAGAGGCTCTGGGGCGTCAAGCCCGGACTGGCTGATCAGGCAATTTTCGCTTCGTATTCAGGAAGTTGGGCATGCGCCGGTGGGCGCTACGCTGCGGCCGGGAGGGCTGCCATGGCCTACGAGATTCTGCGGTTTCCCTGCGACGGCACGATCGACGCCGACGGCCATATCCTCGAACCAGCCTGGCTGTGGGAACAATACCTCGAGGAGGCCTTCAAGGCGCGGGCAATGCGAATTCGGACCGATGCACAGGGGCTCGAGTACCTCGAGCTCGACGGCCGCCCGTCGGAGCGCTCGAACCGGGGCTTCCTCGGCCTCCTCGGGGCGATGGGTGAGAAGAACCCGAAGCGGAGCCCCGAGCGCCGCTACATGGATCACATCCCGTACGGTGGCTGCGACGCCGGCGAGCGGCTCGAACTCCTCGACAAAGAGAATCTCGAAAAGAGCGTGCTGTATCCCACCCTCGGTCTGCTCTGGGAATGCGAAGTGACCGAACCCGCGCTCACCGATGCTTATTGCCGCGCCTACAACCGCTGGATCGCCGATTTCTGCCGCGACTCCGGTGGCCGGCTGGTACCGATCGCGCACCTCTCGCTCCTCGATGCCGACGCGGCGGCGGTGGAACTCGAGCGCGCGGTGCGCGATGGCTGCAAGGGCGCATTCCTCGCACCCTTCACCCATACCCAAAAGCCGCACGGACACGCGGACCACGACCCGCTCTACCGCAAGGCGTGCGAGCTTGAGGTACCGATCGCGATCCATCCGACCTTCGAGCCCGACTGGGCGGCGCCAGTGCGCTTCTCCGCCAAGTACATGGGACGCGAGCGCGAGTTCTTCTACAACGTGATGGTGCGCCAGGGCTCGCAACAGGCGCTGCTTTCGTTTTTCACCCTGGGTACGCTCGAACGCTTCCCGGCCCTCAAGCTGGGAATTCTCGAGGCGGGCTGTGGTTGGATCGGCTCCTTCCTCGACCGGATGGACGCGGTCTTCGAGACGATTTCGGCGAAGGGCGTGCAGCTGCAGCATCGGCCCTCCGAGGTGTTCCGGCGCCAGTGCTTCATCTCGGGCGACCCGGACGAGACCGCGGCTCCCCACGTGATCGACCACGTCGGCGCCGGGTGCTTCATGTGGGCCACCGACTACCCGCATCCGGATCACCCAGGCACCTGGGTGCGGGCGCTCGAGAACTTCGTTGCTCCGCTCTCGCCCGACACGCGTGCCAAGGTCCTGGGTGAGAACGTGCGCCGAATCTACGCGCTGTAAATCCGCCCTAGAGCTTGCGGATCTTCTCGCGTCCCTCGCGGACGCTCCGGGTCGCGTTGCGGGTATCGAAGACGCGCTGCGCGCGCTCTACGACGCGTTCATAGTCGACCTCGGGGTGGTCGGTCACAATCAGGACCAGGTCGGCTTCCGCCAGGTGGTCGTCGGAGAGATCTTGGCGCTTCAGGTTGCGCGCGGTGTCCAGGATCACTTCGCTGACGTGAGGGTCGTAGAAGGAGACTTCCGCGCCCTTCTCGAGCAGCTGCTCCGCGATTTCGAGCGCCGGCGACTCGCGCACATCCGCCACGCCGGGCTTGTAGGCCATACCGACGAGGAGGATTTTCGAACCGTTGAGGGCCAGCCGATCCTCGTTCAGGATGTCGCCCACCTTGCGCACCACGTGCGCCGGCATCGACCCGTTGATCTCCGTGGCGAGCTCGATGAAGCGCGCCGAAAAGTTCAGCGACTTCATTTTCCAGGCCAGATAGGTCGGGTCGATCGGGATACAGTGGCCGCCGAGGCCAGGCCCGGGCAGGAACTTCATGAAGCCGTAGGGCTTGGTAGCCGCTGCTTCGACGACTTCCCAGACGTCGAGCCCGAGGCGCTCGCACATGAGGGCTACTTCGTTCGCCAGGCCAATGTTGATGGCGCGGAAGGTATTTTCGAGGAGCTTCACCATCTCGGCGCTCGCCGAGGAGGAGACCGCGACGACACGGTCGAAGATCGGTTCGAAGGCGCGCACCGCGAGCTCGGTGCAGAGCGGCGTCTCGCCCCCGACGACCTTCGGCACTTCGCGCACTTTGAATTGCTTGTTGGCCGGATCGATGCGTTCCGGCGCGAAGGCCAGCGCGAAGTCGCGTCCGACCGAGAGGCCGGTGCCCTCGAGCAACGGCAGGAACAGTTCGCTCGTGGTGCCCGGGTAGGTGGTGCTTCCCAGGATGATGAGCTGACCCGCGCGCAAGCGCTTGCGGATCTCTTCCACGGCCTTGGCCATGTGGGAAAAGTCGGGATCGCGGCTCTTGGTGAGCGGCGTGGGAACGCACACATTGACGACGTCGCAGGCGGAAAGTTGGCCGAAGTCGGTCGTGGCGGTGAGGCGACCGGCACTCTGGCAAGACGCCACCTCGTGCGCCGGGACATCTTCGATGTACGAGCGCCCCTCCGAAACGGCCTGGGTCTTCTGGACGTCGAGATCGAAGCCCGTCACCCGGAAACCGGCCTTGGCGAATTCCAGGGCCAGCGGAAGCCCCACGTAGCCGAGCCCCACCACCCCGATGCGGGCGTCCCGCGCTTCGATCCGATCCGCGAGTTCTTCCAATCGACTCATCAGCCCCTACACCTCCGGACTAGCGGGCGGCAAAAAAGCGGGCGAAGTACCGATACCCCGACCAGAGCGTAAGCCCGGTGGCCGCCAGCAGGAATGACATTCCGATGGTATGTGCCGGAAGGCCCGCCAAAGGGTTGGGGAACAGCAGTGCCGAGATCGCGATATTCTGGAACAGAGTCTTGACCTTGCCGGCCCTACCTGCCGCTACGATTTGCCCTTCCGCCGAGGCGAGGCCGCGGAGCCCGGTCACCGCGAGTTCGCGGCCGATGATGACCACTACCATCGGTGTCGCCCAGACTGGGACCCGACCCGCCACCAACAGCACGATGAGCGCGGTGGCCACCAGCAGCTTGTCCGCCAGGGGGTCCAAGAGCTGCCCGATCTTGGTCTCTGTGGACCCCCGCCTGGCGATCCAGCCGTCCAGCAGGTCGGTGGTAGCAGCCACAATATAACACCAGGCAAAGATCAGGCTGGCGCCGCGGTCGTGGAACCAGGGAAAGAGCAAAAGGATCGGCACGATCCCCATACGCAACAGCGTGATCGAATTGGGCAGGTTGAAGAAGTCTTCGCGGGGTGCGCTGTGAAGCGAGGTGGGCTCACTGGACGAAGTCGCCATGGTAGCGGCGATAATACTTGAGAACGCGGTTCACGTATTGCTGGGTTTCGGGGAACGGCGGAATCCCGCCAAACCGGTCCACGGCGCGGGGCCCCGCGTTGTACGCAGCCAGCGCGTAGCGCAGGTCTCCGAAGCGATCGAGCATCCGGCGCAAGTAGCGACTGCCAGCCAGAACGTTCTCCGCCGGTCGCAACGGGTCGCGCACCCCGAGCGATCGCGCGGTAGCGGGCATCAGCTGCATGAGACCCTGGGCACCCTTATGGGAAACCGCATCGGGCTGGAAATTCGATTCGGCCCGCATGACCGCCTTGATCAAGGCGGGAGAGACACCGTGGATGACGGCGGCGCGAGCGATCAAATCGTCAAACCGCGAGGGCGAGGCATTCCGGGCGGGAGCCCACGACAACGCGCTCGGGGCAATCGCCCCGTTCACGTTCTTGGGCCGGTAGCGGCGAAAGCGGGCATCCGCGGGAACGTTGGAGAGGTGCACCACGCCGTGCTCGTCGACGTAGCGGTAGAAGCCAGCCTGCGCCGGTTCCGGCCGCGAGGCCATTCCCAGAAGAAGCCCTAGGCCGAGTGCCATGGGCAATCTGCGCAGCGCCGCGAAACGCAACGATCGAGTCTCCTTGCGGGCTCCAGGCTCATGCTCCCCAAGGGGAAAACGAATTTCCTGGCGTCTGCAATTATCGGAGGGATCCGACCGCCGCCTTAGCCTGGCACCGCAGCCTGGCAGAAAAGCGTTTGGAAACGAGAGCCCCGTGGGTAAACTGCCCGCTACTTCCATGCCCGAGCGACATGACTTCGATTTCCTGGTGCTGGGGAGCGGCGTGGCCGGCCTGCTCTTTGCGCTGCGCGTCGCCGACCATGGCCGCGTCGGCGTGGTCACCAAGCGCGAGGGAGAGGATTCGGCCTCGAGCTGGGCCCAGGGCGGCATCGCCGCCGTGCTGGGCGACGACGACAGCTTCCAGCAGCATGCGGCGGATACCCTTGAGGCGGGGGCCGGGCTGTGTCGGCCGGATGTCGTGGAGTTCGTCGTGGAGCGCGGCCCGAGCGCGATCCGCGCCCTCGAAGAACATGGGGTTCAGTTCGACCGGGCGGCCGAGGATCCCGCCCGGTATGCGCTGGGTCGCGAAGGGGCTCACCGCCGACGGCGGATCCTCCACCACCGAGACGCCACTGGCCAGGAGCTCACTCGGGCCCTGCTGGCGCGCGCCCGCGCGCACCCCGGGATCGACCTGTTTCACAACCACCTCGCGGTCGATCTGATCACAGCGCGACGCGCGGGACTCCCGGGAGAAGACCGCGCGGTGGGTGCGTATGTGCTGAACGCAGTCACCGGCCTCGTCCACCGCTTCTTGGCGCCCCAGATTCTGCTCGCGACGGGCGGCGCCGGGAAGGTCTACGTCTACACCTCGAACCCCGACGTCGCCTCGGGCGACGGCGTCGCGATGGCGTACCGCGCCGGAGCGACGGTGGCGAATCTCGAGTTCATGCAGTTCCACCCCACCTGCCTGTTTCACCCCCAGGCCAAGTCGTTCTTGATCTCGGAGGCAGTACGCGGCGAGGGGGGAATCTTGCGCACCCGCAGCGGCGAAGCCTTCATGGGCCGCTACCACGAGATGGCCGATCTCGCGCCGCGCGACGTGGTGGCCCGCGCCATCGACACCGAACTTAAACGCTCGGGCGACGAGTCCGTCCTGCTCGAAATCCATCACCGTGATCCGGCCTTTGTCCGGCAGCGGTTTCCCACGATCTACGAACGCTGCCGCAGCTTCGGCATCGATATCACCAAAGAAGCAATCCCGGTCGTGCCGGCCGCCCACTACACGTGCGGCGGCGTGGTCACCGATCTGCGGACGGAGACCGATCTTCGCAATCTCTTCGCGGTGGGCGAGGTCGCGTGCACGGGCCTCCACGGCGCCAACCGGCTCGCTTCCAACTCTTTGCTCGAGTGCGCCGTCTTCGCGGACGTGGCGGCGCGCGAAGCGATCGCGCGCCGGGGATCCTTGGAGCCGGTCTCGCGCGCGGTACCGCCCTGGGATCCGTCTTTCGTGCGCGACGCGGACGAAGCCGTGATGATTACCCAGAACTGGGAAGAAGTTCGCCGCTTCATGTGGAACTACGTGGGGATTGTGCGAAGCAACAAACGCCTGGAACGCGCCCGGCACCGGCTGCGGCTGCTACAGGAAGAAATCGACGAGTACTATCGCAACTTTACGATCACCCCGGACTTGATCGAGCTACGCAATCTGGCCCTGGTCGCCGACCTGGTGATCGAATGTGCGGCGTGGCGCCGCGAGAGCCGCGGGCTCCACTACAACCTGGACCACCGCGAACTCGACGACGCCCGCTACTGCGTCGATACCCGCATCCACAAGCGCGTCAGCGCCGGACCCGGCGTCTTGAACAATGCCCATCGGTCCGGAGGCGGGCAGACCTCTCAGTAGATTGGTTCGAGGACACCGCGCTCGCAGAGCGAGAGTACGGCGGCGCGCACCTGAGCATCCTTCTCTGGAATCACATCCAAGATGCGCCGCAGGGTGAAGCCGGCCGCGGCGAGCTCGACGACGGCCTCTTCGCTCTTGCTGAGGGGCATCGAGAGTGCATCGAGGCAAGAGTGGCTCACCTCAAAGCGCTGATCCGCGCTCAGGGAGGGACCCACGGTGCTGTCTTCGCTCTCCAGCAACCCGAGCGCCTCCTCGATGGCGCGCTCGAGGGAGCAGCGGGGCCGTGAGGCCGCGATGGGATCCAGCTGGCCCCGGAACTCGAAAAACCCTTCCCGCCAGGAAAGAATGCGCGCGAGCGCCTTGACGCCCTGGACGGACCCCACCTCCGCAACGAGAAGCTGAGCGCCCTCGAACGCCACTGTCCCCTCTTCCACCCCCGACATCACCGTGATCGTGCCGCGCGGAGCCAGGGCCGGAAACATCTGGAGCAAGCTCACCGCGCCGAGCTCCTGGAGGGCCCCGCGGATTCCTTGGTCCCTGTACTTGCGTTCCACGGAGCGGACTTCTTCGAGGAATTCGTTCACTTCGGTGCGGTCGCCTTCCGTGGGATCGATTTGAATCGCAACGGCCGCCACCACGCCCTCCCCTGCCACGTGGCGGGTCACGCGCCCCGTCAACCCCAGCTGCTCGCCGGTGCGCGGGTGGATGAGGTTCAGCTGCACCTCGCGACCGACCGGAAGCTCCTCTCCGTCGACCGAGACCAGAACACCGCTCTCGCTCACGTTCCGGGTGCGCCCCCGAAGCGATTGGCCGGTGGGCCCGCGCACCTCCACCGGCACGCGTGCGGCCTCCCGCGAAGCGCGCTGGGTAAAGGTGCGGTCCTCCGGCTCGACCAGGCTGGTCGTCTCGAAGCCCTCGATCGGCTCTCCCACGAGGTCCGCACCCCGAGCGGTGAGATCCTCGGCGAGGCCAAACGTCTCGAGACCCAGATCGGCATCGTCCTCCGGCCGCGGCGCGACCGGAGTGCCCTCAAACTCGCTGGTGGGAGGATCCGCATCGATCGTCTGGGATTCTTCGCCCGCAGGCTGCAGGAAGGCCGCCAGCTGGTCGCGCAGCGTTGTGGCCGGGTCGAGAAATTGCACCGCGACGCCGGCCTCGATGCCAGGTGGAGCCTGGCCTGCTGGAACGCAGTGCACCACTTCCGCCGCGAGCGAGAGCAATCGCCTGGCAAAAGCGAGGTCGAGCTGGACTTCGACGACTTCGCGCAGACCAAACGTTTCGCCGGTCGCGACAAACGCGCCGCCCTTGGCCAGATTCTGCGCGTACTGGTCGATCAGCGCCTCGCGGCACTCAAAACGCAGTGTGAGTCGACGCGCCCCCGGGGGCACGGCAACAGAACGGCTCCCGTTGTCGCCCATCGACGCTCCCGTCTCCATATCGGCCCAGAGCCGCTGCAGCCTGACCGCAAGGAAACTTGGCGCCTGCCATGCGTCACCGCCCAATAGGTAGGCGGGGCACGCAGGGCGGGAGGGGTGCCAGCGAGCGGCCCGCCGGGACAAGGGCTCTCAGTCACTGGGGTCGGTGTCTTCCCCGACGATTTCGACCACCGGACGGAAGAGCGAAAGCTGGGGAATCTCCCCCCGGTACTCCGCGGGGATCGGGTACTCGTCGGAAAAGCAGGCATCGCAGATGCCGTGCTTCAGTTGCTCGGCCGTGCGCCGCAGCCCGGCGAGGCTCAAGTAGCCGAGGGTGTCGCAGCCGAGGATGGCGCGGATCTCCTCGACCGAATGTCGGTGCGCGATCAATTCTTCGCGGGTCGGCGTGTCAATCCCGTAATGACACGGCCCGGTGTTGGGGGGAGATGAGACGCGGACATGCACCTCCCGGGCTCCTGCGCTGCGGATCAGTCCCACCAGTTTGAGGAGGGTAGTTCCGCGCACGATCGAGTCCTCGACCAACACGACCCGTTTTCCCTCGAAGAGCCCGCGGCTCGCGTTGTGTTTCACCTTGACCCGGAAGTCGCGCACCGATTGCGAAGGTTCGATGAAGGTGCGCTTGACGTACTGGTTGCGGATTAGTGCAGTCTCGTAGGGAATCCCCGACTCCTCTGCGTATCCGAGTGCCGCCGCGTTTCCCGAATCAAGCACGGGCACTACCATGTCCGCCGCCACTGGATGCTCTCGCGCCAGGACGCGACCCAGTTCCTTCCGGAACAGATACACGTTGTGTCCGGCGAGGTTCGAATCGGGGCGTGCGAAGTAGATGTGCTCGAAGACACAGAACGCGCCCCTGGGTGCCGAGGGGAAGGGCCACAGACTGCGTAGGCGACCGCGCCGGATCACGACGACTTCGCCGGGCTCGACGTCGCGCACGTATTCGGCACCGATCAGGTCGAGGGCGCAGGTTTCACTTGAAAGCACCCAGGCTTTTCCGAGCCGGCCCAGCACCAGGGGCCGAAACCCGTAGACGTCGCGTGCGGCCACCAGCGCGTCGTCGGTGAGCATCAACAAGCTGTACGCGCCCTTGACCCTAGAAAGGGCATCGATCAGGCGATCTTCGGGAGTGCGCTCGCGAGAGCGCGCCAGCAAATGGACGATGACCTCGCTGTCGGAGGTGGAGGTGAGGATCGAGCCCCGCCCTTCGAGCTCGCGCCGGATCGCCTGCGCGTTCACCAGATTGCCGTTGTGGGCGAGAGCAACGGGCCCTTCGTCAATGGAAGCGCAAAAAGGCTGGGCGTTGCGTAGGTGGCTGCCCCCCGCCGTCGAGTAGCGAACGTGCCCGATCGCGTGACGCCCCTGCAGGCCGCGCAGCACCTTGTCGGAGAAATTGTCGGCCACGAGCCCCATGGCGCGGTGGAGAGTGTGTTCTCCCCCGCTCGAGCTGGCGATCCCGCAGCTCTCCTGACCGCGGTGCTGTAGGGCATAGAGTCCGAGGTAGGTCAGGTGCGCGGCTTCGGCGTGGCCGTGGACTCCAAAGACACCGCATTCGTCGTGGAAGCGATCGCGCTCGCGAAGCGCTGCCCAGCGGGCGAGCCCTTCTTCGAGGGCGCCCGACGCACCGGGTTCCTTGGCGAAGCTGCGTTCGCTCATGCCCCCTCCCGAGGACCGCCGCGACTCTCAAGGATCCGGGCCAGGGCGCGGTGCCAGACCTCGAAGAGCTGCGCGACGGAGACGTCAATCCAGGGCCGAGAACCCTCGCTGGCCGGCGCGATGCGCAAGCGCTCTCCGCCGGTCCGGCCGATGGGGGTCGCGCGAAGACCAGCGCGGCGAGCGGCCTCCAGCAGCGGCCCCGCGTCGGGCCCCGCGACCAACACCCGGCCCGTACTCTCGCCAAAGAGTAGAGCATCCGGCCGCAGGGCCTCGGGCAGTGCGATCTCGGCACCGATGGGTGCGGTCCCACCGCTGATGCAGGCTTCCGCCAACGCCACCGCGAGACCCCCCTCGGAGACGTCGTGGGCGACCTGGGCATGGCCCGCCGCGATCGACTCCGCGAGTGCGGCGTGGAGGGAGCGCTCACTGGCGAGATCAACCTCGGGCGGCAGACCTTGCTCGCGCCCTCGCCGCAAGGCGAGCCAGGCGCTCCCGCCGAGCTCTTCCTTCGTCTCGCCCCAAAGGACGACTTCGAGATCCGACGCGGGGAAGTGGGAGATCGCGTGTCGGCGCACGTCGTCGAGAAGCCCCACGGCGGCGATCGTCGGAGTGGGGAAAATAGACCGGCCCGCCGTCTCGTTGTAGAAAGAGACGTTGCCCGAAATCACCGGCGTCCCGAGCGCCTCGGCGGCATCCCCCAGTCCGCGCAGCGCTTCGGTGAACTCCCACATGATTTCCGGCTTCTCGGGATTTCCGAAGTTGAGGCAGTTGGTGAGCGCCAACGGTCGCGCGCCCGAGCAGGCGACGTTGCGGTTCGCCTCGGCAACCGCGGCGACCGCTCCGCGGTAGGGATCGAGCCAACACCAAAGCGGGTTGCAATCGACGGACAGCGCCACGCCTTTGGGGCTGGCCGTGCCATCCTCGGCCTTGACGCGCACCAGCGCCGCGTCTCCGCCCGGACCGATCACGGTGTTGCCCTGGACCAGAAAATCGTACTGACGCCAGATCCAGGCCCTGGAGCAGAGATTGGGAGAGGCGAGCAGCGCCTCGAGGGCGGCCTGCAGATCCTCTTCGGGTTGTACGGCGGCGAGGTCCAGCTTCTGCCGCTCGCCCAACGCCGCCGGCGCCGCGCGGGGCCGGCCGAGGATCGGCGCACTCTTGGCGACGGGATCGACGGGGATGTCGACCACCGTCTGGCCGTGCCAACGGACTCGCATGCGCCCGTCGCCGGTGACGCGCCCCACCACCGCTGCCTCGAGATCCCACTTCGCAAAGGTCTCGCGCACGCGCGCCTCGGCGCCCTCCTTCGCCACCAGCAGCATGCGCTCCTGGCTCTCCGAGAGCAGCAGCTCGTAAGGCGTCATCCCCGCAGCGCGCTGGGGGACGCGGTCGAGATCCATCTCGATCCCGGTCCCGGCCCGACTCGCCATCTCGAACGACGAGCAGGTGAGGCCCGCCGCGCCCATATCCTGGATGCCGATGATGGCGTCGGTGCGCATCAGCTCGAGGCACGCCTC
>CAZTOE010000132.1:10565-12307 GCA_964615045.1 uncultured Spirochaetales bacterium
AGCTTGTTGCCGGTGAACGGATCGCCGACCTGGACGGTGGGACGCTTGTCGGCGGAGTCTTCATCGAATTCCGCGGAAGCCAACAGGCTCGCGCCGTGGATACCGTCGCGGCCTGTCGCGCTCCCGACGTAAATCACAGGGTTGCCCACGCCCGCAGCCTGACCCAGGAAGATGCGATCGGCCTCGACGACTCCCAAGTTGAAAGCGTTGACGAGGATATTGCCCTGATAGCAGGCATGAAACGTCGTCTCGCCCCCCACCGTGGGAACGCCGACGCAATTGCCATAGCTGCCGATGCCCTCGACCACCCCGCTCAGCAGAAAGCGGTGGCGAGCGTCACCGAGATCGCCGAAGCGAATCGAGTTGAGCGACGCCAGTGGACGCGCACCCATCGTAAAGATGTCCCGCAAGATTCCGCCCACCCCCGTCGCCGCTCCCTGCTTGGGCTCGACGAACGAGGGGTGGTTGTGGCTTTCGATCTTGAAGACGACGGCGAGACCGTCGCCGATCGACACCGCGCCGGCGTTCTCGCCCGGCCCGATCAAGACCTGCGGGCCCTCGGTCGGAAGCTTGGCGAGGTGTAGCCGGCTCGATTTGTAGGAGCAGTGCTCCGACCACATCACCGAAAAGATCCCCAGCTCCGGAAAACTCGGGGCGCGTCCCAGGATCGCGAGGATGTTCTCCCACTCCTCGCGGGTGAGCCCATGCTCCAGGGCCAGCTCGAGGGTTACCGCCGGCTCCCTCACGACGCGCCCACCACGGCGTCGTAGAGCGAGCTCAGAATCTTCAGGCCGTCCGCGCCGCCGAACAGCTCGTCCACGGCGTGTTCCGGGTGCGGCATCAATCCGAAGACATTGCCGGTATCGTTCACGATGCCCGCGACCGCGTCGAGCGAGCCGTTGGGATTCGCGGCGCTCGTGACCACGCCGTTGACGTCGCAATAGCGCAGCACGATCTGGCCGCGCGCCTCGAGGGTCGCGAGGGTTTCGGGCGGCGCGAAGAAACACCCGTCGCCGTGCTTCACCGGGATGCGCAACACCTGCCCCCGCGCAGCTCGGGAGGTGAACGGCGGTGCTGCGCGCTCGACCCGGAGATGAGCCCATTCACACACGAACGAGAGCCCGCGATTGCGCAGTAGTGCCCCGGGGAGCAGCCCAGCTTCGCACAAGACCTGGAAACCATTGCACGTCCCGAGTACGGGACCCCCGGCGTCGGCGAAACGCTTGACTTCGGCCATGATCGGGGAGAAGCGCGCCATCGCTCCGGCCCGCAGGTAGTCGCCGTACGAAAAGCCGCCCGGGAGCAGCACGGCTCCGGTACCCGACGGAAGCCGGCTCTCCTTGTGCCACACCAACGACGCCTCGGCGCCGAGCACGGTCTTGAGAGCGAAGTGCATGTCCCGGTCATCGTTCGAACCGGGGAACTGGACGACCGCGAACAAACAAACCCCCGTCTAGCCCGAAAGGGCGAGGTTACGTCGAATGCGTTCGAGGGGCGGATCCGTATCGGGTTCGAATCGCGTTCCGGTCACTCGCTCGAAGGTCTCGATGTAGCGGCGGGCCGCCTCGCAGCGCAACTCGTCGGGAAGCGGTGGCGGCGTTCCCTCGCCCCGGTAGCCCCGCTCGGCCAGCCAGCGGCGCACAAACTCCTTGTCCAGCGCCACCGGGTCCCGGCCTTCGCTCATGGCCTCAGCGTAGCCGTCGCGGTACCAGTAGCGCGAGGAGTCTGGGGTGTGGATCTCG
>CAZTOE010000133.1:0-12285 GCA_964615045.1 uncultured Spirochaetales bacterium
GTGCTGATCCACACCTCCAACATCGGGAGCCAGTACATCGTCGAGCTCGGCGAGGAGCAGCGCGACGAGATGAAGCGCCGCGTCGACGAGGCGTTGCGCGCCCACTTCAAGCCCGAGTTCTTGAACCGGGTCGACGAAGTGATCGTCTACCACCAGCTCGCCCGCGAGCACATCGACCGCATCGTCGAGATCCTCCTCGAACGGGTCCGGAGTCTCGTGGCCG
This sequence comes from uncultured Spirochaetales bacterium, assembly GCA_964615045.1. GTDB lineage: Bacteria > Myxococcota_A > UBA9160 > UBA9160 > PR03 > JANQRO01. The sequence continues at coordinate 224 of CAZTOE010000133.1, forward strand.
ATCGCCACATCGATCTCGAGTTCACCGAGGGCGCCCGCCGGCTGCTCGCCGAAAAGGGCTATGACCCCCACTACGGTGCGCGACCGCTCAAGCGCGTGATCCAGCGCATGGTGCAGGACCCGCTGGCGATGAAGATCCTCGAGGGGCAATTTCCCGAAGGCTCGAAGGTCAGTGTCGACGCCCGGATGTCGGGCGAAGCGCTGGAGTTCCGCGCGGCCTAGCGCCGGCCGGGGGCGTCGCTAGAGCGGCGGGCCCAGCCCCGCCGCGTCCCGCGCCGCTTCGAGCACGGGCCGGGCGAGCTTGCGGGCGCGCGCTGCGCCCGCGTGCAGGATCTCCTCGACGCGGTCGGGGTCGCTTACCAGCTCCGCCCGGCGCTCGCGGATCGGGCCAAAGAATTCGAGCAGGCGCTTCAGGAGATCCTTCTTGACCTCGCCGTAGCCGACTCCCCCGGCCTCCGCACGCGTGAAGAACGCCTTCCGCTCCGCTTCGTCGGCAAAGAGTGCCCAGAGTTGGAAGAGCGCGATCGAGGTGTCTTTGGGATCTTCCACCGGCGTCGAGTCCGTCACGATCCCCATCACCGCCTTCTTGACCTGCTTCTTCGGAGCGAACATCTGGATCGTGTTGCCGTAGGACTTGCTCATCTTGCGCCCGTCGGTCCCGGGCACCACCGCGACGTCCTCGAGGATGTCGGGCTCGGGGAGCTTGAACACCTCGCGCCCGTAGATGTGGTTGAAGCGCTGGGCCATGTCGCGCGTCATCTCGAGGTGCTGCTTCTGATCCTGGCCTACGGGAACGCGGTCCGGGTTGTAGATCAGGATGTCGGCCGCCATCAGGACCGGATAGGCGAAGAGCCCGTGATCGATCGGGACGCCCGCGGCGATCTTGTCCTTGTAGGAATGGGCGCGCTCGAGGAGCCCCATCGGCGTCACCGTGGTGAGGAGCCAGGCCAGCTCACACACTTCGGGGAGATCCGACTGCCGGTACAAGATCGCGCGCTCGGGGTCGAGGCCACACGCCAGGTAGTCGATCGCCAGCTCGTGGGTGAAGCGACGCCGCTCGGCGGGATCGCGCAGCGAAGTCATCGAGTGGTAGTCGGCGAGGAAATAGATCGCCTCGTGTCGCTCTTGATAGGCCACATGTTGTCTCATCGCGGCAAAGTAGTTGCCGAGGTGCGGCTCACCCGAGGGCTGGATCCCAGAGAGAATGCGCATCGTCCGCCTAGTCGCTGGTTGTGGCGCGGGCCGGAGTGTGGGCGTCGACGAAGGTCAACCAGTGCTCAAACGCAGCGTCGCGTCCCGAGGTCGCGAGTTCGAGGCGCTGCGCAAGCCGCTCGGTCACCGGGCCGGGCGCTGCGCCCACGGCGCGTCCGTCTACCGAGGCCACGGGCCACAGCCGCGCGCTGGTGCCGCACAGGAAGACTTCCACCGCCGCGAAGATCGCCTCGGGGTCGAGGCGCTTCTCGACCACCTCCACGCCCAGGTGTTTCGCGAGCTCGAACACAGTGCTCCGGGTGATCCCGGGTAGCACCGCTTCGAGAGAGGGCGTGAGGAGAGTTCCCCCGTCGTCCACCAGGAAGAGGTTGGTGGTCGGGCCCTCGGCGAGATAACCCCGCTCGTCGAGCATCGCGACTTCGTCATAGCCTTCGCGGCGCGCCTTCCACTTGGCCATCATCGGGCCCAGATAGTTCGCCGCGGCCTTGGCGTGGGGCGGAAGGTGGGCTTCGATGCGGCGCCGCTGGCGCTCGAGCTTGAGCCGCGCCGTGGCGGGCTTGTGCACCGGGTGGGCCTTGCGCGCCACCACGTCGGCCTCGACGTCGTAGGCGGCGATGGCCACTTCGACGCGCGGGTCCATCGGGACCACATCGACTTCGATCGAAGGGAGGTAGGCGCAGATTTTGACGGCCGTCGCCCCCGGATTGGCCGCAACGGTCTCGAGGCAGGCCCGGTGCAGCGCCTCGGCGCTCCAGGACACTTCGAGCCCCACGATCGCCACCGAGTCGAAGAACCGCGCGAGATGTTCGGGGAGCCGAAACAGTGCCGGGCCGCGTTCGGTGGCATACACGCTCAGGTAGTCGAACACCAGCGAGCCGCGCTGCAGGCTGTGCGACAGCACGTGGACGGTGGCGTCGTCCCACGCCACGAAACGCCCGTCGATCCAGATCCTGCGCTCCGGGCCCGTCATGGTTTCGCAGGCTAGCAGAGCTCCTGGGGCGGGCGCGGCAGCTCGTCGAGCCCGCGCGCCAACTCGTCGTCGGCCAGCTCCCGGTCTTGCAGGTCGCCCGCGAGGTAGCTCTGGTAGGCGGCCAGGTCGAAGTGACCGTGGCCGGACAGGTTGAAGACGAGGCACGCCTCCTCGCCCGTCTCCTTGCAGCGCAGGGCCTCCTCGATGGTGGCCCGAATGGCGTGCGCCGTCTCGGGCGCGGGGAGGATCCCCTCGCAGCGGGCGAAGAGGAGCGCCGCCTCGAAGATCTCCCGCTGCCGATAGGCTCGCGCCTCCACCAACCCGCGCTTTCGCAGCCAGGAGACCAGAGCGCTCATGCCGTGATAACGGAGGCCCCCGGCGTGGATGCCCGCCGGCACGAAGCCGTGCCCGAGCGTGTACATGGGAGTGAGCGGCGTGAGCCCCCCGGTGTCGCCGTAGTCGTAGGCGAAGCGCCCGCGGGTCAGCGAAGGACAGGCTGTCGGCTCGGCGGCCAGAAGCCGAGGCCCGCGCCCGGCCAGCGTGTCCGGAACAAAAGGAAAGGCGAAGCCGGCGAGGTTCGAGCCGCCCCCCGCGCAGCCGATCAAGACGTCGGGCGTCTCGCCGACCAGCGCCAATTGCTTCTGCACCTCAAGCCCCACCACGGTCTGGTGTAGGCAGACGTGGTTCAAGACGCTTCCCAACGCGTAGTGGGTGTCGTCGCGGCCGGCCGCAACTTCCACCGCCTCGCTGATCGCGATCCCGAGCGAGCCGGTCGAGTCGGGTTGCTCGGCCAGGATCTTGCGACCGGCCGAGGTCTCTTCCGACGGCGACGCCACCACGCGCGCCCCCCAGGTTTCCATCAGCGTGCGCCGATACGGCTTTTGCTGGTAACTCACCTTGACCATATACACGGTGCACTCGAGCCCAAAGAGCTGGCTGGCAAAGGCCAGACTCGAGCCCCATTGGCCGGCGCCGGTCTCGGTGGCGAGGCGGCGAATGCCGGCACGGGCGTTGTAGTAGGCCTGGGCGACCGCCGAGTTGGGTTTGTGTGAACCCGCCGGGCTCACCGCTTCATTCTTGTAGTAGATCCGCGCTGGCGTCCCGAGCTCCTCTTCGAGAAACCGCGCCCGCACCAGCGGCGTGGGTCGCCAGATCGTGAGCTTTTCCCGCACCGGATCCGGAATCGGGATCCAGCGCTCCGTCGAGACTTCCTGCTCGATCAGGCTCATCGGAAAGAGCGGTGCCAGATCCTCGGGCGTCACCGGCTTCCCGGTGCCGGGATGCAGGTACGGCAGCGGGGGCTCGGGAAGATCGGCCTGCAGGTTGTACCAGGCGGCCGGCGCCTCGCGGGCGGGGAGTACGATGTGGCGATCGTCCATGGCAAAAAGCCTAGGGCTTTTCGGTGGCCCGATCGAAGAGGTTGGGCAACGCCGCCCAGCCCTTGTCGTAGGGACTCCAGAACGCCGGCAGGAGCGCCACTTCCTCGAAATACCACTGCCCATCGCGGCGCCGGTAACGCTCCTCATACCGCCCGGTGCCCCAAACCGCCCGGCCGTCCTTCAGGGTGTTCGGCTCGATCAGATACCAGCGCCCGCGCGCCGTGTCGCCGGTCACCTCGATCAGCGGATTCGTGACCAGGTGCAGCCAGAAGCGCATCATCTCGGGCAGGCTCGCGAGAAACTTCTCGATCGCGGCGCGCCCCTCGTACCGGCCGATTCCCGGCGCATGCCACACCGCATCTTCGAGAAAGCGCGCCGCTACGCCCGGGGCGTCGCCCGCGTCCACCCGGTAACAATAGTCGGCCTTGAGCGCCTGAATGGCCTCGACGGCTTCGAGATCGCGCAAGCGCTCTTCGAACGCGGTGTCGTTCACGGTGGTGTCGCCCATCGATCCTCCAATGACTTGCGTGCCGCGGGCCTCCCCGCGTCAGAGGCGCAAGAAGGCCGCCGCATTCGCGCCGAGGATGCGATCGACCGCGGCCTCGGGCAGCGCCGCGAGCGTCTCCCGGGTGCGGCGCACCGGCTCGGTAAACCCTTCAAGGTGGGGGTAGTCCGAGCCGGTAAAGAACTTGTGGTCGCCGAGCAGCTCCACCGTAAAGGGCAGCGTGCGCTCGTGGGGGTCGGCGGAGATCCAGATGTTGCGCTCGAAGATCTCACTGGCGGGACGGCCCATCGCGCACGTGTGGCCCATGTAGCTGAAGCGGTAGTCGAGGCGATCGATCCACTCGACGACCCAGCCGCTCGCCGCTTCCACCGTCGCGACGTGAAGCGTGGGGAAGCGCTCGAAGACGCCATCGTAGACCATGGTCGTGAGCGCCATCCGCGGGTCCTGGATGCAGTTCATGCTGAGGAACATGAAACCCGGATCGCCGACCCGATACCAATCGCTGCCGACGTAGTGGGGATGGACCACAAGATGGAGCGCGATCGCGATCTCGAGCTGCGCCGCGGCGTCCCACACCGGATCGAAATCGGGATGGCCCAGGCTGCGACCGTCGGGCGGCAGCGCCGCGACAAACGCCCCGCGGATTCCCGCGGCGTCGAGCAGCTCGAGTTCCTTGACGGCGGCCGGAGGATCCCGCAAGGAGATGTGGCCGAGCGGAATCAGGCGGTCCCGATAGCCCGTCGTGACTTCGAGCGCCCAGCGGTTGTAGGCACGACAATGAGCGGCCGCGAGCTGGGCATCTTCGATGCGCCCTTCCCAGATCAAACCCAAGGTCGGGAAGATGAACTGCTGATCGAAACCCTCGGCGTCGAGAAAGCGGAGCCGGGCCTCCATGTCCTCGAGGGAACGGTCAAAGATATGGCGGGGATCGATCTGCCCCAGACCGCGACCCTCGTGCTCCTTTTGGCCGTAGCCGGTCGCGACCCCGAAAAGCTGTAGCGTCGAGAGACTCTGCGAGCGCCGCACGCGCCGGCCCTCGACCTCGATATCGATCTCGCTTTGATCGTCGCTCACCGGGAAGCGGATGCAGCGCTCGCGGTAGGCGGGGTCGATGTAGCGCTCCCAGAGATCGAAGGGCTCCATGAAGTGGCTGTCGCCGTCGACGATACGCGCCATGGCTTCCTCCCACGCTCATCCTATACCCTGGCTGCATGAAGCGGGAAACCGGGTTCTTCGAGCGCGACGGCGAGCAGATCTACTGGGAGAGCGTGGGGGAGGGACCACCCCTCGTGCTCTGTCACGGCGCGGGCGGAAACCACGCCGTCTGGTTCCAGCAGGTGCCCTACTTCGGAGACGCCAGGCGCGTCGTGGTGTGGGACCAGCGGGGCTTTGGCCGCTCCACGGCTCGGGGTGGGCCCACCTCGCCCGAGCGCGGGGCGGGCGATCTCGGTGCCCTCCTCGAACACCTGGGCATTGCGCGCGCCGATCTGGTGGGTCAGTCGATGGGCGGCTGGACGGTGCTGCGCTTGGCGCTCGACCACCCGGAGCGGGTGCGGAGCCTGACCCTGGCCGACACGCCGGGAGGCATTCCCAATGAGGCGACCCGGCGCCTCGCGGAGCAGACGCGGGCCGGCGGATCGGCGCTTGCCGCTCCGCCCGAGCTGGGCTTGCATCCGGCCCTCGCCCCGGCGATGGCGGAGCGCGACCCGGCCCACGCCTACCTCTACCAGCTGCTGGGTGGCTTCGGAGAGCCCGACCTCGCCGCCATCGTGCCCGGCCTGCTGGGAACCGAGGTGGCGCCCCAGGACCTGGACCGCCTCGCGGTCCCGGTGCTCTGCCTGGTCGGCGAGCGCGACCCACTGTTTCCGCCGGCGGCGATCCGAAGCTGTGCCGCGCAGCTCCCGGCGGCCGCGGGCGCCCAGGTCGCGATGATCGCAGGTTGTGGCCACTCTCCCTACTTCGAAGCGCCCGTGGACTGGAATCATGCCCTCGCCGAGTTTCTTGAAAAACTCGACTGATTTCGTAAATTTTCGTGATGTTTCGCGTACTTGCGAGAAAAACGCGGTGTCAATTCAAACGCCGTTCTGATATGCTCGAGAAGCTGAAGCTGCTCGGGGGTCCGAATGGACCGCGCACGACTGCTGCTGAGATCGCTCCTGGTGAGCGCCCTGCTCACCGCGGTCTACCCCGGCTCAAACGCCCACGCCGACGATCCGAAACCCCCCAGAGCGGCGCCCCGCGCGGCGACGCTGCTCACGACGGCGGAGACGGCAACATCGACGGAGGCTTGGTGGCGAGAGCATCTCGGATTGCGCAGAACGGGCATCGAATACCGCGACAGCTTCACGTGGGGGGAGCGCTCGCTGGGCCTCCGGGTGTCGGGCCCGGTCGTGAAGGGGTCACCCGGCCTGCGCCTCGAGTTGCGCGGCCTGCGCATCCGGGGCTACGCCGTGCGGGTGCGGGCGATCGGTGCCGCCCGCAAGCAACACCTCGAATTCGAGCTGCGCTTCTAGGGGCGGGCCTCGCCTCCCGAGCGCGCCGCGGGATCCGTGCCGCGATCACCCTTTGGGCCCTCGGCGGAGGGCTCGCGGCAACCGCCGACGACGTGGCTCTCGACACCGGCATGGCGCGCGGCGAGCTCGTCGTGACGGCGACGGCCTACAACTCGCTCCCGGAGCAGACCTCGGGCGATCCCAGCCGGGGCGCCTGGGGCGACCGCCTCAAACCGGGCATGCGCACCATCGCGGTCTCCCGCGATCTCCTGCGGCTCGGCCTGAGGCGCGGCACGAAGGTGCGCATCGAGGGTCTCCCCGGCGAGTACACGGTGCTCGACAAGACCGCCGCCCGATGGCGTCGCCGCATCGACATCTACATGGGAACCGACCGCGAGGCCGCGCTGCGCTGGGGCAAACGCTCGGTCCGGATCGTCTGGTCCCCGCGCTAGTTCCGCGACCGGCGACATCCGTCGCGACCGCGCCCCGGCCCGATCGCGACCCACGCTACCCCGTGCGGACGGTGATCCACTTCCACTCGGTCAGGACTTCCAGGTCGGCCTGGGTTCCCTCGCGGCCAAAGCCGCTCAGGCCTTGCCCGCCGAAGGGCACGTGGGGCTCGTCCTGGATCGTGGCGCGATTGATGTGCACGGCACCCGATTCTGCTTGCCGGGCGATCGCGAAGGCCTTGTCGATATCGCGGGTGAAGATCGAAAAGCTGAGCCCGTACTCGGTGTCGTTGGCGCGCGCGACGCCCTCTTCCACCGTGTCGAACACGTAGAGTGAGGTCACGGGACCGAAGGTCTCCTCCCGGCACACCTCCATGCTTTCGTCGACACCGCGCAGGATGGTGGGCAGACAGCGGTTTCCCTCCCATGCGCCGCCGACCAGGACCTCCGCCCCTTTCGCGCGCGCATCTTCGATGTGCCGCCGCACCCGCTCGCGCTGCCGCTCGCTGATGATCGGGCCGATTGCCGTCTCGGGATTGCGCAGGTCTCCGTCCTTCGAGGCGAGCGCCGCCGCGACAAACTTCTCGGTAAACGCCTCGGCGATCGAGCGCTGCAGGAGAATCCGGCTGGCACCCATGCACGCTTGCCCCTGGAAGAAAAAGATGCTGAAGGCTGCGGCCGCCACGGCGTCGTCCAGATCCGCATCCTCCAAGACGAGGAGTGGACTCTTGCCGCCGAGCTCGAGCGTCACGGGCTTGAGACCGCGGGCGGCGAGCTCCGCCACGTGCTTGCCGATCCGCGGCGATCCGCAAAACGTGATGCTCTTGACGAGCGGGTGCGTCGTCAGCACGTCACCGATCGCGAAGGGGTTGCCGGTCACGACGTTGAAGAGGCCCGGCGGAACGCCGGCTTCGTCGAGCGTCTGCGCGAAGCGCAGCGTCACCTGGGAGGCGAACTCCGATGGGAGCTGAACGGTGGCGTTGCCCGTCGCGAGCGCCATCGCGCCCTGCTTCGTGCACTTGAGAAGCGGCACGTTGAACGGCGTGATCCCGGCGACCACCCCCACCGGCTCGCGCACCGCCATGCTGAAGGCGCCGGGAAAATCGGAGGGAATCACCTCGCCCTTCAGCGTCCGCGGCACGCCCGCCGCAGCGCGCAGAGCGCTGATACAGTAGTTGACCTCGAAATCCGCCTTCCCGAACGGGGAGCCGACTTCGTCGATCAGGAGGTCCATGTACGCCTGGCGGTCGCGCTCCACCAGCGCCGCCGCCCGCATCAACCACGCCTCCCGCTCGCGTGCCAGCCGATCGCGGTGCGCCCGGAAAGCCTCGTGGGCGATACGCACCGCTGCGTCCATATCCTCCGCCGTGCCGTCGGCCACGCGCGCATAGAGCGAATCGTCGAGCGGGTTCAGGTCGTCGAAATAGCGCCCCGACGAGGGCGGTACGTGCTTGCCACCAACCCAGAGATCCGACCCTTTGGGGTCGGTGCAGAGATCCGACCCTTTGGGGTCGGTGCAGAGATCCGACCCCTTCGGGATCGCTTCGCCTCGCTCACTTGCCACGATGCCTACCTCTTCCAGATGTCGCGTTCCTGCATGAGGGCGACTTGGCGATTGATGACTTTCTCTCGGTACTCGGCGTGTTTTCCAGGGACTTTGTCGAGATACAGGTTCTTCGGATAAATCGGACGCTCGTAGATCAGCTGGGCCATCTCGGCGCGCACGTCCTTCATCCAGTTGGTGACCTGTGCGCAAGCCCGGTGGTGTCGCAGGGCGTCGATGTTGATCACGCCGGTCACGTAGGTCGAGCCGTTGGTGTCGCGCTGCTTGCCCACGATCGCGCCCTTGTAGTCGACGATCATCGAGTTGCCGCTGCCGGCGTCGATCGGCGTCTCACTCTCGGGGTAGAGGTAGTAGCCCCCGATGTTGGGCGCCACGACATACATGTTGTTCTCGAGGGCGCGCGCGCGATTCGAGATCTCGAACACGTCGTTTTGCGTAAAGGGCCCCGGCAGCGACGCCCGGTAAACCACCTCGGCGCCATTCATGGCGAGGCCGCGGCCGTTTTCGGGGTAGTTGCCCTCCATCGCCATCATGACGCCCAGGCGGCCGATCGGCGTGTCGACCACCGGCCAGAAAGCATCGAGCGTGCGGCCGTATTTCTCGATCCACCAGTCGAAGAGATCGTGCGGAGACACCGAACGTTCGCAGGGCAGGAGCGACGAGATCTTGTAGTGCTTCAGGATGACGTCGCCGTCGGGATCGAGCACGAAGCCGACGTTGAAGAAGAGATCGGGCCAATCTTCGTGGCGCGCCTTGGCCTGGGCCATCAGGAAGACGCCGTACTCCCGCGCAATCTCGCCCAATGCATCGGTCTCAGGCCCCGGGATATCGATGGCGCATTGGTGCGCCCATTCGGTGTGATCGACGTCGAGAATCTCGTCGTTGAAGCCCTGGAGACCGCCTTCGGGAATCACCAGCAGGCGCACCGGGATGTCGAGGCTCGTGAGCCAGCACGCCGCCTTGGTGAGGCTCTTGATGTGCTCGATGTTCTTGTGCATGTCCTCGCGCTGGCGGATCCCCCAGAAAGTGGGAATCAGGCCGACGGCGTTGTACGGATCGGGCATGGTGGCTCTCGTCTCTGTGGGTCGGGTGGGCGCTGCGCTGCCGGTTTCGTGTGCCGCGGGTGCGGCGGCCGGCACCCTCGCAATGATAGGGCGTTCCGGACCCGTTCGAGCCCGGGCAGAAAAACCTCCCGTGCTTCCACACCCCGGTCACGTTCCGGCGACGTTCCCGCGCGGCCTGCTCGCGGGCCCGATCGCCGGTAGACTGCGCCGCCGGTCCCTACGCCGGAGATTTCCTTGTCACACCGCGTCGCTCTCCTCGTTCCTCCCACCCGTTCCAGGGCTGCGAAGGCCGTCCTCCTCAGTCTCGCGATTACCAGCGGCTTTGCGTCGCGAGCCGCGGATTTGAAGCAAGGCGACATCGTCGTAGGCGACTGCTCGGTCTTCGAGCTGGCCCATGTCGACGTCGCAACCGGAGCGCAATACCCGTTCGCGATCGCGGGCGCCGACCAGGTCCGGTACCTCTCGAACGGCGACCTGGTGGTCGCCGATCAGCGCTCGGCTGACCTGTGGTTCGTCCGGATCACACCGGCGACCGGCGCGCATCGCGTGATCGCCCGGCTCGACGACAATGACTTCCAGCCGCCGGGCGACTTCATCGAGGACTTGAATGGGAACATCGTCTTCGCCAACGACGCGGCGGTGACGCGCTACGAGATCGGAACGGGCCTCACCGAAGTGCTCTCGTCGGGCGGCTTGTTGATGGCGCCGCGCGGCCTGGCGCTGCTGGCGAACGGGGACATTCTCATCGCGGACTCCGATGCCGGGAGCGTATTGATCTTTCAGGAGAGCAGCGGAACCTCGGAGTGGGCGACCGGCGATCTGCTCATGGCGCCATCGCACATTGCCCTGTACCCGGGCGGCGATGCGCTCGTGTACGACACGAATCGTCTGATCCGGATCGACGCCGTCACCAAGCAACAGTCGATCGTGCTCGACACGCCGGCGATCGTGGCCATCGATCTCGAGATCGACGGCAGCGGCAACATCTTCGCGACGCTCGATCCAGGCCGGTGTGACGGGGACTTGGAGCCGACCTCGCTCAATCGCATCACGGGCGACACGGTGGGCGAGACGATTCTCTGCGACGTCCCGGGCACGGGGGACGGCCTAAACGGCATCGCCTCCTTCGACATCGCGACCGACGGCTCGACCCTCCTCTACGCGACTTTCGCCGCCAATCCCGGTGCCGCCCCCGCCAGCGCTCTCCGGGAGCTGGATCTCGCCACCCGGATCGAGACGCTCCGCAGCGCGACGCCCCCCGGCGGCGGGATCGCCTTCGATTCGCAGGGAACGCTCTACGTCGCCGTCGAGGGCGCGACTTCGGGCGTCTTCCGCGTGGATCCCAAGACCGGCGCCAGCGAGACCGTCGCCAGCGGTGGGATGCTGACCAACCCCGTGGATCTCGCCGTCTCGGCCGACGACGGGCGCCTCTACGTGCTCATCGACAATGAGGTCATCCGGGTCAATCCGATCACGGGGGGACAGACCAGCATCGCGTCCGACGACCTGCTCGGGACCAGCCCGTCCTCGATCCGCCGCGACCTGGGCGGCGACTTCCTCGTGACGGACCTCTTCGTGGGTGACCTGATCCAGGTCGACGAAGCCGGCGCTCAGGATTCGGTGGTCGACCTCGGGGGCAGCGCGCGTCCGCAGGATTCCGCCGACGCCGGTGGCGGGACCTACTTCGTGGCTGACGCGGGCAGCAACGCGATCGTCGAGGTGACGCCGGGCGGCACCACCGTGCTCGGAGGGGTCGGCTTCTTCGCGCCCTCGCAGGTCGAGTCGATGCTGCTCGACGCCGACGGCACCCTCATCGTGGACGTCGGCGGCTTCGACGCACCGGGGCTGGTGCGCTTCGATCCGAGCGACCTCTCCGAGACGGCGCTGTCGGAGCTACCCATCTGCGCCGCCGGCTCGGACATCGAAGTCGCCGTGGTTCCCGAGCCGGTGTCCCCGACCGGTGGGCTCGCGGTGCTGGGCGCCCTGCTGGCGTGGCGGGTGTGCCGCCGAAGCCCGGCGCGCTGAGAGCCGTCACGCCTCGCCGTGGAGTTGTTCGGCCAGGTAGCGCTCTTTGCCGATCTCCTCGACGATGTGAAGTTGCGCCTCGAGCCAATCGACCGACTCCTCTTCGTCGCGGAGAATCGGCTCGAGCAGCGAGCGCGTTCCATTGTCGCCCTTGGTCCGCGCGAGCGCGACGACGCGGTTGTACCGCTCGACGGCTTCCAGCTCGAGCGCGAGGTCGAGCTTGTGTTGCTCGATGGGATCTTCGCCGACGCGAACCGGGTTCAAGCGCTGCAAATTGGGCACTCCGTCGAGGAACAAAATCCGCTCGATGATCTTGTCCGCGTCCTCCATCTCCCCCATGGATTCTTCGCGTTTCTTGGCCGCGAGGCGCTGATAGCCCCAGTTCTCGCACATCTTGTAGTGG
>CAZTOE010000134.1:0-256 GCA_964615045.1 uncultured Spirochaetales bacterium
TCGTGGCGAGATCGAAGCGGAAGCCATCGACGTGCATCTCTTCGATCCAATAGCGCAGCGAATCGGTCACGAGCTGTAGCACTCGTGGGTGGTCGAGGGCGAGCGCGTTGCCGCAGCCGGTATGGTCGACGTAGTGGCGTTCATCGCCTGGGACCAGCTGATAGTAGGACGCGTTGTCGATGCCGCGGAAGGAGAGCGTGGGACCGAGTTCGTTGCCCTCCGCGGTGTGGTTGTAGACCACGTCAAGGATCACCTC
>CAZTOE010000134.1:266-12248 GCA_964615045.1 uncultured Spirochaetales bacterium
TCATGCAGATGATGAACCAGCGTTCTGAACTCCTGCAGGGCGTCCGCGGCGACGTAGCGTCGTTCGGGGGCGAAGAAGGACAGCGGGTTGTAGCCCCAATAGTTGCGAAGCCCGCGCTCGACGAGGGTGCGCTCCTCGACGAAACCCTGAACCGGGAGGAGCTCCACCGCAGTCACGCCCAGGGCGCGGAGATAGTCGATCACCGAGAAGTGGGCGAGACCCGCGAAGGTGCCGCGCAGCGGCTCCGGTACCTCCGGATGACGCATGGTGAAGCCGCGCACGTGGAGCTCATAGATGATGGTCTCGTGCCACGTCGTGTTCGGACGCCGCTCCGCGCCCCAGGTGAAGGCGGTGTCGACCACTTCACACTTGGGCATGCCGCGGGCGTTGTTGCGGCGATCGAAAGACAGATCTTTGGCGGCGTGGCCGACGCGGTAGCCGTAATGGACGTCGCTCCATCGCACATCGCCCGCCAGCGACTTGGCGTAGGGATCGAGCAACAGCTTGTTGGGATTGAAGCGGTGCCCGCGCTCGGGGGCATAGGGCCCGTGGACCCGGTAGCCGTAGAGCTGCCCGGGGCGCACGTCGGGAAGATAAGCGTGCCAGACCTCGTTGGTGTACTCGGGGAGCGCGATGCGTTGAAGCTCCCGCCTTCCTGTCGCGTCGAAGAGGCAGAGCTCCACCTTCTCCGCGTTCTCGGAAAAAAGCGCGAAGTTGACCCCGCGCCCATCCCAGGTGGCGCCGAGCGGATAAGGCTCTCCCGGCCAGACCCGGCCTGCGATCACGGACACAACTCTCCCCCCCGGAGCGCGCGGAAGCCAACCAGCCACCGACCGACCCACTGTCGACCGAGCCACTGCCGATCACCCACGGCCGGGCAATCGTGCGGCCGGGCCGCCCGACAGACCGACAGTGCTTCACTCCTTGGGTCCGAACTCGCTGATGTCGAGCTCGAAACCCGCTCCATCGGTAAGCGTAAGGTTGCCCTGGGCATCATGGGTATAGCCGATGTCCTCGACGGAGAGGCCTTCGGGTAGGAGGTTGATGATCACCCGGTTGTCGAGGGCGATGAGCCGGGTCCGGAGCTCGGGCTTGCGCGAGAACGCGCTGGCGCCAGAATCGTATACAAAGAGGTAGCCCTTGACGCGCAGCGTTCGCTCCGTGCATGCCTCAAGCTCGCCCACGAAGTGGCGACGGACGTCACCGGGGAAGAGCCGACGCTCGATGACGTGGATGGCCTCACCGGGTTTCGCGATTTGCACGCTCTCGTCTCCCTTCCCGCTGGTTTTTCTCGAAGTCGGTCACCACTCCCACGGGCACCGCCGCCTCGTCCCGAAGCCAGTCATCGCTCCACGATGCGATCCAGAAGCTGGGCATTGGGAACGCTCCAGCGCCGCTCACCGTTGCGCAGAAGCGTATCGACCGCACCCACGCGCTCGATCAAGCCGCGTCTGCCGTCGATCTCCACCGGCTCTTCACGGGGAAGCGACTGCTTCAGGAAATGGCCGGCGAGGATATGCGTGATCACCGGCCTCGCCCCCAGAGCGAAGGCCAGGCCGAACGCAAAGCCAGCCGCTCCGAGCACAACCGTGAACGGCAAGATCAGCGCGTCGGTCGCGATTCCGAGCTGCTCCACCGCCACCACCAAGGCCAGGCCCGCCACTCCCACCTGCGTCAGTGCGCCCAGTCGGCGCGAGCCCACCACCCCGAATGCCGCGGCGCCCGAAGTCGCCAGGGTCGCCGAGAAGCGCGCCAGAAGGAGGCCCCCCAAGGCGATCAACGCCGCACCGATCACGTTCGGAATGAAGGCGATGAGCCGATCCAAGGTCGCAGTAACGGCAGTGAGCCCCAGCGCTTCGATGCTCGACAGCAGGAAGACCAGGAACACCAGCCAGAAGACCAGGCCCGCGAGAAGTCGCGAGAAGCCGACGCGGATCTCGGCGCGCTCCAGGAGCTCGGACACGCGCAGCCGGGATGCGGCTCGGTCTACTCCCACCGCGCGCAGGCCGCGTTCCGCGATCGCCTCGAGGGCTCGAGCTAAAAGCCAGCCCAGCGCGAGCAGCAAAAGGGCGCCCACAAGGTTGGGCAGGAAGCTCGCTACGTTGGCACCGAGCTCCGAAACGGCTCGGACGAAGATCTCGCGCCACGCCGCTAGATCGAATAGTTGATCCATGGTGTCCTTCTCTCGCAACGGGTCGACCGCGGAGGGTCCACCCCGCCTGCGCATAGCGTATCATCGCCCCACTTCCGAAGTGGGGGAGCTTCTCCGTGACACTCGTGCGACGTATGGCCGATCATTTTCTCGAAGACCACCCCGACCGGGCTGCCGCGGCCCTCGAGAGATGGGATCCCGCGGAGATCGCGCATGCTGTAGACCGGAGCTCGGCCGCCCATGCAGGCGCACTCTTGCGTCGTCTTTCACCCCGGCACGCGACGGCCACTCTCATGAGTCTCGAACCGAGGCGCGCCGCGCAGCTTCTCGTAGCGATCGAGGTCGACGTGGCGGCCCGACTCTTGCGCCGGCTCGACGAAGCGCGGCAGACCACCCTTCTCGGAGCGATGGATCGGCTGCGGGCTCGGGCTCTGAGAAGTCTGTTGCGCTTCCCAGAAGATTCGGCTGGCGCGTGGATGGACCCCGAGGCCCTCGCGGTTCACCAGGATGTGACGGCGCGCGAAGCGCTCCAGCAAGTGCGGCGGTCCGCCTCCTTCGCCCGTTACAATCTCTACGTCATCGATCGCGACCAGCGCCTCGTGGGAGTCTTGAACCTCCGCGAGCTGTTGCTGGCCCGGGCCCGCGAGCCCCTCTCGGATCGGATGGTGCTCGATCCGGAGCGCTTACTCGCCTCTGCGGACCGAAGCGAGATCCTCGCGCACCCCGGCTGGCAGAAGGTCTCCTCCCTTCCGGTGGTCGACGACGCGGGTGCCTACCTGGGAGCGATTCGCTACCGCACGCTGCGCGAGCTCGAGGCGCAGCTCCTGACCACCGGGCGAGATGAAGATGCCAGCACGGCCCTCAGTCAACTCTTCCTGGCGGGAGCCGGCGCTTTCGTCGAGGCCTTGACGGGCCCCGCAGAGGAGGGGCACGCCCGCCGTGGGTGATGCAGACACCCTCGACCGAGGCTTGGCGCGGCTCCTGCTTCGGCACGCGCCGGACGAGGCCGCGCGCATCATCGAGTCGGAGAATGCGGGGGAAGCGGCCGCTCTGCTCGGGCCAGAGCCGGTCGAGGTCGCGGTCGCGATCATGAGACGACTCACGCCCGATGCGGCCGCCCGAACGCTGACCGCGTTTCCTTCGGAGCGAAGCGGCGCCCTCCTCAGCGCCCTGAACCCCAATCGCGCCGCGTCGATCCTGGCGCGTCTCGACGCCGAAGGCCGCGAGCGTTGCCTGCAAGCCGTCGACGAGAGCTTGGCCCGCGAGTTGCGGGAGCTCCTCGAGTATCCGCCTGAGACTGCTGGTGCCTTGATGGACCCGCGCGCCACCACGTTTCGACCCGACGCCACGATACGCGACGTGGTGCGGACCCTGCGTCGACTCCGCGACCGGCGGGTGCAGGACGTGTTCCTCGTCGACGGCGAGGGGCGCCTGGTCGGCTCGGTTCCACTCGAGAACATCATCGCAGCCGACGCCACGGCCCGCCTCGAAAGCCTCGCGGGCGGGGCGCCGATCGCCGTGCAAGGCCTCGCGTCTCGGGAGGAGATCCTCCAGACTTTCGAGGGTCACCGCGTCGCGAGTCTCCCAGTCGTCGACCTCGATGGCGCGCTGCTGGGCGTCTTGCGCCAACGCGAACTGATTCAGGCCGCCCAGAACCAGGCCACGGCCAGCGCCGTCACCATGGTCGGTGCGAGCGATCAGGAACGGGCGCTCTCGTCGCCTTGGTTCGCCGTCCGCAAGCGCCTGCCTTGGCTCCAGATCAACCTGGTGACGGCCTTCCTGGCGGCGGCCGTCGTCGGGCTCTTCGAGGACACGATTGCCCAGGTAACGGCGCTCGCGGTGCTGCTCCCGGTCGTCGCCGGGCAATCGGGGAATACGGGAGCCCAGGCGCTCGCGGTGACGATGCGAGGTCTGGCACTCCGAGAAGTGCGCGTGCGGCAGTGGTTTCCCGTGGTCGTGAAGGAGGTCGCGGCCGGCGCCGGCAATGGGGTCGCCGTGGCCCTCACCACCGGAGCGGCGGTCTACGTGTGGAGTCGCTCGCTGGGCCTCGCGGGCGTCATTTCGGTCTCGATGGTGATCTCCATGACGCTCGCCGGCCTTTCGGGCGCGAGCATTCCGATGCTGCTCACGGCCCTGCGCCAGGATCCTGCCCAATCCTCCTCGATCATCCTGACGACGGTGACCGACGTTGTGGGTTTCTTCAGTTTCCTGGGAATCGCGACCCTCATGATGACGTTCCTCTGAGGAGTCGCGGCGCGAGCCTAGAAGTCGTACCGCCAGAGCACGCCCACCCCCGACTCGCCGCTCGTGCGCTGATCCCCGATCAGGAAGAGCCTGCGAAAAAGCCGCCACTCCAAGACGAAGCGGTCGCCGCCGTCGGCACCGAAGCTGCGGCCGTAACGGGCCGTAAGGCGTGGGTGGAGTTGCTTCTCGACCTCCAGAACGGGCGCTTGTTCATCCATCCCGAGCCGGATGCGGTCGAGGCCGACCTTGCGGGCGAGCTCCGAGCCGAATTCACCCAGCAAGGCGTCGGCCGCCAGGACGCCGACGGCCGTGCCGAGCTGTTCTTGGTCTTCCGAACCGAGCTCGCCCATGGGACGGTCGAAGAGCAGGTAGGCGAGCTGCTCTTCGGACGAGAGAGGGGGATCGCTATCGAGCTCGATTTGAGGCGCGCTCGCCTTCCCGAAGATTCGCACGCGGATCTCGACGTCGCGGGCCTGGTGCACCGCCGTGATGTCGAGATACGGATCGGGTTCGGGGCTCCCGTCAAAGGTGGCGGTGCCCTGCTCGATGCGAAGCCACTTGCGCTGGAAGTCGATCCGCCCGCTGTTCGTTTCGACGGAACCGAACAGCCCCGGCTCCCGATGGGGGCGCTTTCGGACGCGTAGCTCGCCCTGAAGCTCGAGCTCTGCACCAAGTCCGCGCAGCCAAACCGAGTCTCCGACCTCGAGCGTGACGTTGGCTTCGAGAGCTCCCAAGAGGCCGGCGTCGGCTTCGAAAATCGACTCGGAGCTGTCGTTCTCAGGGAGCCCTCGGACGCGAATTTCGCGCAAGACCGGGTCTTCGATCTCGGGAAGATCGATGGCGGCTTCGGAGAGCCGCAGGCCTCCCGTGGCGCGCAGCACTGAAGGCTTTCCTTCCACGACCACGCTGCCATCGAGGAGGCCCTCGATCGTCCCGGGCTGGACCACGGCAAAGCGGGTGAGGTGAAGTTGGAAGGCGAGCGCGGGTTCCCCCGGGCCTTCCCAATCGACATGACCGGAGAGACGCGCCTCACCCTCTCCCGAAAGGAGTCGGAGCTCCTCAAGCTCGGCGCGATGCCCGAGCAGGGACAGCCGACCGGAGGCCGGGCCCACTTCACCCGGTAGGGGCGGGCCGGCGAGGCGCAGGTCGAGCAACTGGAGTTCTCCTTCGATCCGGGGCACGGGTGCTTCGCCCGCGATCCGGACCGTCCCGTCCAGGCGGCCTGCCAAGGCGGGTGTGCGTATCGCAGCGATGGGAGCCAGCCAAGCGAGCTCAAAATCTCGCAGTGTGGCGGAGAGGTGCACACTCGGATCGTGGAGCAGCATGCGCGGTTCCGAGAGCGACCGAGCGGGCAGCTCGAAGCGGGCTTCGACCGCATGGTTCCCGCCGCGGACCAGCACCAGACGACCCTGCCAGGTCGCCGCCCCGTCAGCCGCTTCGATGTCCAGGTCGATTCGATCGGCTGCCAGGTCGCGCCAGCGGGGCCCCTGCCAAATCAGGCGGCCAGTCGCCGCGGGGGATTCGAGCGGCCCTTGGAGGTGCAGCACGCCGTCCACGGGGCCCGCGAGGTCGGTCAGCATGTCGGGTGACAGTGGCGCCAGCGCCGCCCACTCGAATTGGTGCAAGGTGACATCGGCGCGAAAGCCGGCATCGAATGCCACCGCTTTCGGCCGCACCAACAGATCTCGAGACGACAGACGCGCCTCGAGCTCGAGCCGCTCGACTCCTCCCTGCACGAGAGTGCCGCTCACCGCGAGGAGAACCGCTCCCTCGGGCGCGGGCGCAATCTGGAGCTCGATACGCTCCGCCGCGAGTTCACCCCAGCGCGGTTCGCTCCACGCGAGGAACCCATCGATGCGCGGTTGGGACAGTGGGCCCTCGAGTTCGAAGTCCGCATCCAACCGACCCCCCGGCTGCGGACGTCCGCGACCGGGCCCCGGATCTTCACGACCGGCCTCCGGGTCTTCAGGGGTCGGGACGATCTGGGTGAGCTCGAGGTCTTGGGCGGCCAGATGGAGGCGTTGAAACGCCCCGGCGCCAAACCCGCCGTCTACCTCGAGCATCCCCCCCGCCGCTTGAAGCCGTGCCCCCTGGATCGACGCACCGGAAGGAAGGAGGCCGACCTCAAACGGAGCAACGGCCTGGACGCTTCGGATTCCCGGTAGACCGGTCAACACGAGTCGATCGACGCGGAGGCGGCGACCGCCAAGGGCTTCGCCGCGCATTGCCGCATCGATTGGAGCTCGGCCGTCGAGCTTCAATTGTTCGACGGACAACGACCACGAGCCGTGCGGGTCGCGCCAGGGTCCGGAGAGGTTGGCCTCTGCGTCAACGCGACCCCCGCGGATCGCCGCGTGGGGACGCCAGCGTGGCGGAAGCGCTGCGAGGTCGAGATCGAGCCGACGCACCACCAGCGACTCCGCGCCCGCCGCGTTTCCTGCGGCGCTGGCCTCTACTTCCGCAAACGCAGCGGCCACGCGCACGGTCTCGAGTTCAAACCGCCAGTCCTTGAACCGAGGCCATAGCCGGCCCACGAGCTCCGCATTCCGAATCTCCTCGGCTCCCCACCGCGACCGCTCAAGGCTCATCCGACTCGAAAGGACCGCGCCATCCCACTTGCCGTCGAGCTCTCCGCTGAGCGCCGAGCTCCAGCCGGGATCGCCGGCAAGAGTCCCGAGGTTGACGTCGCGAAAGCGCAGCGCGGCCTCCGCGTCGATGATGGCCGGGGCGTCCACAGCGCCGGCCAGACGGGCGCGGCCGCTCGCGACGACGGGCCCCCCCATGTCTCCCTCGAACTCGAGTTCCAGGGCGGTCCCGCGCTGCTGGGCTCGCAGGGTGCCTTGGGCGACGGTGCGCCCGGTCCAGCGCACCGCTTCGAGAGCGATTTCGGCGCGGCTCTCGAGCGGCCACGCGTGGGTTGGGTCCGCGGGCCAGCGCAAGTCGCTCGCCTCGAAGCGCCCCGTGCCGTACGCCGTCGCAGTCTCTCCTCCCTCAGCTCGGTAGGCCAGGTCGAGACCGATCTCGCGAAGAACCAGGCGGCGCACCCGAAGCGAACTGGCCTCCTCTTCCGCGTTTCCCTCTCGGGACACCCGCGCCGGCGGCCGCCATCCCGCGATCGACCAACCGTCTGGGTCTCGTTGCACGCGCAGCGCCGCTCCCGAGATCACGAGCGAAGCGAGGACCGCGCGGCGCTTGGCCCACGAGAGCTCAGCCACCTCGACCTGGATCGAGCGGAGGGTCAGCGGTGCAAGATCCGGTGGCGCGATCGAGACGTCTTCGAGCTCGAAGGCACCGAGCAAAGAGCCGCGGAAGCGTTCGACATGCACGGGCGTACCCAAAGCCTGGGTCGCGCTCCATTCGACGAGTGCACGCGTCGCGGCGGGCAATTTTCCGGTGAGCGCGGCAATCGCGAGCACCATCAACGCGATGCTGGCCAGGAAGGCCGCCTGGAGCAGCCAACGCATCGTGCGCGCGATACGACGCATCAAAAGCCGAACCCCAGGGAGACATAGAAACGCCAACGCCGCGAAACCTCGAGCTTGCGGACGGGGTAGCCTGCGTAGACGGCGAGGGCGCCCACCGGCGTGTCTACCGTCACTCCCCCACCAACCCCGACCCCGAAGTCGTCTGCGGCGAGCTCGAAGGGATCGAGCGAGACCTGGCCGGCGTCCGCGAAGGCCGCGAGCCCGAAGCGACGCCAGACCGGCACCCGCCATTCGACGCTGCCCAGGACGCTGCTGGTTCCACCCACGGGGTCACCTTTCGAATCGAGCGGCCCGAGTTCCTGGAAGGCGAAGCCGCGCCCGCTGTGCGCGCCGCCGAGGAAGAGACGTTGCCAGAGTGGAACCTCCTCGGGCTGTGTGCCTCCGAAGGGATCGATGACACGTCCGCGCAGGCGACCCGCCAGGACCGTCGGCCCCAGCGGCCAGTAGGCCCGTGCTTCCGCCTCGTAGCCCATCCAGTCGAAGTCCGAGCCGAGTACGCGCTGGTTGGTGGCCAGGCCAACCTCGAACCACGTACCGCGGGTCGGGTTCGTCGGAACATCGAGCTCGGCCCGGCGCCAGCGGGTCCCGATGCCGCTCAGGAGCCCGTCGCTCTTCTGGCGGCGGAGGACGTCGTCGTCCGTCCCGCTGATGTTCGAAACCCCGCTCCAGCCGAAGCGGTAGGCGACTTCGCCCACCCAATGCTCGCCGAAGGTTCGCCGCGGTCCGAGCGTCCACGTCACCTCGTTGGCATCGTAGGAGCTGCGGCTCAAACGGCGCCAGCCGAGACCGGACTCGAGCGTGGCGCGCGTGCCGAGTACGTAGGGTTGAAGAAAGCGCGTTCGGGCGTTTTGATCGACTTCCGAAACGCTGCCCGAGATCTCGAATTGCCGTGCGTCGCCCAGGAAGTTGCGATGGTTGAGGCGCACGCCGCCGCGGGGCCCAACATTCGAATCCCATCCGCCGGAGATGGCCAGCGAGCGGGGGGGGCGCTCGCGGAGCTCGACCGCGACGGGCCAGACGCGCTCTTCGTCCGCCCCGTCGTCTCCGCGCTCGGGGACAACGCCGACATAGCGGAAGAGTTGGAGGGCGACGAGGTGCCGGCGCGTCCGATTGAGGGCAGACGCCGAGTACGGTTGCCCTTCCCAAATCTTCAGCTCGCGCTCGACGACGCT
This sequence comes from uncultured Spirochaetales bacterium, assembly GCA_964615045.1. Lineage (GTDB taxonomy): Bacteria > Myxococcota_A > UBA9160 > UBA9160 > PR03 > JANQRO01. The sequence goes on from CAZTOE010000134.1 coordinate 9,320, forward strand.
CCGTCCCACCCGCTCGAGGCCCGTGATCTGGATCGCACCGAAAGAGACCCGGGGTCCCGGCTGCACGACCCAGTGGACGCGCGCCTCCCGAACCGCCACGTCCACATCGGCACCGCCTTCCAATCGGGCCGCTGGATGCGCCGCATCGGCGAGTCGCTCGAGCAGCGCGGCGCGGGCCCCCTTGTAGTCGTTCAGGGTGAATACGGCGCCCGCTTTGAGGGGGAGGTCCCGCTCCAGGGAGGCGACCACGTCGTCGGGCAACGAGGCCTTCGTCGCGAGCTCAATCCGCACTTCGGCGACTCGCACCGGCTCGCCCTCGGCGACTTGCACCATGACCCCGACGCTCCCGTCGCTCGGATCCCCGGAAAGCGAATAACTTGCGGTTGCCTCGTAGTAGCCGTGGTTCCGGTACACCCGCTCGATGCGATCCAGATCCTCTTTGAGCGCTCCGGGCGAAAAGGGCGGTTTGGCCCGCCAGAACCTCCAGCGCGAGGGCGTCCGGGTGATCATGTGGGAACGGAGTTCGTCCTTGGGAACGGCACGCACTCCTTCGAAGCGGAGGAAGCGAACCGTCGGTTCGGGGCGCGCGCTTGCGGCCGAGGGCCCGGCCCAGACCAGCGCCACGAAAAGGCCGAGACGCGCGACCGCGCGTCGATGGGGTTGCCTCATGGAGTGTCTACGACACCCGCCAGCCGATGTAGCCCAGGTACGCGGTGAGCAGCAGCGCCCCCTTGAAGCGGCCGATTTTCCGCTGCCCGAGCGACAAGAAGAGCAGAATCGTCGCGAATGCGATCATGATCGTCAGGTCCAGGTGGCCGTCCACGGGGACGGGCACCGGGCGAATCACCGCCGTGACGGCGAGGACGAAGAGCAGGTTGAACACATTCGAGCCGACGATGTTGCCGATCGCAAGGTCGGATTCTCCTTTTCGCGCCGCCATCACACTCGCGCTGAGCTCCGGAAGACTCGTCCCGATCGCGACCACGGTGAGACCGATCAGGCTCCTCGGTACCCCCCAGGCCGCGGCGAGTTCCACGGCTCCCGCCACGGTGAAGCGACCGCCCAGCGCCAAGGCGCCGAGGCCCAGAATTACCAGACCGCAATTGGCCGCGAGTGGCCTCCACCGGGTACCGATCGTCTGGTCGCGCGCCTGCTGGACGAAGGGATCCGCGCTTCGCTTCCGAAGCGTCTCAGCAATCGTGTAGTAGAGGAAGATCACGAAGAGCAACAGCAGCAGGATCCCCTCGGGCCGGTCGTAGCGCGACTGCGGCTCCCCCCGCAGCACGTCCATCCCCATGACCAGGGTGGCGACGCTTGCGAGCAGCATCATCGGGATCTCGCGCGTGACGACGATGCTATCCACGGAGATTTTCGAGACCAACGCGGAGACGGCCAGGATGAGGCCGATATTGGCCAGGTTCGATCCGATGAGATTGCCAAAAGCGATCGCTCCATTCCCTCGAACCGCCGCCGTGACATTCACGGCGAGCTCGGGCGCGCTGGTTCCAAAAGCGACGACCGTGAGGCCTACCACGAGCGGCGACACGCCCATTTGCCGCGCCAGCGCCGCGGCTCCGCGCACCAGGGACTCACCACCCGCGACGAGCAGCGCGATCCCGGCACCGAGTAGCAGCGCGTCAGCGAGCAAAGGCATCCACCGAGGGTACCCGAAGTGGCGCGATCCTGTTTTCAAGCGATGTGTCGCAAGTAGACGCTTCGCCGAGCGCCGGTGTGGCACTCCGGCGCGGCCCGCTTCATGATTGCGTCTAGCCGACAACCCAGAACGGGAGCATCGTGCCGAACGAAGCAGAGCGCGCACTTCGCCACGCGGTCCGGGTCTGGGTTGTGTTGCGGTATGCGGGAGAGCTCAGTCTCATCCTCGGGGTGACGGCGCTCGTGCCGACTCTCGGTGCCGCCGTCTTCGGCGAGTACCCGCTGATGCTTCCCTACGGTCTCGCCGGGGCGCTTTTGGGCGGGCTCGGTTTACTGGCGCGCCGTGCACCCGCGCCGCGCGAGCTGCAGCGCAATGAAGCGCTCGTAGTGACGGCCTCGATCTTCCTGCTGAGCTCCGTCGTGATGTCGGTGCCCCTGATGTTTCACGGGCTTCGGTGGACGGACGCCGTCTTCGAGGCCGTCTCGGGCGTGACGACCACCGGGCTCTCCACCCTCGCATCGATCGAAGGGCGTTCGCGGACCTTTCTCCTGGCGCGCGCCTGGATGCAGTGGGTGGGGGGGCTGGGCTTTGTCGTCCTTTCCCTGGCGATCGCGTCGGAGCCTGGAGTGGCGACGCGGCGGCTCGGGTCTCCCAGCTTGGATCCCGCACATGCGAGCGGGAGCATGCGCGCGCACGCGCGGCGCGTGCTGTGGGTCTACCTCGCCCTCACGGGTCTAGGGGTGAGTGTGCTGATGCTCCTCGGCGCGACGGCGTTCGATGCGGTCGTTCACACCCTGGCGGGAGTCTCGACGGGAGGCTTTGCGCCTCGAGACTCCAGCCTCGCCGAGCTGGGTTCGAGGCTGCAGTACGGTGTCCTCGGGCTCTCGCTTCTCGGAGCCGTTTCGTTGCCGCTCTACGCCGGGCTCCGGAGGGGCCGCTGGAAACGCCTCCGTGACGACCCCGAAGTCCGCACGCTCCTCGTGCTCGTGATGGCCGGAGGATCGCTTCTGATCTTGCTGACTCCGGCCGTCGGCTTGCCTGGTGGAGCTTCGATTTCCGATCTCGCCCTCATCTCCCTCTCGGCGCAGACGACTGCCGGCTTCTCCACCTTCGGCGTGGAGGAGCTTCCGAACGCGGGAAAGGCGGTTCTCATCCTGTCGATGATCACGGGCGGATCGCAGGGCTCGACTGCGGGCGGCATCAAGCTCCTGCGGATCCTGATTGTGATCAGGCTCGTTCACTGGCTGATCTCGCAAACACGTCTTCCCCCCCACG